>MEKT01000129.1 GCA_001767435.1 Acidobacteria bacterium RIFCSPLOWO2_02_FULL_65_29 | reverse complement strand
GGCAGAGGGCAAAGGGCAGAGGGCAGAGGGCAGATTCGCGAGGTGCGATTTCGGATTGGTTGCCTGGTGCTCGGTGCCTCGCTGATGGCTGGCGGCGCACGCGCCGCGGCCGCAGCCGACGAAATCGACGAGATCATCGATCGCGTGCTCGCCGTCGCGGGCGGCTACTTGATCATGCAAAGCGACGTCATGGCAGCACGCGATCTCGGGCTGGTGTCGCCGGGCAACGCGTCCGATCCGACCCGGGAGGTCTTGTCGCGCCTCATCGATCGCGCGCTCGTGCTTGCCGAAGTCGATCGCTACGCGCCCCCCGAGCCTGCCGCCGACCTCGTCGATCGAGCCGTGCAGGCTGTGCGCGACAGGTTTGCGACACCGCAGGCCATGGTCCTGGCGATGGCGCGCGTCGGCATGGACGACACGCACTTGCGCGAGACGCTGCGCCAGGACCTGCGCATCCGCGCGTACTACGACCAGCGCTTCACCGTGGCGCCGCCCGGCGACGAAGAGCTCGGCCGCTACTACCGCGAGCACCCCGACACCTTCACGCGGAACGGCGCGCTCGCCTCGTTTGCCGACGTGCGCCAGGACATCATCCAGACGATTCTGGCCGATCGCCGCCGCACGCTCGCGGACGAGTGGATTGCCGGGCTCCGGCGTCGCGCCGACATCGTCGACCGGTACTCGAGCAGCGTGGGAAAGTAGTGCGGTGGCAGATCTGGGCAGCCGATGTACACGAGCGTTCGCCGCAGCAGCGCGGGGCAGGTCTCAGCGGGCCAGGGCCAGAAACTGCGCGAGCTGCAGCAGGTTGAACCCCGAGTGGCTCACGATCGGTGCGACGACCGACCGCCTGCGCAGGTAGATTGCCCCCCAAAACGCGCCCAGCAACCCCGTCGCAATCGCGGCGTCGATTCCCTGAATTCTGTGCCCGGCCCCAAACAGCAGGCTCGTTGTCAGCACGCCCACGGCGCCGCCACCGAGCCACCGCTCGAATCGGTGCAGCAGGAACGCGCGTTGAATTTCTTCGCGCACTCCGCCCGCCAGCACCACGACCACACCAAACACCATCGCATCGCGCGGCGTCCGAATCAGGCCTTGCAGCGGATTGGTCGGAACGTCGTGGAGCGACGGCGCCACGAGCTGAATGACCAGCAGGATGGTCACGCCCAGCGCGAGAGCCACGAGGGCGAGCGACGCGCCGGCCCGCACCTCGGAGGCGACTCTCCGGTTGCCCAGCAGGAGATCCGACGGCCGCTCACCGCGGATCACGAGGAACATCGCGATCAGCGCAAGGAGCAGCACAGTGTCGGCGAGCGATACGAAGACGACGTACGTGAAGCTCAACCCACTGGCCGACGCGGGGCCGTACCCGAGCGCCGCGATCGTCGTGCCGAGGGCCAGCTGCGTCGGGTAGTCGGAGCAGATGAGCACTTCGAGCAGCGCCAGCACGCGCTCGGCTCGAGTAGGCGGCGGATGTTCGACTCGAGACGGGGGCTCCGGGCTCGAAAGGGAGGGGTCTGGCTCCCAATCGCGGGGCATGGCGCCAGGGTACTCGAAAAAATGGCCTGAAACTCGCATGCGCCCCGGCGTAACGACATGTTTTTGGGCACTCGGGGTGTAAAAATGACATTGTGGGGGACAAGAACGCACGCATGAGTCTCGCCACGGATACTCACGACCAGGCCGGCACGCTGCCCTCGCCCACCATCGGTGAGCGTGTCCTCATCGTCGAAGACGATGCCGCGGCGCGCATCGGTCTCGAACAGCTCCTCAGGAGCTGGGGCTTTGTCGCCGAGTCGGCCGTGGACGGGGAGGAGGCCCTGGCCAAAGTGACGAGCTTCCGGCCGGCCATCGTGATCTCCGATCTCGTGATGCCGCGCATGGACGGTCTCGCGCTCTTGCGCGCGCTTCACACGCAGGGCGCCGACGTGACCACGCTGCTCTTGACGGCCCAGGGGACGGTCGAGACCGCGGTCGAGGCGATGAAGGACGGCGCCTACGACTACTTGACCAAGCCGGTCGACATCCAACGGCTGAAGATTCTGCTCGACAAGATCGTCGAGCGCCTCGACACGCTCCGCGAGATCAAAGCACTCCGCCGTCAGTTGCGCGAGCAGGGGACGTTCGGCCTGATGATCGGTAACAGCCCGGAGATGCGGAAGATCTACTCGGTCGTCGAGCAGGCGGCGCCGACGAGCGCGTCGGTGCTCATCACCGGCGAATCGGGGACCGGCAAGGAGCTCGTCGCGCAGACGATCCACCGGCTCAGCCCGCGCGCGCCGTTCCCGTTTGTGGCCATCAACTGCGCGGCCATTCCCGAGACGCTGCTCGAAAGCGAGATCTTCGGACACGAGAAGGGCGCGTTCACGGGCGCGGCCGATCGGCGGCCGGGGTGCTTCGAGTTGGCCGATCGCGGTACGCTCTTCCTGGACGAAATCGGCGAGATGACGCCGACCACCCAGGTGAAGCTCCTGCGCGTGCTGCAGGAGCGCCGGTTCCGCCGTTTGGGAGGACGACAGGAGCAGTCGGTGGATGTGCGGGTGATTGCCGCCACCAACGCCGATCCGCTGGAGGCGGTGCGAAAGGGCAGACTGCGCGAGGATCTGTATTACCGGCTGAATGTGTTTTCGATCGGGCTGCCTCCGCTTCGCGAGCGCAAAGACGATCTGCCGCTTCTGGTGCAGGCATTCCTGGCCGAGTTCAACGCACGCAATCAGAAGGCGATTGCCGGTCTCGACCACCAGGCCATGCGTCTGTTCGAGCAATACCACTGGCCGGGCAACGTGCGCGAGCTGCGTAACGTGGTCGAGCGGGCGACGATTCTCGCGGCCGGGCCCTTCATCGAGCTCGGTCATCTGCCGCCGGCGCTCACGACCGAGCCCGCGCCCGAGCACCAGCCGCAGGTGGCGCTCGGCCCGGGCACGACGGTCGAGGAGGCCGAGCGGCGGCTGATCATGATGACGCTCGAACACACGCGGGACAACAAGACGCGCGCGGCGGAAATCCTCGGCATCAGTCTGAAAACGCTGCACAACAAGCTGAACAAGCTGAGGCTGAGGCCACGGAAGACATGAAGACGGGCAAAGGGCAAAAGCCCTTGGCCCTGGGCCCTTTGCCCTTTGCCCTGCTATGCGACTCGGTATAAAAGGGAAGCAGGTCGTCTACGTCACGTCGGTCGTGGCCGGCGTGGTGGTGGTTCTGAGCCTGATGCACCTCGCGCGGCTCGCGCGCGTGAGCCTCGAGGAGAGCGAGTCGCGGGCGGAGCTGCTGGCCAACGCGATCCTCCACCGCGCCCGTGACGTGGCCGCGGCCAGCGCCGATCCAACCGAGCCGCTCCGCCGGGATCCTGGACTGCGGGCGATTCTCGAATCGAGCCTCTACGAGACGACGGTCACCTACGCCGCGCTCGTCGACGCGCAGGGATTTGCCGTCGCGCACGCCGACCCGACGCGCGAGGGGCTGCCGCTGTCGGGCGCCGAGAACATCAACACGCTGCTCGCGCGATCGTCGATCGCGCAGCTCCTCACCATCTACTCGGATCAGGGACGCAACTTCGAATTCCGACAGCCGCTCCTGCGAGGCGACGTCGAGTTCGGATCGATTCGCATCGGGGTGTCGACGCTCCTCATTCGCAGCAGCCTGAACGGGTCACTCGGGCCGGCGATCGTCACGGCGCTCATCGCGCTCACGGTTGCCGTGGTCGTGGCCATGCTGTCGGCGCAGCTGCTGCTCAGGCCGATTCACGTGATCCGGAGCGGGCTGACCCGTCTCGGCCGCGGCGAGTTGGACGTGCGGCTGGACCTGGACCAGCACGACGAGTTCGGTGAGCTCGGCGCGTTCTTCAATAAGGTGAGCGCGCAGTTGTCGGCCGATCGGTCGCAGATGGCCGGCCAGGTCGCCCACCTGGAATCGGCCGTCGAGCACCTCGAAGACGCCGTCGCGATTGTCAGCCCGAAGGGCCGCCTGCTGTTTGCCAACCCGGCGCTCCGCGCGTTGCTGCCCGGGGCGGCCGCCGGTGTGGCGCTCGGCGATCTCATTGCGGGAGAACACTCGCTTCGCCGCCTCGTCGAGCAAACGCTGGCGAACCGACAGTCGAGGGGCCCGATTTCGGCCGCCTTCTCCGCCGAAGGCGGCGAGCAGGGCGAGCGCCTGATTCAGACCCATCCGGTGAACGACGCCCGCGGGGATCTGGTGGGCGTCATGCTGATCGTTCGCAACGTCGAGTACCTGAGCCAGGTGCAGTCGACCGTGCGCTACTCGCGGAAACTGGCGGCGCTCGGCCGCCTGTCGGCGGGTGTGGCGCACGAGGTGAAGAATCCGCTCAACGCGATGATGATTCACCTGGAGCTGCTCCGCCAGCAGGTGCAGCCGCGCGTCGCTGTGGGCGAGAGGCGCGCCGGGGCGCCTGCCGCGCAGGGTGCGACGTCCTCGGCCCTCGCGGCCGTGGCGCCGCAGGTCGATGCCGGAGACGCGATCGCCCACGTCGACGTCATCGCGGCCGAGATCCGCCGGCTCGACCAGGTCGTGCAGGGCTTCCTGAAATTCACGCGGCCCGAGGATTTGAAGCTGCAACCCGTGCCTCTCTCGGCGCTCCTCGACGAGGTGGTGCCCATCATCCGGCCGGACGCGAACCGGACGCGCGTGGAGCTCGTCGTGCACTGTCACGGTTCGATCGAGGTCAACGGCGATCCGGCCATGCTGCGACAAGCGTTCCTGAATCTTTCCCTCAACGCCTGCCAGGCGATGCCAGACGGCGGCACCCTGACGATTCGTTGCGACCGCGCGCGCGGCGGCCGCGTGGCGGTGACGTTTGCCGACACCGGGATCGGCATTCCGCCCGAGCATCTGGACCGGATTTTCGATCTCTATTTCACGTCCAAACACGGCGGCTCGGGCATCGGTCTGTCGATGGTGTATCGCACGATCCAGATGCATGATGGCGAAATCGAAGTACAGTCGATACCAGGGCAGGGCACCACGTTCAAGGTGCTCCTGCCGGAGGCACGAACCCTGTGAAATCCCCGACCTCGGTAGGACGCCGGACGTGCACGACAGCGTGCTGGGTCGCGGCGGTCGTGTTGATGGGTGCCGGCGCCGCCCTGGCGGGCTGCTCGAAGGCCCAGGCCAAAGTGGCGCCCGACCAGCCCCCGCTCGACGTGCCGGCGCCGCCGCCGCGTTACGTGGAAGCCGCGGAACCCGAGCCGCCGCCGCCGGCGCCGCCCGTGTTGGAAGAACCCGCCACCCGTCCGGCGGCGCCAGTCAGGACACGCGCTGCGCCGCCCGCCTCGCCGCGGGCGGAGCCCAGGCCTGAACCGGCGAGGGCGGATGTTCTCCCGCCGTCGGAGGCGCCCAAGCCCGCCGACGAAGCGAAGGGCCCGCCGCCCGGCCCGCTTCAGACAACGCCAGCCACGAAGGAGGCGCAAGTCGAGCGCGGCATTCAAGAACTGCTGGCGCGCGCGAGCGCGAATCTGAATCGCGTGAGCTATCGGAGTCTGAACGTCGCCGCGCGAACGCAGTACGACCAGGCGAGGCGGTTCATCAGCCAGGCGCTTGACGCTCTCCGCGAGAAAAACCTGGCCTATGCGATGAACCTGGCCGACAAGGCGAACACGCTGGCTGGCCAGCTGGCGGGCCGGTGAACGCCAATATCTTGCGAGTGCCCTAAAGTTCAGGCACAATATGTAGTGTTTACACGCTTGACAAACCGCCGGGCGCGGCTCATATTGGTCCGCCGTAAGCGCGACGGGGCGGAACCGCGAGAACTTCCCAGCTCTCGTAACTCTGCCAGGTTTTCAGGCCGCGCGCATTTTCCAGAAATGCCACGTGGAGTCCAGGATAGGTCGCATTCCGGGGGTGGGCGTGCGATCGGCTGATCCGGGGGAACGATCCCGGAGTATCGGAGTGGCGAGATGAATGAAGGGGCTGCTTACCAGGCCGCCGGTCCCGGTCACCAATCGGTTGAAGGCAGTGCGGCGCCCGCCGCGCCCGGATTGGTGCGCCCCGAGCCCTCCGAAACGCGATCGAAACGGGGCAGCGCGCCCGGGCTGTCGTTTCCGCGCTTCTTCACCGAGGCCGGCATCGATCCGTTCGACGAGGTGGCCTGGGAGCTTCGCGATGCGGTGATCGGCAACGAGCGTGGCGAGGTGGTGTTCGAGCAGCGCGACGTCGAGATCCCGAAGGCGTGGTCGCAGCAGGCCACCAACATCGTCGTCTCGAAGTATTTCCGCGGTCAGCTCGGGACGCCGGACCGCGAACACAGTGTCCGGCAGCTCATCGGGCGCGTGGTGACGACGATCACCGAGTGGGCGCGCAAGGACAAGTACTTCGCGAGCGAGGAGGATCTGTCGGCGTTCAGCGACGATCTGAAGCACATCCTGCTCTACCAGAAGGCGGCGTTCAACAGCCCCGTCTGGTTCAATTGCGGGTTCGAGAAAGCCCCGCAGTGCTCGGCCTGCTTCATCAATTCGGTCCAGGACACGATGGAGTCGATCCTGATCCTGGCGCGGACCGAAGGGATGCTGTTCAAGTTCGGGTCGGGCACGGGGACCAACCTCTCGCCGATTCGGTCGGCGCGGGAGCTGCTGAGGGGCGGCGGCACGGCCTCGGGCCCGGTGTCGTTCATGAAGGGCTACGACGCGTTTGCAGGCGTGATCAAGTCGGGCGGCAAGACGCGCCGCGCGGCGAAGATGGTCATCCTCGACGCCGATCATCCCGACATCGTCGAGTTCATCAACTGCAAGGTCGAGGAGGAGAAGAAGGCCTGGGCGCTCATCGACGCGGGCTACGACGGTTCGTTCACGGGCCCGGCGTATGCGTCGGTGTTCTTCCAGAACTCGAACAACAGCGTGCGGGTGGCCGACGAGTTCATGCGCGCGGTGATGGACGACGGGGTGTGGGAAACGCGCGCGGTGACCGACAGGAACCGCGTCATGGACACATACCGGGCGCGCGATCTGATGCGGCTGATCGGCGAAGGCACCTACATCTGCGGCGATCCGGGCATGCAGTTCGACACGACGATCAACGAGTGGCATACGTGTCCGACGACCGATCGCATCTACGCGAGCAACCCGTGCTCCGAGTACATGTTCCTGAACGACTCGGCGTGCAACCTGGCGTCGATCAACCTGATGAAGTTCGTGAGGGAAGACGGCGAATTCGACGTCGTGTCGTACAAAGCGGCCGTCCGGACGCTGATCACGGCGCAAGAGGTGATTGTCGACAGCGCGAGCTATCCGACCGAGGCGATCGCGCGCAACAGTCACGCCTTCCGGCCGCTCGGCCTCGGCTACGCGAACCTGGGCGCGCTCTTGATGTCGCGTGGCCTGCCGTACGACAGCGACGCCGGCCGCGACTACGCCGCGTCGCTCACGGCGCTGATGACCGGCGAGGCCTACGCGCAGTCGGCGCGAATCGCACGCGACTGCGGCGGGCCGTTCACGGGCTACGACGTGAACGAGACCCCGTTCCTGCGCGTCATGCGCAAGCACCGCGACGCCATGCGCGACGTGAACGCCCGAAACGTTCCGTCCGATCTCTACACGGCGGCCAAGACGTCCTGGGACGATGCGGTGGAGCTCGGGGCGCAGTTCGGGTACCGCAACGCGCAGGCGACCGTGCTCGCGCCAACCGGCACGATCGGCTTCATGATGGACTGCGACACGACAGGCGTCGAGCCCGATATCGCGCTCGTGAAATACAAGAAGCTCGTCGGCGGCGGCCTGATGAAGATCGTGAACCAGACGGTGCCGATGGCGCTCCGGCGATTGGGCTACTCGCCGGTGCAGATTGGCGCGATCGTCGAGTACATCGACACGAACGAGACGATTGAAGGCGCGCCTGGTCTGAAGGAGTCGCACCTGGCCGTGTTCGACTGCGCGTTCAAGGCGGCCAAAGGCCAGCGGTCGATTCATTACATGGGCCACATCAAGATGATGGGCGCCACACAGCCGTTCATTTCTGGCGCGATCAGCAAGACGGTCAACGTCCCGAAGGACGCGACCGTCGATGAGATCACGACCGCGTACATCCAGTCGTGGAAGCTTGGGGCCAAGGCGATCTCGATCTATCGCGACGGCAGCAAGCGGACGCAGCCGCTCAACACGTCCAGGGACAAGACACCGGGTGACATCGCGGCCGAAGCCGCCGCGCTGCTCGTGACGCGGCCGGTCCGCCGCAAGCTGCCCGACGAGCGGCACGCGATCACGCACAAGTTCGACATCCAGGGGCACGAGGGCTACATCACCGTCGGGCTCTTCGAGGACGGCCAACCGGGCGAGATCTTTCTGGTGATGGCGAAGGAAGGCTCGACCATCTCCGGCTTTGCCGACGCGTTTGCGCAGGCGATTTCCTATGCGCTCCAGTACGGCGTGCCGCTCCAGGCGCTGGTGGACAAGTTCAGCCACGTGCGTTTCGAGCCGTCCGGGATGACGAAGAACCCGGAAATCCGCTTCGCGAAATCGATTGTCGATTACATCTTCCGGTGGCTGGCCACCAAGTTCCTGTCGTCCGAGGCGCAGTTCCACGCCGGCGTGAACGGGAAGGAGCTCGAAGAGCATGGCCACGGGCACTCGCTGACGCCCACCTCCGCTGCCGAACGCCATGAGCCGACAGCGCCGGCGGGCAAGCCGACCGCCGCTACGCCGAACCCGTATTCCACGATTCAGAACCAGGAGGACGCTCCGCCGTGCAGCACGTGCGGGGCGATCATGATCCGCAGCGGCGCATGCTACAAGTGCGTGAACTGCGGGAATACGTCTGGGTGTGCCTAGAGAGGCTGGAGGCTGGGGACTGGGCGGGCGACTCGGGGCCAGGGATTCGGGACTCGGGATTCGGCCTGCCCGCCGTAGCTCGCCCACGATCAGGCGAGCGAAGGTGGGGGCTCGGGGCTCGGCCTGTGTTACAGTCCCTGCCATTCTTTCGAAGGAGTGACTGCATGACACGCGCTGCGATTCTCGCGTCGGGCCTCCTGCTCGCCGCCGCCCCCGCCGTAGCCCAGGCGCCGCCGGCCGCCCAAGTGACGACCATCTCCGTCAGCATTCAGCGGGCGTATGCGGGCGTCAAGACGAACCTGACGCAGGCGGCGGAGAAGATGCCAGAGGCCGATTACGGCTTCAAGCCGAGCACGATGACTGAAGTGCGCACCTACGGCCAGCTGTTCGCCCATGTGGCCAACGCGCAGTACGGGAGCTGCGCCGCCGCCAAGGGCGTGGCCAATCCCAACCAGGGCCGAAATCTCGAGATTCTGCTCAAGACCAAGGCCGAGTTTATCAAGGCGCTCGCCGACTCCTTTGCGTTCTGCGACGATGCGTATGCGGCGCTGACCGAGGCCAACGCGAACGAACCCGTGACGCAGGGGCGAGGCCAGATCGCGCGGGCGGCGCTCCTCGCCAACAACGTGACTCATGACAATGAGATGTACGGGACGTGCGCCGTCTACCTGCGCGCCAAGAACATCGTGCCGCCCTCGACCGAAGGTGCGACGATGGGTCGGGGCGCGCCGGCAGGCGGACGCGGACGGGGAGGACAATAATAGTCGATAGTCGTTGGTCGATGGTCGTTAGTCGCCAGCCGGCGGTCGTCAGTGGCCAGTCGCCCAGCCCACGGTCGTTGGTCGCGGGAACCGTCCGCGGCCAACGACTCGCGATCGCCAAATCCTCAAATCCTCAAATCCTCAAATCCTCAAATCCTCAAATCCTCAAATTCCTGACTACAATGAGCTGTGCCGTCGGCCGGCCGCCTCCGCTATCTCGACGCTGCGCCTTCCGGCTCTGTTCGATCCAGGGGCACCCTCGTCCTGCTCCACGCGTTTCCGTTGAACGCGCGCATGTGGGAGCCGCAACTGGCGCTTGCCGAGCACGGCTGGCGCGTGCTGGCGCCGCACTATCGCGGGATGGACGGAGGGGCTGCCGATCCGCCGGCGACCTCGGTCGACGACTATACGGCGGACGTCATCGACCTCGTCGACATCCTGAAGATTGAAGAGGCCGTCTTCTGTGGCCTGTCACTGGGCGGGTATGTCGCCTTCTCGCTCTTCCGCCTCGCGCCGCGCTACGTGCGCGGCCTGGTGCTCGCCGACACGCGCTCGCAGGCCGACACGCCGGAGGCCGTGGAGGGGCGCAAGCGCCTGCTCGCCGTGGCTCGTGAGCAGGGTCCGGGTGCCGTTGCCGACGAGATGGTGCCGAAGCTCCTCGGGGAGACCACGCGCCGCGAACACCCCGCGATCGCCGAGCGGGTGCGCAGCCTGATTCTGTCGAGCTCGTCACCGGCCATCGAGGGTGCGATCACCGCGCTCATGACGCGGCCCGACTCGACCGCGACGCTGTCGTCGATCCACTGCCCGACGCTGATCATCGTCGGCGACGAAGACACCTTGACGCCGCCGAGCATGAGCCGCGATATGTTGCGGGCCATTGGGGGGGCGGAGCTCGCCGTCATTCCGAAGGCCGGCCACCTGTCGAGCCTGGAGACGCCGGCAGCGTTCAATGCCGCGCTCGCGAGGTTTCTCGAGCATCGGATATAGTTTCGAGGACTCTGAAATTCCAGAGTTCAGAGAAGTTCAGAGTTGAGATTTCAGACTTCGGTTCAGATTTCAGAATTCGGCGGAGACTGGGGTGCCGAGGATGCGAAAGGGAATGGTCGTGGCCTTGACGGCCATGCTAGCCGCGGTGGCGCCGCAGGCACAAACCGGTTCGGCCGATGCGGCACGGCGACGAAATCTGGATCAGGTGCTCGACCTCTACGTGCGCGACGGCCTGGTCTACTATCGCGCGCTCAAGAGCGATCGCCGCCTTTTGGACGGGTACGTCAGCGCCCTGGCCGGTGCGTCGCCGCCATCGGCGCCGCGAGCCGAACAGGTGGCGTTCTGGTTGAACGCGTACAACGCCCTCGTGCTCCGGACCGTCATCGACGCCTATCCCATTGCGCGCCGCTCGAGCGACTATCCGGATCGTAGTGTCCGGCAAATCCCTGGCGCGTTCGAAGGGCGCAAGCACCAGGTGGCCGGCCGGAGCCTGACGCTGGATCAGATCGAGCAGACCATCCTGCCTGGCTTTGCGGACCCTCGTGTGTTTCTCGCGCTCGGACGCGGCGCCCTCGGCAGCGGCCGGCTGCGCAGCGAAGCCTTCGACCCGGAGAGGCTCGAGCGGCAACTCACCGAGGTGGCGGCCGAATGCGTGAGCCACGCGCAGTGCGCCACGATCGATCGAGCGGCCAACAAGATGGCCGTCAGCTCGGTGTTTTCGTGGCGGTCCAAGGAATTTTCGGCGGCCTATTCGGACAAGGCGCCCCCTGCGTTCGGCACGCGCAGCCCGATAGAGCGCGCCGTGCTCGCCTTCGTCGATCCGATGCTGACGCTCATCGAGAGGAACTTTCTCGCCAGGAACGAATTCAGCGTGGAATTCTCCCGGTTCGACTGGACGCTCAACGACCTGACCGGGCGCGGCGGACGATAGCCGTGGAATTTGAGGATTTGAGGATTTGAGAATCTGAGGATTTGGAGAATCTGAGGATTTGAGAATCTGAGGATTTGGAGAATCTGGATCTTCATCACCTCGTAGCGCGGTAACCTGAGGGCCAGAATTCCTCAAATCCTCAAATCCTCAAATCCTCAAATCCTCAATTCCTCAAATCCTCAAATCCTCAAATTCATGGATTTAGCACTCACCGGTAAAGTGTCCATCGTGACCGGATCGAGCCGGGGGATCGGGCTCGCCAGCGCCACCGCTCTCGCCGCCGAAGGCTGCTGCGTCACGATCTGCGCCAGGGGCGAGTCGAGGCTTCGGGAGGCCGCCGCAGAGGTCGAAGCGGCAGCCGTCCCGGCCGGCAAGGACCGCGTGCTGGCGGTGGCCGCCGACGTCTCAACGGCAGCAGGGGTTGAGGAAATCGTCGGCCGCACGGTGGAGGCCTTTGGCGGGCTCGACGTCCTCGTCAACAACGTTGGTCTGGCCAGGGGGGCGACAATCGTCGACACGACCGACGCCGAGTGGTCCGAAGCGATCGATCAGACGCTGTTCCCGGCGATTCGGGCCTCCCGGCTGGCCGTGCCGCACATGCGGCGCCGGGGCGGCGGGTCCATCGTGATGATCGCGTCGATTTGGGGACGGGAGTCGGGCGGCCGGATGACGTATAACGCCGTGAAGGCCGCCGAGATCAGCCTGGCGAAGTCGCTCGCCCAGCAACTGGCGCGCGACAACATCCGTGTCAACAGCGTGGCGCCGGGCTCGATTCTGTTTCCTGGAGGATCCTGGCATCGCCGCCGGCAGGAGGATCCGGCCGGCATCGCGGACTTCGTAGCCAGGGAACTGCCGTTTGGGCGGTTCGGACGCCCCGAGGAAGTGGGCGCCGTCGTCGCATTTCTGTCGTCGCCGCGCGCGAGCTGGATCAGCGGGGCATGTGTGCCCGTTGACGGCTGCCAGTCACGCTCCCTGATCTGATTTGGGGGTTGCCCTCGTGGGCCATGCGGCCCTGCATTCTCGATCGGCCGCTGCTGCTCGCGACCTGGCGGGGAACGGCTGGGCGGGAGATTCGAATTCGAACGACGAAACCTTCCGGGTTTTCCTGCTCACTGTGATCGGCTTCACCGGTTGTGTCCGAGTGAAGGAAGAAACCTCTGCGCCGCGCCCGCGGCTCGCCTTCGTCCATCTCCAAACCTCCTCGTGTGTTTATCGGACGTTGGGTGAAAGAGTAACAGTACTCCGCCGTCGCGTAAAGAAAAAATCAGCGTGGTGCGAGAAAAATGTTCGTCCGCGGCCCGTTGCGCGGCGCTCCACGACACGCGGCGTCAGCCGCTCCGCGATCGGAAGGCGAGGTAGTAGACGGGAACGCCAGCGAGAATGATCGCGAAGGTCACGCCGGTCGACACCGGCTCGGTGACGAGCGCGTTACCGACGAACCACACGACCGCGGCGATGAACACCGCCGGCACGATCGGAAAGCCGATCGGCCGGTAGTCGCGCGCCAAATCGGGCCGGCGGCCCGGCAGCCGGAAGATCGCGGCCACGCCGGCCGCGTAGAAGGGCCAGATGGCGATCACGAACGTGTTCGTCAGTTCCTCGAAGCTGCGGCTCAGGACGAGTGCCATCCCGAGCACCGCTGTGAGCATGATGGCGACGTGCGGCGTCTTGTACCGCGGATGAACGGCGGCGATCGGCCTGAACAACAGGCCGTCGCCGGCCATGGCAAAGAACACTCGCGGCGAGGCCAGCGTGCTCCCGTTGAGAGCGCCGAAGGTCGAAATCGCGATGCAGACCGAAACAAACACGGCTCCAGCCGGGCCAATGAGCGTCCGCATGGTATCGGCGGCGACCAGCGGTGACCGCCCGGCGGCGTCGATGGGAATGACGTAGAGGTAGGCGACGTTGACCAGCAGGTAGATCGCGACGATGGCAGACGTGCCGGCGATGATCGCCCGCGGCAGGTTCCGCCGCGGGTTTTTCACTTCGCCGGCCGCGAACGACAGGTCGCCGAAGCCGTCGTACGCCCAGAGCACGCCGACGAGGCCGAGACCCAGGCTGCCAGCCGTCACCGGCGCCGCGGCGGCCGTTGTCAGGTGTGAAAGGCTGGCGCCATGGCTCGCCCCGAGGATGAGCGCCGAACCGGCGATGATGGCGAGGGCCGCAAACTTGGCCGCGGTCGACGCACCCACAACGGCGGCGCCGAGGCCGATGCCGCGGATATTGACAGCCGCGGCGAAGGCAATGGCGGCCGCCGCCAGCGTTCGCGACTCGAGGAGGTGGGCCGCCGGATCGATGCCGGCGCTTCGCAGTGAGTAGTCGCCGAAGGCGACGGCGATGCCACCCAGCGCCGACGCTCGGATGAGGACGAGCTCGGACCAGCCGAAGAGAAACGCCGCCGGGCGGCCCCAGCCTTCTCTCAGGTAGACGTAGAACCCGCCGGTTTCCGGAAGGGCGGCGGCGAGTCCCGCCACCGAAAGGGCGCCGCACAGGGTAATGACACCGCCGGCCACCCAGAGACCCATCACGAGCAGCGGGTCGGGCACGCGCGCGGCAATGCCGGCCGGGGATCTGAAAATGCCCGATCCGATCGTGATGCCGACGACGATGGCGGTGGCGCTCCAGAAGCCGAGCGTCCGCGGCAGCTCGGAAGGCCGATCCATTGGTGCAGCTTACAGCTGAACCTCGCGACTGCCCCGAACCTCGCGAAAACACTGAACCTCGAGTTTTTCTGTCCCGGTTCATTTTCGCCTCTTGATCGCCCCTTGGCCGCCTGGTACTATCGCTCGCCATGCCGGACCTGATGCCCCTGACGCCCCACGAATTCCTGTCGCGTTCGGGGCGCGAGGGAGCGTTGCAGGCCGCGCTCGAGCGGCTCGCGCCTGGCGAGCTACCGGATCGGATCGACACGCCCGATCGGCACGTCACGGCCGTGCGCCGCTTGCCGGCCGTTGCCGCCCGGTACGCCCCGTTTCCCGACGCCCTCGACGCTCGTTTGCGGCAGGCCCTCGAGTCGCGTGGCATTTCCCAGCTGTACACCCACCAGGCGGAGGTCATCGACCACGCGATCGCCGGACGTCACGTCGTGGCGATCACGCCGACGGCGTCTGGCAAGACGCTCGGGTACAACGCGCCCGTGCTCAACGCGATCCTGAGCGATCCATCGAGCCGCGCGCTGTATCTGTTTCCGACCAAGGCGCTGGCCCAGGACCAGCTCGCCGAGCTGCAGGCGATGTGCGAAACGCTCGCAACGCGGGCGGGGCAGGAGATCGGCGTCTTCACCTACGACGGCGACACGCCGCAGGACGCGCGGCGGACGATTCGCGCGCGCGCGCATCTGGTGCTGAGCAATCCCGACATGCTGCATTCGGGCATCCTGCCGCACCATCCGCGGTGGGCGAAGCTGTTCGAGAACCTTCGGTACGTCGTGATCGACGAGCTGCACGCCTATCGGGGGGTGTTCGGCAGCCACCTGTGCAACGTGCTGCGCCGGCTTCGACGCATCTGCCGGCACTATGGATCGAATCCAGTCTTTCTCTGCTCGTCGGCCACGATCGCGAATCCGCGCGAGCTGGCCGAACGGCTGACCGAGCAGTCCTTCGAGCTCGTGGCCGAGAGCGGCGCGCCGCGGGGCGAGAAATTCTTTGTCTTCGTCAACCCGCCTGTCGTGAACCATCAACTCGGCATCAGGCGGTCGTACCTCGGCGAGACGCGGCGCATCGCATCGGAGTTTCTCAGGAGGAACCTGCAGTTGATCGTGTTCGCCCAGAGCCGGCTCGCCACGGAAATCCTGACCACGTATTTGAAGGACGACTTCGAGGGCGTGCCCGGTACGCCTGAGCGGATTCGCGGCTATCGCGGCGGATACCTGCCGAACCGCCGGCGCGAAATCGAGAAGGGCCTGCGGGAGGGCGCCGTGCGCGGGGTCGTGTCCACCAACGCGCTCGAGCTCGGCATCGACATCGGCGCGCTGGACGTCAGCGTGATGGCGGGTTATCCGGGGACGGTTGCCGCGACGTGGCAGCGCGCGGGCCGCGCGGGCCGCCGCAGCCGGATGTCGGCGGCCGTGATGGTGGCGTCGAGCGCGCCGCTCGATCAGTTCATCGTACGCCACCCGTCGTATTTCTTCGACCGATCGCCCGAGCGCGCGCTCATCGATCCAGACAACCTCCACATCCTGGTCGATCACATCAAGTGCGCGACGTTCGAGCTGCCGTTCACCAGCACCGAGCCATTCGGCCGTCACGATGTGCAGGAGGTCCTCGCGGTCCTGGCCGAGCAGGGCCTCGTGCACCGCAGCACCGGGAGTAGGGGGGGTGATGACCAATGGACGTGGACGAGCGAGTCGTATCCAGCCGACGCCGTGAGCCTGCGTTCTGTCTCGTCGGACAACTTCGTGGTGGTCGACACGACCGGCGAACCCCGCGTGATCGGCGAGACCGATTTTACGAGCGGGCCCGCGACACTGCATCCCAAGGCGATCTACATGGTCGAGGGCCGGCTGTTTCAGGTGGAGAAACTCGATTTCGAGGGGCGCAAGGCCTACGTGCGCGAGATCGACTGCGACTACTACACCGACGCCATCACCTACTCGCGCGTCACGGTGCTCGACACCTTCGAGAGCGAGCAGGTCCAGGCTCCACGGGCCCACGGAGAAGTCCACGTGGTCTCGCGCGTGGTCGGCTTCAAGAAAATCAAGTTCTATACGAACGAAAACGTCGGGTCGGGTGAGCTCGACCTGCCCGAGCAGGAGATGCACACAACGGCGTATTGGCTGACGATACCGGCTCCCGTGATGGCGCTCCTTCCGTACGCGTCCGACGATCGCCGCGACGGTGTCGTGGGCCTGGCGTACGCCATGCGCCAGATTGCGCAGCTGTTGCTCATGTGCGACGGTCACGACATCGGCATTTCGATCGATCAGGGGACGGGAGTCGGCACGCCGGGATCATCGGACCCGACTCCCGTCCCCGTGTCCCCCAGGCTGTTCATCTACGACAACTACCCGGGTGGGATCGGTTTCAGCCAGCCGCTCTACCGCATGCATCTCGAGCTGCTGGAAGGCACACGGCGCCTGATTTCGGACTGCGAGTGCGAGAACGGGTGTCCGGGTTGCGTGGGGCCGATCGGGAATACCGGTCCGCTGGCGAAGTCTGCCGCTCTGCGGATTCTCGGCCTTTTATTGAACGCCGATGGCACAACGGACGCCGAGCGCCCAAAGGCCGTGGAGCGCCTCGACGGTGCCGAGAGCGCCAGGGACGTGGAGGTCGCAGGAAGGGGAGAGGTCCAGCCCTTCTAACATGGAGACGTCCAAGCTCGCCGATCGGCTCCGCGGCATCGTCCAACAGTCCGGGCGTCGCGCGCCGGCCGTGGACGTCGGCCCAACGGCTCCTGTTCCCGACGCCGCGCGGGTGGTTGAGTCCGTGCTTGGCGGCGAGTGGCGTGACGAAGGCGGCCACCGTCGGTTCGTCGTGGAGCGCCGGATCGATCCCGACGAACGCCATGGCAGCGTGCGGGTCGGCGACCTCGCCGAGTGCTGCGCGCGCCATGCCGCGCAGGCGTCGATGTTGACCGCTGGCGCACCAGCTCGGCTGCCGTTCATGTTCTTCGATCTCGAAACGACGGGCTTGAGCGGCGGTGCGGGGACCTACGCGTTTCTGGTGGGTTTCGGCAGTTTCGATGCGAGCGGCGCGTTCGTGACACGCCAGTTCGTGATGACCGCCCCGAGCGACGAGCGGCCGCTGCTCGAGGCCGTGTCGCGCGATGTGGCCGGCGCCGGCGCGCTCGTGAGCTTCAACGGAAGATCGTTTGACGCGCCCGTACTCGAGACGCGGTATCTGTTCCATCGTCTCGAGTGGCCGGGCTCGCGCGTGCCGCATCTCGACGCGCTCTATCCGGCGCGGCGCTTCTGGAGCGGCGACGAGGGGACGAGCTGTTCGCTCGTGACGCTGGAACGCCAGATACTCGGCGTCGGCCGCGCCGGCGACGTACCGGGCTTCGAGATCCCGGCGAGGTACTTTCAGTTCGTGCGATCGGGCGACGCCCGACCGCTGGCCGCCGTGCTGGAGCACAACCGGCTGGATCTGCTGTCGCTGGCGGGGTTGACGGCGCGACTGCTGCAGCTGCTCGCGGACGGCCCTCGGTCGGCGTGTGACGCGCGCGAAGCGTTGGCGCTCGGGCGCATCTACGCGCGCTCTGGCCTGGACGGCCGGGCTCGCGAAAGCTTCACATGCGTGCTCGTGATGGACGCGTCGGCGCGAATGCGAAGCGAGAGCCTTCGGTCTCTCGCGTGCGAGGCGCGCCGCTCGCGCCGGTTTGACGAGGCAGCCGCGTATTGGCGCGAGGTTCTCGACACGCCGGGCTGTGCGCCGCATGTCAGCCGGGAAGCCAACGAGGCGCTCGCCATTCATCACGAGCACCGCGCGCGCGATCTCGCCGCGGCGAAGACGTTTGCGTTGAGAAGCCTGGAGACCTGCTCCCGGCCGGTGTGGAACGAGGCCGTGCGGCACCGTCTGGCCAGGCTGCAGCGCAAGATGGAGCGCCGCGAAGGGCCTGGCCTGCTGGCGTACCAGGACTAGTGGGCCACTAGGCGCGCGCGCCGGCCTTGGTCGACTTCTTGGCCAGCGCGGCCTTCTTTCGGCTTTCCGAGGTCTGCGCGCCGAATTTCTTCGTAAACCGCTCGACGCGGCCTTCCGTGTCGATCAGCTTCTGCCGTCCCGTGAAGAACGGGTGGCAGTTCGAGCAGATTTCCAGGTGCAGCTGGGGCTTGGTCGATCGCGTCTTCCAGGCCGCCCCGCACGCGCACCGCACGTCGACATCGTGATACTTCGGATGGAGTCCCTGCTTCACGGCTTGCTCCTCTTCTCTCAGGGGAAAACCCCATTATATCAGGGCAGGCAGGGCAGGCCCTTCGACTCGCTGACGCTCGCTCAGGGCAGGTAGAGTAGGCTGGTTCTGAGTCCCTCTTGCCGGCCCTGACCGGACCCCGAGTCCGGTACTCTCTCTTTGCCCTCTGGCTCCTGGTGGCCGCCGGAGCCCTGTACCTGTACTTCTTCAAGCGCGAGCTCGTCCAGGGCGAGCTCCAGGACGCGTTGTCCGTGTCGTTCTGGGCGGCGGCCATCACCTACGTGTTGATCGGGTCGTTGCGAGCCTTCACCCTCGTGCCGGCGACCTTCCCGCTCCTGGCGGCCATGCCGTTCTTCGAACCGAGGGTGCTCCTGGCGCTGACCTTACCCTGCATCGCCATTTCGTCCTCGATCTGCTACTGGTTTGCCGAAGCCATCCACATGGATGAAGTGTTCGAGCGCAAGTATCCCACCCAGATTCGCAAGTTGAAGAACGCTCTTCAGCACTACCAGTTGCCGATCATCATCGGCTGGAGCTTTTTTCTCTTCCTGCCAACCGACTTGATCTGTTATGTGTGCGGCTCGCTGAAGATCAACTTCAAGAAATTCCTGTTCGGCGTCGTGGTCGGCGAGGGGACCGTCTACGCGATCTACATCTTCGCGGGCGATTCCGGGCTGCGCTTTCTGAACCTGAAACCTTAGCAGCCCGTGGAAAATGCTACCCTTCGGTCGGCATGAACTGTTCGAGCTGCGCGGCGGCCATGGAGAGTCTGGCTCTGCCAGGGCACGCTGGCGCCACCGTGGACGTCGACGTCTGCCGCGGGTGCCACGCGTTCTGGTTCGATCCGCGTGAGAGCCTGCAGCTCGCGCCGGGATCGACGCTGCGGCTGTTCTCGCTCATTGGTGAAACGCCGAAGGCGGGCCGGACGCCACTCTCCACGCGCCTTCGCTGTCCGCGGTGCCGGGCCCGACTGGTCCTGACCAACGATCTGCAGCGCAGCACCTCGTTCCGGTATTGGCGCTGTCCGAGCGGCCACGGGCGGTTCATCACCTTTTTCGATTTTCTGCGCGAGAAGAACTTCGTTCGCCCGTTGTCGCCGAAGCAGATCGAGGAGCTCCGGCGAAACATCCAATCCGTCAACTGCTCGAATTGCGGCGCGCCGATCGACGTGTCGAAGGAATCGACGTGCGCACACTGCGGCACGCCACTCTCGATGCTCGACATGAAACAGGCCGAGACCGTCGTCGCCGAGCTGAAGCGCGCGGCCGAGCCGCGGCCGATCGACCCGGCCTTGCCGCTCGAGCTCGCGCGGGCCAGGCGCGACGTGGAGGCGTCGTTTGCCGCCGAGACCGACTGGTGGAGAGAGGCGGGGTCCACGGGCATCGTCGAAGCCGGGTTCAGCGCGCTCATGGGCTGGCTGAACAAGTCCAGGCGCTAAGGGCCCGTCCGAGAATAACTGCGCCACTCTGGCCGCCGATGCATCCCGCCTGGCTGCGTTGCTCGTCGCTTACATACGCCCGGTATGCGCGCTCCTCGCGCCTTGCCATACGGGCGCCTCGACGCCCAGAGATGGCGCACTTATTCTCGGACGGGCCCTAACGCGGAAGGCAATCAGGTTTCAGTCGAGGGCTCATCGGTGCCAGTCGCCGCTGGCTGCAAACCGCATGTTATCCGGCCCGTATGTCCAGGGCAGGGCCCGCGAAGCCGAGATCCTCTGCCGACGGCGCTTCGACGAGGTAGAACGCGCACGACCGACGCTCCGTCTCGGCAAGGACGTGGCGTAGCTCCTCGAGTTCCTGGCGGACCGCTTCCGAGAGCAGGCCGCGGCCCTCTCGGCCGCAGTCGAGAAGGGCGCTGACCGCTTCGACACACCGAGCGGGCTGGAACCATATGCGATCCGAGGAAAAACAAAGTAAATTGAAGCAGGCGCCGGCCCGTCAACCGTTGGACGCAGCTACACTGCCCACGCCCAGTAGTGCTTCTCCACCGGCCTGAATGAACACTGCCCGCGCTTCCTGGTGACGATACTCTGCCTTCCGCACAATCTCCAGGAAGTCCCTTCGATGGCGCAGCGGGTCGAGCCACGGGTTTCGTGTGAACGTGTCGTAGGGGAAGTACCCGCGGTCGACGACGTCCGCGAAGATCTCCGTGGCCCGATCCTCTCCGCCGAAGTGGGCCAGCCCGAGCGCCAGGAAGAAAAGGCCTTCTGGGTCGCGCAGGCCCCCCGCGATCACCGCCTCCGTGGCAGACTGCAAAGCCTCAATGTTCCCCGTACCCTCGAGCATGGCAACTCGCTCGTCGAACAGCTTGGCGACCGTCGTCATGTTGCCGATGTGGAGTGTCTCGGCGTCCTTGCGGCACTGCCGGATCGCGTTTGGGTGTCCGGCGATCGCGAGCGCGATTCCACCGATAGCCGCATATCCTCCAGCTTCGGCTGCAGCGCGCAGGAAGTCACCCGCCATGAACAACGTGGTTTGCACGCTCGTCCGCACGTTCGGATCCAGGCGTCGGGCCCGTCCGTGCGCGGTAAGCGATGCCTGGAGCAGACCGCAGTACCGGCACACGTGCACCAGCGCGGCGAACAGCTCGGGGTCGCTGCTGCGTGATGATGCGCGTCGGATGAGTCGCACCATCGCGTCTTGCGCCCGACCGTAGTCGACTTCGATCTGGGCATACACCCGTTCGGCCATGGAGAGGTCCGGATTCAGTTCGAGCGCGCGATTGAGTGCGGACTCGGCGCGGCCAAGCGTGTCCTGCTCGCCGCGGAACTTTCCGGTGACCCGATACAGGTGGCCAAGGTGCGCCCACGCCGGTGCGTACTGCGGATCGGCCTGCACCGACTGCAAATACATATCGCGCGCAACATCCAACGACGCCGGATCCTGGCTCAATTGGTTCGCGCGGAGATAGAACTCGTACGCCTTGGCGCTGGCGGGTACGTCATGGCCGAGCGCGCGCCGCTCCCGTCCCGACAACGGCAGCGCCAGCGATTCGACGATGCGTCGCGAGAGATCGTCCTGGAGCCGAAAGAGGTCGCCGACCGGAACCTGCGAGGTGTCCGACCAGATGAGGCCGCCTTCCGGAGCCTCGACGAGCTGCACGCTGACGCGGAGCTGCTCGCCAACGCGTAACAGCGTGCCTGTCAGCAGGACATCCACGTTGAGCTCGCTCGCGATTGCCGTCAGATCCGGCACGGCCGCCGCGAAGCGCGTCGCGGCCAGCGTGGAACGCACGACGAGCGACTCGAGCGATGAGAGCGAGTTCGTGATGGCGTCCGCAAGGCTGAAGCCCAGGAAATCGATCTCGGCATCTGGACGC
>MEKT01000128.1 GCA_001767435.1 Acidobacteria bacterium RIFCSPLOWO2_02_FULL_65_29 | reverse complement strand
CGTAGGTGAACTTTCTGCGCCCGATCACCCCCGCCACCACCGGTCCCGAATGCAGGCCGATGCGCAGCGCAAGCTCCTCTCCGGTCTCCGCCGATACGCGCGCGGTCGCGTCGCGCATCGCGAGCGCCATGCGTGCGGCCCTTGCGGCGTGGTCTGGCCACGGCTGCGGCAGCCCGGCGACGGCCATGTAGGCATCGCCGATGGTCTTGATCTTCTCCAGGCCGTGCGCATCGGCGAGCGCGTCGAACTCGGAGAAGATCCGGTTCAGCAGTTCGACCAGGGCCCGCGGCGTCTTGCGCGCCGACAGCGGGGTGAATCCCACGATGTCGGCAAACAGCACGGTGACGCCGTCGGAGTGCTCGGCGATGGACTCTTCGGAAGCCTTCAGGCGCTCGGCGATCGGCGCCGGCAGGATGTTCAGCAGCAGGCGCTCGGAGCGCGCGCGTTCTTCCCCCAGCAGGCGCATGGCCGCATATTCGCGCCGCGCCGCGTCGTCCATCTGGTAGCAGATGAGCATGCCCCAGACGTTCGCCACGCCGAGCGGGACAGCGTGACGCGCGAGGGCGGGGCCGTCGAGAAGGTCCGAGCCCGCCATGGTGCCCAGGTACGCCGCGGCGCCGAGCCAGCCGGCCAACGTGGCCTGCGGGAGCCGCAGCTTTGCGAGGGTGTAGATCGTGAACATGTGGAGCAGCATGAACACGTAGCCTCGCGTGAGGAGGACATCCGCCGGCATGCGCGACGACAGCACAATGACGATGGCCGAAAACAGGCAGAAGACCGCGAACAGGATCGTCTGCTGCCAGCGCAGGAACAACGGCTGGCGCGACAACGCATAGACGATAGCGCAGAACACGATCACTACCGCAATCGGATTCTCCAAGCTGCCGCCGGGCCGCACCATCATCCCGGTGGTTATCAGCAGGTAGATGAGGACCGCCAGCACCATGCTCGCGGCAAGCACAATGCGGATCGGGCGAACCGACTTTCGCGCATGCTCTGCGGCGTACGCCGCCTCCACACCGCGTCGGCGAAGCGCAGCGTGAAGCGGTTCATGCGAAAGGCGTCGTCGTTCATGATCGTCTTGTCAATGGCGACAGTATGGCGCTGATTCGGCGCCGCCGAGCTTGTTCAAGATCGAACGTTGCGCCAGGTTGAATATAGGCCTAGTCTCGACGCTGCGACAGCCTGGCACAAAGATTCGGACGCTTCACACGGGCGGGGCCACGATAAACGAGAGCGCATTGTCGATGGAAAACCAGTGACATCGCTCGTCCTTTCGCTGGACGAAGTAGGTGCCGGCGACGCGGGTTTTGTCGGAGGCAAAGGCGCCAACCTCGGTGAATTGCTGCGCAACGCTTTTCCGGTTCCGCCTGGATTCGTCGTTTGCGCGGACGCCTACGCCCGCTTTTTGGAGGTCCTCGATCTAGGCGCTGAACTGCGCCAGCTCGATTCCGCGCCGCCAGAGGAGATCGTGCAGCGCTGCGCGGTCATTCGCGATCGTCTCGAAAAGGAGGACTTACCTAGGGAACTGGCGGATCTGATCCTCGCGGCCCATGGCAGATTGATTGCAAACCGCGGGCGGCCGATCGTCTGTGCGGTCCGCAGTTCCGCCACCGCGGAAGATTTGGGCGCTGCGAGCTTCGCCGGTCAACACGGAACTTATTACTACGTCGACACTGCGCAATTGCTGAAAAAAGTCAGGCAATGCTGGGGCTCGCTGTGGAGCCCCGAAGCGGTGTCCTATCGCGCCACGCACGGCATCGATCATGCGTCGGTCGCGATGGCGGTCGTAGTGCAGGAAATGATCGCCTCCGAAGTGTCCGGTGTGAGCTTCACCGCGAATCCGGTCAGCGGCTCCAGGGACGAAGTGATCATCGAGTCGAGCTGGGGAATGGGTGCAGCCATAGTCGACGGTCGCGTCACGCCTGATAGCTACGTGCTGGAACGCGCTGATCTCCGGGTTCGCACGCAGCGTGTGGCCGACAAGCGGCTTATGGTCGCGGCGCACCTCGAAGCAGGACAGACAGCGCGACTCGAAGAAGTCCCGAACGCGATGCGCCGGCGCGAATCGCTCACGCCCGATCTTCTGCGAACGGTCGCGCAGTGGTCGCTCAAATGCGAGTCGCATTTCGGCAAACCGCAGGATGTGGAGTGGGCGATCTGCGAGGGCCGCTTCTATCTGCTTCAGTCGCGCCCGATCACAGTCATGGGTCGCGAGGACATCGGTCGCGACATCAAGGGCAAATATGTGCTGTTCAAGCCGCTAGTCGAGAATTTCACCGATCCGTTTACGCCTCTGGCCGAGAATCTGATGACGTTGGTTCCGCTTATCGGAATGCAGTTCATTGACGGCTGGATGTACGTCGACGTCGAAGCGGTGCGGCGCCTGCTACCGTTCAAAGTTTCGGCCGAAGCGCTGGCCGACCATATCTATTCGATTTCGAAGGACGCACCGGCATGGAAAGTCTCTATCTCCAAGCTGCCTGCGTTGCTTGCCATCGGCTTGATGTTCTTCCTGGTGAACGCGGTCCTGTTTCTGCGCACGCGATCTCTCCCCGACGGCGCCCTCGACAGCTATCGGGCGCTTTGCGAAAAGCTCGATGCCGATACGTCAATTGGTCCTGCCGATGCCAATGTCCGGTTGCTGCTGTTGCCGAAGCTGGGCGATCCCGTCGGCAACATGCCCTTGTTGATCAATCTTGCGGCCGTCAGGTTCCTGTCGCGGATGCACATCCTTCGCCGGCTCGTCCGGCGCTGGGCGCCGGATTTGCGCGCCGATGCCGAGACCCTACTCGGCTCTGGCTCTGACGGCGTGCTTTCAGCGGAAATGGGTCGCGGAATCTGGGCGCTTGCGGTCGAAGCGAATCGCAATGCCTGCGTGCGCGACATGCTCCTGGCACAGGTGCCGGAGCGGGCACTTGCGGAACTCAGACTGACAACGGAGGCCCAGGATTTCCTGCGCAGTCTCGATGGTTTCCTGGCGAAGAATGGCCACCGCGCAATCAAGGAGTGGGAACTTCGTTCCCCTCGCTGGGAGGAGAACCCCGCAGTGGTGCTCGGGATGGTTCGCAATTATCTGCTCATCGAGACCGAGCCCTCAATTCACGAAAAGAAAGCCGCCGACGCGCGCGCAGAGTTGATCGGTGATCTGCGTGCCAGGCTGCAAATACTCCCGCTCGAGCGGACCTTCGGGCTGCGCTTGCGGCTCATCCTGTTTGCCGCGGAACGGGTGCGTTACTTTCTGAAGATGCGCGAGAACTCGCGCTTCTATTACATCATGGGAATCGGCGTGCTGCGCAAAAAGGTGCTGCGGATCGAGAGCGAATTGATGCGGCATGGAAAGCTCAAATGCAAGGACGATATCTTCTTCCTGCGAGTGAACGAACTGGCCGGCTTGCAGTCAGGCAGTCTTCAATGGCTGGACGTGGAGGACAGGATTCGCGAACGGCGCATCGAGCATATTCGCTTATGCAAGATGGGTCCACCGAAGACGATCGGCATCGAGATGCCCGAGAAATATGCGCCCGCCACACAGCATGAGGGCGCCACGCTGCTGCAAGGACAGGCCGCTTCGCCGGGAGCCTATGAAGGCCGCGCGCGCGTGATCCTGGACCCGTCGATCGACGTGGAGCTGAAGCCGGGCGAGGTCCTTGTCGCGCCCTACACCGACCCCGCGTGGACGCCGTTGTTCCTTACCGCGGGCGCGGCTGTGGTCGAGGTCGGGAGCTATCTCTCGCACGCCGGAACCGTGGCGCGCGAATTCGGCATGCCGTGCGTGGTGGACGTCGGAGAAGCGACGCAAAAAATACGCAATGGCGATCGCATTGCCGTTGACGGCAACCTTGGCAGCGTGCGGATTGTTCCGCAACAGGCGGACGCATGACACTGCTCCTTCAGGTCGTAGCCTTTGCGCTGGGAATCTATCTTTCGATTCGCATGATTGCGGCGCTCCACGGCATCGCCGATTTTTGGTACATGATCGACAAAGCCTGGCTGCGCGTATTGGCCGGCGTCCTCGCCTGGGGGACAACGATTGGTGTCGTCGCCTGGCTGATGGCGCGGCCGTATCAGACAGCGTTCGTCTGGGGGCTGTTGACCTACCTCGTTTTCTACCTCAGCCTGCTGCCGCTGGCACGCCTGTATGTGGCCGGCCGGCGCACTGATCGGTATATCGAGAAGGATGTCTCAGCGTAGCGTCGCCAGTGGCCTGCCTACCCAACGCTCAATCCAACCCACGAGCCTCAATCCCGCGAATCGGATGATCGCAGCTACCGTGAAGAAGCGAGCGCCGCGCCCGACGACGATGACGAGCGCGAACGGCAACAGGGGGACGCCAAACCCGCCGGCGGCCACGCTCATCAGCTTTGCCGGAAACGGAAGCAGCCCCATACAGCCGACAAGCACGACCAGCAAGCTGTGCTCGGCGAACATTTCGCGGGCATTCTGCATAATGTCCGAGCCGATGCCGACCAGTGACAGCAGCGGAATACCGAACCTGTCGAAGGCGAACACGCCGATGGAGTAGGCAGCGAGCGCACCGAAGAAGGAGCCGACGGTCGTCCACAAGGCGAGCAAGAATACGCGCTTCGGATCGGCGAGGCCCAGCGGGATCAGCAACGCCCAGTCCGGACCGGGAACGATGGAACTCTGCGCGAACCCCCACGTCGCGGTCGCACTCCGCACTCGTCCTGACTCCGCCCACCGGTGCAGCACCGCGACCACATGTATCAGCCAGCGCCGTACGGGATGCCGGCGCCGCGGCAGTGGAATCCCCTGACTGCCGTCACCGTCTGGCGTGCCGGGAACGCTCACTGTTGCACCTTTCAACGATAGGCAATTCAATCCTGCCCATTTTGCGCGTCGGGCAGCCGGTGAGGGGAAGCCCAGACTAGCCTAGTCGGAGGTCAGTCTACGCCGTGAATGTCCTTCGATCATCCATTGGGGATCCCCGCGGCATCGGCCAGCAGGAAGGTGTGCATCTCCCCCTTGCCCTTGATCTCCATCGCGCCGCGCGCCTGCAGCTGGAACGCTCCCCGCAGCAGCATCGCGGTGGCCTC
>MEKT01000127.1:19896-28030 GCA_001767435.1 Acidobacteria bacterium RIFCSPLOWO2_02_FULL_65_29 | reverse complement strand
CCGGGTCGACAGCCATCGCATTCGCGGGATCCACCAGGGTTTTCCTCCAGGCAACGTGGCAACCCGGCATAATCCGGGACCCGGCATGCTGCCGCAGGTCGTGTACACGGCCTTGCACCTGCACCCGTTCGCGCAAGGATGCGAAGTTCCACCAGGCGGTCTGATGCGGCATGCTGCCACCGCGGCGGTTCACGAAGAACGCGCTCGGCGCGGGACCGCGCCAGGCCGGCACCGTGTCGAGATACTCGGCGAGGGCGTGCGTCAGGCGAGGGCCGATTGGCAGGTGCCGTGACTTATAGAATTTGCCGTCGCGGATTAGGATCATCCCGGCCCGCAGGTCGACGTCCTCCCGTCGGAGGGCCAGCGCTTCCCCGAGACGAAGGCCCGTGCCGTATAAGAGCAGCAGAAACGCGCGCAACGTCGGCGCGGCGATCGTGCAGCGCGCGTCGCGGGCTTGGTGCACCTCCACGCCCGCCAGCAAGCGACGCAGTTCGTCGTCGGAGTAGATGTGCGGGACGAAGGTCTCGGTCACCCGCGGGACGACCGTGGGGACTGGCGAGCGCGCGACGAGTCCGCGCGTGATCCCATACTGATAGAAGCGCCGCAACGCACGATGTTTCATGAGCCACGTGGACGTCACCCGCCGTCGCGGTTGGAGGAAGGCGACGACCACATCGGGCGAGATCCCCGCAAGATCGACGTCCCCCACGTGCCGGTGAAATGCCTTCAGCATGGCCGCATCGACGTGAAAGCGCATCCCCATCGACTGGTTGAGGGCGACATATGTGGCGATGGCGTCAGCGAGCCTCATAGGACACCTCCCAGATCGAAGCGGGCCACCTCGCGCAAACTCGGGAGGTCGACCTTGGCGTAGACCGCCGTGGCGTCGGCGCTGCGATGCCCCAGGTGATCACCGATGTCCTTGAAGGACAGCCCTTGGCTGAGTAACCGCGTCGCGCAGGCATGGCGGAGCGCGTGCGGCCCGTGATGCCGCAGCGGGAGTCCACGGGCGCAGAGCACGCGACTCGCGAGGTGGTAGAGGCCCGCGCGGGAGAGCGGCCGGTGCGGAGCCTTCAACGTCAGAAAGACCTCACGCCAGCGGCCACGCGGACGCACTTCGGTGATGTAGCGCAGGAGCGCACCGCCCGCCTCCTTAGACAAGGGGTAGGTCTGCACGTCGTGACGCTTGACCCGCCGAATGCGGATCACGTCGTGCTCCCAATCGAGGTCGTCGAGCGTCAGCCCCGCCACTTCGCCCTCGCGGAATCCGTACGTGGCAAACAGGAGCAGCGCGGCGACGCGCCGAATATCCACCGCGCGATCGGTCGCGAGACTCGCCAGGATCGCTTCCACGTCGGCCCACGGCGGGCCCGCCGGCACCGTTTCCAGGCGGTAGAGCCGCGGTCCGGTGATGGCGGCGGCAATGCCCGTGCGACAGTGCCGCGCGGGTTCTGCGTAGCGAAAGAACGCGCGGAGCGCTTGGACCGCCACGCTGACCGACCGTCGGCTCCACGTGGCGCGGCCCTTGGCGGTCAAGAAGTCGTCGACGTCTTGAACCCTGACGTCCGTGAAGGCGCGGCCTTGCGACCAATACCAGGCAAGAAAGGTCTTCGTCTTCCAGCCGTGCGATCGGATCGACGCGGCTGTCAGCCCCCGCTCGTCGCGCATGTACGTGGTGAAGCCGTCGAGCAGACCCTGGTAGAGCGGCGGCGCGATGGGGGCCGGCGCCGTCAAGCGCCCCAGCCATTGCAGCCACTGCACGGTCCAATACCGAAAATTGCGCGCGGCGAGCGCGGTGGTTGCGCGGCCGCGGCGTCGACTGTGATCCGTGGCCCAACGCCGTGCGGTGGCCTCGACGGCCGCCACGTCCAGCGCATCCCAACCCGACAGATCGAGATGTCGCGTGATGACGACGAGCTGGCAGGCGACGGCGTGGAGGGTGTTTCGCGCGTACCCGAGGTCTTTTAGATGGCGGAGGAACTGACGTCGTTCTTCTGGGAAGAGACTCTCATGCTGGCGCGCCAACGCGATTGGGCCGGTGAACAATGCTTCAAACATGGTCGGACTCCTTTGTTAGGGAATCCGCCCATTCTCCGCCTCCTCCTTATGTGGCCTTGGCACAATGATTCTCCACCGAGAATCCACGACCTCCGCACTCGCCACCACATAACGGCGACCACCACATAAATCATCGTCGTGCTCACGTCCGCGTGTCCCAACAGTTCCTGCACCGTACGAATGTCGTAGCCGTCTTCGAGCAAATGAGTGGCAAAACAGTGCCGAAAAATGTGCGCGCTCGCCCGCTTCGTCAGGCCCGCCTGCCGCACGACCTCGGTCACCGCCTTCTGGACGACCGTCTCGTGAAGGTGATACCGCGACGGCGGGCCCCACCGAGGATCGCGACAGATCCGCGAGGCGGGAAACACAAACTGCCAGGCCCAGTCCGTGGACGCCTTCGGATACTTGCGATCGAGCGCGAACGGAAGAACCGCGCGCCCCACGCCGTTCGCGAGATCGCGCTCGTGCTGTCGTTTCACCTCGTCCAAGTGCGTTCGCAGCCGCTCCCTCGCCGCCACGGGAAGCATCGTCAACCGATCCTTCTGTCCCTTGCCTCGCCGTACGACGATCTGGTTCCAATCGAAGTCAATATCCTTGACACGCAACTCGAGGCAGTCCTGGATCCTGAGTCCAGCCCCATACAGAAGGACGACGATGATCCACATCGTGCCCGTGAGGTATTGCATGATGCTCCTGATTTCGTCGCGGCTGAGCACAACAGGCACACGGATCGGCGTCCGCGCGCGTGGCACCTGCTCGAGTGGGCCCACATCAATCCCAAGCACATGCCGGTACACAAACAACAGCGCGCTCAACGCCTGGTTCTGCGTCGACGCGCTCACCTGCTGGCGAACCGCAAGCGAAGTCAGAAACGCCGAGATCTCCGTCGCGCCCATCAGGGACGGATGCTTCTTGTTGTGAAAGACGATGTACTTGCGGATCCAGTAGACGTACGCCTCCTCGGTTCGGCGGCTGTAATGTCGTACGCGAATCGCGTCGCGCACACGGTCAAGCAACCTCGGCGGCTGATCCATGTCCGGGGCATACGCGAAGACCGTGCCATGCCCGGAAGCCCAGCAAAACAGCCCGGTGGCGCGCCGTCGGATGCGAAGCGTGGCAGTTGTTTCAGCAGCCGCATGACGCCGCGATGGCAGAAACTGCCACCGCCGTGGTTGTCGTCGACACTGCGAACCGGTCCCGCCATTGGCCCAGCCCATTCCCATCCAGCTTCAACGCCTTCCATGGCTTCCTGAGCACGACACTACGGCGGTCCGCCGAAGCGTCGCGCGAAGGCGGAAGCTAGAGGCTAGACACGACCAGTGCCGGCCTTGCGGGCGACCAGGCGGGCGAGCGCGTCGGGTTCCAGGACCTCCTCGTAGAACAGCACGTCCAGATCCGCGAACGCCGCGCGAAGCTCGCCCGGCTTCAGCAGGTGATCGGGCGACGTGGGACCGCGACCGACGGCTCGCTGCCCTTCCGTGAACGTCTCGTAGAGCAGCACGCCGCCCGGCGCCAGCGTGCGGACGAGGGCGGCAAACAAGTCACGCTGCAGGTAGCGCACGACCACGACAAGCGCGAAATGCTCGAGTGGCAGCGCATGCCGCGTCAGGTCGGCGCACCAGCCGCGAACGACGAGGCCTCGCGCCGCGGCACGCGCGACGGCGCCGCGAACCGCGTCCACGCTGACGTCCACGCCGAACGTGCTGAACCCCTCGGCCGCGAGCACCTCGGCGTGGCGGCCTCGTCCGACGGCCACATCGAGCGCGCGCTTCGGCGCGCCGGCGCCGCCGACGAGCCTGCGAATCCAGTCGGCCACGAACCGCGAAGGTGGATCGGGCGCGTGGTGATCGCACATACTTTAGTCGCCGCATACAGGCCCGAGCCGCCGACAAAGCCGGCGAAGGCCCAGGTGCGCGGGGGCGAGACCCCGCGCACGACACAAAGAAAGTCTGGCATTCTGGCTCAAGCTCTCGTCACCAGCGTCGGCATCGGTCTGGTCGGTCTCATTGCGACGGCGGTCTTCGGCCTGATAGGCACGGATCTGTCGAGACACATCGCGCTCGGGTTCTTCTCGAGTCTCGTCATCTTGCTCGCGCACTCGATGATGATGTTCTACTTCATCGGAAAAGGAAAAGCGGTGAAGGACGCGATGGCGGAAGGCCAGTTGAGCGGTGACCACTACCGCCGGATCGCGGTGGCGCGAAAGCCGGTCTTTTCAATCGGCACCATCGCGATGGCCGTGACGATGACAGCCGCCATTCTCGGCGGCGGCGTGGACACCGGCGTGCTGCCCCCGATGGTGCACGCGACGATCGCCTACGGCGCCATCGTGGCCAACATCGCCGCGTGCAAAGTCGAGCTCGACGCGCTCGGCGAGTCCGGCCGCATCGTCGACGAGGTCAACCGCCTGCTCGGCTTGTGACGCCCGCGATCGAGCTTTCCGGTGTCGTCAAGGATTACCGGGGCCTTCGTCCCCTTCGTATCAACGGGCTCTCTCTGGCGCCAGGAGATCATCTTGCCATTCTCGGCCTCGATGCTGTCTCGGCCGAGATTCTGATCAATCTCATCACCGGCACGACGCTCCCAGACCGCGGCGATGTCCACGTGTTCGGGCGGGCGACCTCGGCCATCCGCGACAGCGATGAGTGGATGGCGTTCGTCGATCGATTCGGGATCGTCAGCGAGCGTGCGGTGCTGCTCGAGGCGTTGTCGGTCGTTCAGAATCTCGCGATTCCGTTCTCGCTCGACGTCGAGCCCATGCCCGCCGATCTCCGGCAGCGGGCGATGGCGCTCGCGGAGGGAGTGGGGCTGGCCCCGGCCGTCTGGGAACGCCCGGTGGCTGATCTGGATGCGGCATCGCGTCTGCGCGTGCGGCTCGGCCGCGCGCTCGCGCTCGAGCCGTCGGTGGTGCTGCTCGAACATCCGACCGCTGGCCTGCCGCGCGAGGCGGTCGTCGCGCTCGGGCGAGACGTCAAGGCGATCGTGCTCGAGCGGCGCGCCGCGAGTCTGACGCTGACAGCGGATCGCGAGTTCGCGGGCGCGGTGGCCGACCGCACGCTGACACTCGAGCCGGCGAACGGCCGGCTCACGGCAGCCGGCGCCGGCTGGCTCGCCCGACTGAGAGGAACCCAGAAGTAAGAAAAGAGACCGGCGAATCCTCGCCAGTTGCACAAAAACCGTCGGCAGACGAAAATGTGTCCCAAGGAGATCCCGTATGAAGCTGCTCGCGCTGGTTGGATTGTCGATTGTCATCGCCGGTTGTTCGTCCGGCACACCGGAATCCTCTCAACCGGCGGCTTCCGCCCCGGCCGCCGCTCCCCCGGCCCCAACGTCCCGCGTCTTTTTCGTCGAGCCGACCGACGGCGCGACTGTCAAGAGCCCGGTGCTCCTGAGGTTCGGTGCCGAGAGTTTCTCGATCATGGCCGTGCCGGCGGGAGAAGTGACGGCGGTGCGCGCCGGCATGGGGCATCACCATGTGGGCGTCGACATCGATTGCCTGCCTCCGGGGACTGAAATTCCCAAGGCCGATCCATGGGTGCATTTCGGCACGGGCGGCGCGGAGATGGCTCCTGGCATGCAGCTCACGCCCGGCCCGCACAAGCTGACGCTTCAGATTGGCGACGACAAGCACATGACCATCGCCGGCCTGTGCCAGACGATCAACGTCACGGTGGCGCAGTAACGGGTGCTCAGGTACCCAGGTGGGGGTGCCGACCACATTGCACCCAAGCACGCTTGCACCGGTTTTTCGGATACCGCCGTCCAGCTTACGTCGCACGTAGGCGACGCTTCGTGCCTCGGCCGTATTTTCCTGTGATTTCCGAGGGTTTCGGGCGGAACGAATATTGATAGCGCGATCTCCGGGCAGATGCTCCCAAGGGAGATTCGCATGCCAGGCGGTACGATCAAGCGCATCGTTCGAGACCGGGGATTCGGCTTCATACGCGACGACGGCGGCCAGGAGTGGTTCTTTCACCGCAGCTCCGTCCAGGGGAGCTTCGACCAGCTGAGCGAAGGGCAGCGCGTGGCCTTCGACGAAGAGCCGTCGCCGAAAGGGCCCCGGGCCGGCAACGTGCGCGTCGAGGGCTAGCCGGCTCCCGGCCCGTCACCCTCCTTCTGTTCGATATCGACGGCACGCTCGTGCTCACCGGCGGCGCCGGCGCGCGCGCGATGGCGCGCGCCTTCGAGGAGATATTCGGCGTGCGGAACGGCCTCGCGGGCATTCCGATGGCTGGCCGCACCGACGCCTGGATCGTGGCCCAGGCGGCTGCCATCCATCAGGTTCCCTGGGATCGCGCGCGCCTCGCGCGCTTTCACGAGGCGTACCTCACGTGCCTCGCGGCCGAAGTGCACGAACCGGGCCCCCGCAAAGGCATCATGCCCGGTGTGCGCGCGCTACTGGACGCACTCGCCCCACGAGACGACGCGTTTCTCGCGCTGCTGACCGGAAACTTCGAGGGGGGCGCGCGCGTGAAGCTCGAGTACTTCGACTTGTGGCGTTATTTCAACTGCGGCGCGTTCGGCGACGAGACATTGGAGCGCAACGACCTCCTGTCGACGGCGCTGGCGCGCGTGAAGGCGCGCGGCGGGCCGGCCGCGGCGCCCGCCGACGTCGTGATCGTCGGCGACACGCCCCTGGACGTGGCGGTGGCACAGGCAGGCGGGGTGCGATCGGTGGCGGTTGCGACGGGCGGGTACGACGCGGCCACGCTCGCGGCGGCCGGTGCGGATGTTGTGTTGGAGGATTTCGCCGACCTGACCGCGGCGCTTGCGGCGATGGGCGTTGGGGACCGCTGAACGCGTCAGCCCTCGATCAGCCGAACGTCGCCGGCCCGCGGTCCCTTGCCGGACTCTTCAGGCGTGAACTCGACACGCTGGCCTTCCCGCAGCAGCTCGAAGACGGCGCTCCGAACCGAGCTCCGATGAAAGAAGTGTTCGAGACCGCCCTCGTCGCGGATGAACCCGAAGCCCTTGTCGATGAGGAGTCGTGCGATAGTGCCGGTTGGCATACCCGAAGCCCTCCGCTCCGAGAGTCGCGAGGACATCCCGGGAGCATCAGCCGGCGACGGCGCCTACCAGAAGGATTCGTGACGCGAGCCCGGCTGTGACTAAGATCCAGCTTTGACCAGCTGGGAAACCGTGGCCAGTCTAGGCACGTTGGCCGAGTGAAGTCAAGATTCGCGGAAGGCACCCGCCCGCCGTTACCAGATGGCGCATGGCCGCCCACGGGGCACCACGAGCGCTAGGGCGCGGGTTCCGCTGCCGTTTTGGCCTTCGGGGGTGGATAGGTTGTCCAAAAATGACGCCCGCATGTCGGGCACACCCAGAACTGATCTGGCGTCCAAGGCCTGTCCAGAGCCGGGTCGCGCATTTCCATCTGAGCGCCGCACCGCATGCACCGGATGCGAAGTTCGCCGTCAGCCATGCGGGCGATTCTACGTCAGGTGAAGCGTGACTGCTACGAGTTGACAGTCGACAGTTAACAGTTGACAGTTCAACCAACGGCGGGCCGCGAACTGCGCTGCCCCTGTTAACTGTGAACTGTCGACTGTCGACTTGGGGCTTCCCAGCGTGATTCCCGCCGTCATCCTCGCAGCCGGCAAGTCCACCCGTATGGGTCGCGCGAAGGCGACGCTGCCGGCCGGCCGCGGTTCGGACACCTTTCTGACGCGGACGATCCGGACGTTCCAACACGCCGACGTCGACGACGTCGTCGTCGTGGTCGGCCACGAGGCGGAGGCCGTGCGCGAGAGCGTGGCGGCGAGCGGCCTCATGGCGCGACTGGTCGTCAACGCCGACTACGAGCAGGGGCAGCTGTCGTCGGTGTTGACGGGTTTGCGGGCGATCGATCGTCCGGGTGTGAACGCGATGCTGCTCACGCTGGTCGACGCGCCGTTTGTGTCGGCCGAGACCGTGCGCGCCGTCGTGCAGCGGTACCGGGCCGTGCACGCGCCGATCGTGCGGCCCGTGCGCGGCGCGGAGCACGGGCACCCGGTGCTCATCGATCGGTCGCTCTTCGACGCGATTCGCGCGGCCGATCCGGCCTCCGGCGCCAAGCCGATCGTGCGTGCGCACG
>MEKT01000127.1:0-19885 GCA_001767435.1 Acidobacteria bacterium RIFCSPLOWO2_02_FULL_65_29 | reverse complement strand
ATCGTGCGTGCGCACGTGTCGGCTGCGGGCGACGTGGCGATCGACGACGAGGGGGCGTATCTCGACATCGACACGCCCGAGGACTACGCGCGCGCGCTCGCGATCTTCGGCGCGCGCGAGGGCGAAGGCGCAGGACCTTAGTCCTGCCCCGCGCTGCGACGCCGCATGTAGTGCAGGACTTTAGTCCTGCCTGCTGCGGCGCGTGCAGGTCGGATTACTCCGCGCGTAACGCCTGAATGACGTCCACCCGCGCTGCGCGCATCGCGGGCACGAGCGACGCCGCGACGGCCGCGATGAGCAGGAGGCCGGCAGACGCCGCGAGCGGCCACATGCTGAGTGCCTGCAGCTCGGGAATCAATCCCTGCGCGAGTCGGGCGATCGCGAAGCCGACCGCGCAGCCGGCCGCGACGCCCGCGGCGCCTATCACGACGCCTTCGAACAGCACGCCGCTGAGAATTGCCGCCGGCTGAGAACCCACGGCCAGCCGGATGCCGAACTCCCGCGTCCGCCCGCTCACCGAAAACGCCAGGACGCCCGCGACGCCCACAACAGCAATGGCCAGCGCCACGGCGGCGAACCCGCCAACCACCAGGGCGTTCAGGCGGCTCGGCGCCAGCACCTCCGCGCGAATGTCCTCGAGCGTGGCGGCGCGTTCGACGGGCTGATCGGCGGCCAGTTCGCGCACCGCCCGCGTGATGGCCGGCACGAGCGCGTACGGCTCGGTGGCCGCGTTCACGAACAGGCGGCCGCCGCCCAGTTCCTGCTCGAAGGGCTGATACACCGTCAGCTGGTGCAGGGCCGACACGCTTTCGTCCTCCACGTCGGCTACGATTCCCACGATTCGCCGCGGCTCGGTGCTCACCCCGACGAAGCGCGTTCGGCCATCTGTCCACCTCAGCTGCCGATTGATCGGATCCTCGCCCGGGAACAGCTGCTCGGCGAGCGCCGCGCTGACAATGACGACGCGCTCGGCGCCGTCGCGGTCCGATTCGTTGAAATCGCGGCCGCTGACGAAGGGAATGCCGACGGTCTTGAAGAAGCCTGGAGACACCGAGCGGGAGTTGGCGCGCCGATCCTCCTCGCCGTCCCGGCGCTGCTGGCCGTCGACCGAGAACGTGAAGTCGGCGCCCGCGCCGGTACGGTCGCGCCATGGCACCGTGTTGCCGAGCGCCGCGCTCGTCACGCCCGGAATCGCCTCGACGCGCCGCTCCACCTCGCTGTAGAACGCGCGAATCTGTTCTGGCGTGCGGCCGAAGCTCATCACCGGCACGTTCACCGCGAGCACGTGCGTGGTTTCGAAGCCCGGATCGGTGGCCCGCAGCACCAGCAGCGTTCGCAGCAACAACCCGGCGCCCGCGAGCAGCACGAAGGACGCCGCGATCTGCGTGACGGCAAACGTCCGTAGGACGCGCGACGACCGCGTCGCGCGATGGCCGGCCGACACTCCGCCGCTTCGCGCAGGCTCGCCGCCGGGAAGCCGCGGGACGAACGCAAACAGCACCGCGGCCGCCAGTGAGAGCGGCACCCCGATCCAGAACAGGCTCGGATCGACCGTGAGGTCGAACGCGCGGACGGTGAACCGGGAGGCGTAGCGGGCCAATACGCTCACCATCGGTGCCGAGATGGCCACGCCCAGCGCGGCGCCCGCCAGAGACAGCACGAGACTTTCGGCCAGCAGCACCCCTCGGAGCGTACGCCGGCTCGCGCCGAGTGCGGCGCGCACCGCCAGCTCGGGTTCGCGCCGAACCGCACGGGCCAGCAGCAGGTTCGCCACGTTCGAGCAGGCGATGACGAACACCAGCCCGGACGCCAGCATCAGAAGAAGCAGCACGGTTCGCGCGCGCGAGGTGATCTGATCGCGCAGCCGCACGGCGTTGATCTGATAGTCGGCCCGCGCGTCGTACGCCTCCGAATGCTCCTTCATCACCGTCGCCTGCACGCCCCGCAGCTCGGCGCGCACCGCATCGAGATCGGCTCCCGGCGCCAGGCGTCCGAATAGCTCTGTCATCCGGTGCTCGCGATCGGTGTTCATGGCCGCGCCGAGATGGTGCGGGCTCGTCACGATGTTCGCGATGAGCTCCGTTTCCGTCGGATAGGGCACCGTGGGCTCGAGCACGCCGACGATCGCGGCCGAGCGTGTGCCGAGCCGCACGGTCTTGCCCAGCACGGACCGGTCCGACTGCAGCGTGGTCGACCAGAATCGGTGCGTGAGCACCGCCGCGCCCTCCGCCGACGGCCCATCGTCCCGATCGTCGAGGAGCCGGCCGAGGGACGGCGACAGACCCATCACACGGAAGTAGCTGCCGTTCACGACGCCCGCGCGGACGACGCGCGGCTCGCCGAGACCGACCATCGTGAAGCCGACGGTCGAGAACTCGCCGAGGCCCGTCAGCGTGTGTACCCGTGCGCGGTAGTCGGCAATCTCCGGCACCGAGAAGTTGGCGTTCTCGGCGCCAATCCCGCGGGCCGACTGGCGCAGGTAGAGCAGCCGGGCTTCGTCCTGGTTGTTGAGCGGCCTCAACAGGATGCCGCGGACGACGCTGAAAATCGCCGCGTTTGCGCCAATGCCGAGCGCGAGCGTCACGACGACGGTGGCAGCGAGCCCTTTGGCGCGGCCAAGCGCCCGCAACGCGAACTTGAGATCCCGAAGGAAAGTCATGGGCGTCAGTATAAAGAACTGAGCGGGGAATTTGAGGATTTGAGGAATTGAGGATTTGAGGAATTGAGGATTTGAGGATTTGAGAATGTCAGGATTTGGGGATCGGGGATCTTGCGGATCTAGGGCTGATCTAAGGCCGATCCAAGGCGGCGACTCGAGATTTCAGGCTCCGCGGTCTCCGCCGCCTCTGCGTTGATCGCTGTCTGTTGTGACCGCGGCGTCGAGGCGAGCGGCCACTGGCGGGAACGCGGCGGTCGGACCGTTCCAGCGCAGGTCGTCGACCGAATCGAATAGCGGGATGTCCGTGCGCAGCGTCGCGAGATCGCGAAACAGGAACGCGCGCTCGCGGTCCCGGGTGAGCGTGGCCGCCAGTGCGGCTGGGCGCGAGGCGTTGACACCCCATGTGGCCCAGTCGTCTGGAATCGACTCGATGTGGCCGTACTTCGCCAGCACGGCCGCCGCCGATTTCGCGCCCCAGCCGGGCAGGCCCGGATAGCCGTCGGCGGCGTCTCCGACGAGCGCCAGATAGTCGGGAATCGACGCCGGCGGCACGCCGAATCTCGCGACGACCCCGGCTTCATCCCGGATGGTGCGCGCGCGCCGGTCCAACTGCACGACGCGCGTGCCCCGCACCGACTGCGCCAGATCCTTGTCGGGCGTGCAGATGAGCACCCGCTCCACGCGCGGGTCGCGCGCGGCCGCCGCCGCCGCGGCCGCCAGCGCATCGTCGGCTTCGAATTCGACCATCGGCCAGACGGCCACGCCGAGCGCCGTCAGCGTGTCCTCGAGCAGGGCAAACTGAGAGAGCAGGTCCGGTTCGATGCCTTCTCCGGTCTTGTAGCCCGGCCAGAGATCGTTGCGGAACGATTCGATGACATGATCGGTCGCAACACCCACGTAGCTCTTTTCCACTTTCATCATGCCGAGGACGGACGAGAGGACGCCGCGCACGGCGCCCACCTCGCGGCCGTCGGCGTCCCGAGCCGCTGGAACGGCGTAGTAGTGGCGGAACAGCTCGTAGGTGCCGTCGATGAGATAAACGTCCAGTGCGGTGCTCCCGGTGGCAGTATATCGGCCTCGGACGTTAGAGTGTCTCGAGGTCGCTGCACACGTTCATCGGGAGTCATCGAGCGGATGGATTCTCTGCGATCTCTGCGGGCTCCGCGGTGATCGTCGTATTCTGATCATGCCCTTCCCAATCGAGCCGCCGATCGAGCCCATGCTCGCGAAGCTCGCCGACGAGCTTCCCGCCGGCGGCACCTTTCTCTACGAACCGAAATGGGATGGATTCCGGGCAATCGTCTTTCGCGGTGGATCCGAGGTCTTCATCCAGAGCCGGGACCTCAGGCCGCTCAATCGCTACTTTCCCGAGCTGCACGACGCGCTTCTGGCCGGGTTGCCCGACGGCTGCGTCGTCGACGGCGAGATCGTGATCGCGACACCACGCGGGCTCGATTTCGACGCTCTGCAAATGCGCCTTCACCCTGCGGCGTCGCGCGTCGCGAAGCTTGCCTTGGCGACCCCGGCTCAATTCGTCGCGTTCGACGCGCTCGCGATCGGAGGGCGCGATCTGCGCGACGTTCCCCAGAGCGAGCGACGGGCGCGGCTCGAACAGGCGCTCGCCGGCGCCAGCCCGCCGGTCCACCTGACGCCCATGACGCGCGATCGCGACGTGGCGGCCGAGTGGCTCGTTCGCTTCGAAGGCGCGGGGCTCGACGGCGTCATCGCGAAACCGGCGGACGGGACGTACGCGCCTGGCAAGCGGGCGATGATCAAGATCAAGCACGTGCGAACCGCGGACTGCGTCGTGGCCGGTTTTCGCTGGCACAAGGCGGGAAGAAACGAGCTGATCGGATCGTTGTTGTTAGGGCTGTACGACGGAGCCGGCCGGCTGCACCACGTCGGCGTGACTTCGTCGTTCACGATGGCGGCGCGCCGGCAACTCGCGCAGGAACTGGCGCCGCTTCGAGAGCGCGCGTTCGAGGAACACCCCTGGCGCGAATGGGCCGAAGCGTCCGGCACTGCCCTGAGCGAAGTGAAGGGGGGCACCATGTTGCGGATGCCTGGAGGCCAGAGCCGCTGGAGCGCCGGGAAGGATCTCTCGTGGGAGCCGCTCCGAATCGAGCGCGTCTGCGAGGTCAAGTACGACCACATGCAGGGCCCGCGGTTTCGGCACGCCGCCGTCTTTCAGCGCTGGCGGCCGGACAAGCGGCCGAGTGACTGCCGCTACGACCAGCTGGAGGTCACGACTCCTTACGAGCTCGCGAAGGTCTTCGGCGCGGCCGGTGCAGATCTGACTTCTAACTTCTAAGTTCTAACTTTACCTGTTGGGTTGGTCGTCAGGATCGAGCGTTTCCTGCACCGGCCTCTGATCGGCCGGCACGTGCTGCAGGTTGACACGGATGCGGGTCCACGTGCGAAAGCGTCCGCGCATGGCGTCCACGAGCACGTCGGCGGCCTGGAGGTGGGCGGCCGCTTCGGGATGACGGGCCTTCCATCGCTCGAGACCCGCCAGCGCGTCCTTTTTTTCCCTGGCGCGTCCGATTTCAATGAGCGGATGTCTTGGCACGCGTCGGCGTGATGGCGCCACGCGAGGCGCTTCGCCCGGCTGCTTCCGGTAATGAGGCGGCCACGGCGCATCGCCGAGCCCGTCGCGCTCCTGGCGCGCCGACAACTCGAGCACGCTCGCGAGCGAGCCGGTGTGCTGGTCCATGTGCGCGTGACGATCGCCCAGGCTGGCGAGGCGCGCCGGCATCGTCGCCAGCGTGAAGTCGCGAGGATCGCACTGATCGATTTCGCCCCATGCGAGCGGCGCCGAGACACGCGCGTCGGGCGTCGGTCGGACCGAGTACGCGCTGGCGATCGTGCGATCCTTGGCGTTCTGGTTGTAGTCGAGGAACACGCCGTGGCGCTCCTCCTTCCACCACTTGCTGGTCGCCAGGCTGGGGGCGCGCCGCTCGACCTCGCGCGCCAGCGCCAGCGCGGCGCGCCGCACCTCGCCGAACGTCCAACGCGGCTCGATGCGCACGTACACGTGCATGCCTCGCGAGCCGGACGTCTTCGGCCAGCCGACGAGTCCGAAGTCCATGAGCGTTGCGTGCACGACGTGCGCGACCTCGCGGATCTGCTTCCACTCGACGCCGGGCACCGGGTCGAGGTCCACACGCAATTCGTCGGGATGATTCAGATCGTCGGCGCGCACCGGATGCGGATGCAGCTCGAGGCACGCGAGGTTGGCCATCCAGACGAGCGCCGCCGCGTCGCGCGGAACCACCTCTTCAGCGGTACGACCCGACGGGAAGCTGAGCTCGACGACGTCGATCCATGAAGGGCGCGACCGCGGCGCGCGTTTCTGATAGAAGAACTCGCCGCCAATGCCGTTCGGGTATCGCACCAGGACATTCGGCCGGCCGCCGGCGCCCTGGAGCGCGCCGCCAGCCACCGCCAGGTAATAACGGGCCAGATCGAGTTTGGTGTGGCCCGGCTGCGGAAAGAGCACCTTGCCCGGGTTCGAGATCGCCACCTCCCGCCCGGCGACCGTCAGACGCTCGTGTTGGTCTTGCGCTGCCAAAATCACGGTATTGTATCGGCACCATGATGCAACGCTCGATCGTGGCCCTGTGGGTGGCGGTCCTGGCCGCCGCCGCGAGCGCCGCCGCCCTGGCGCAGACGCCGCCGGCCTATACCAATCGCCTCGTCAACGAGAAAAGCCCCTACCTGCAACTGCACGCGCACAACCCGGTCGACTGGTACCCGTGGGGTGCCGAGGCGTTCGAGAAGGCGCGGCGCGAGGGGAAACCGATCTTTCTGTCGATTGGCTACTCGACGTGCCATTGGTGCCACGTCATGGAAGCCGAGACGTTTTCCGATCCGGCCATGGCGGATCTGATGAACCGCGCCGTCGTCTCGATCAAAGTCGATCGCGAGGAGCGGCCCGACCTCGACCGCGTGTACCAGAGCTACGTGCTGTGGTCGTATGGCGGCGGCGGGTGGCCGCTGTCGGTGTTCCTCACGCCGGACCTGAAACCATTTTCCGGCGCGACGTATCTGCCCCCCGACGATCGCGGCGGCCGGCAAGGGTTCCGTGCGTGGCTCCTGCAGGTCGGCGGCGCGTGGGCCAATGATCGCGCCCGCCTGCTGGAGGCGGCCAACACCGGGACGAAGATGATTCAGGCGCAGACGGGCGGCGCGGCGCGGGCCGCGTCCGACGCGATCGCGCGCGCGCTCGACCAGACGTACCGGGACATCAGCGGCAGCTTCGATCGGGCTGCCGGCGGGTTTGGACCGGCGCCGAAATTTCCGCGGCCGGTGGTGCTCAATTTCCTGCTTCGCTATCACGCGCGCACGCGCACGAAGCAGGCGCTCGACATGACCGTCCAGACGCTCGGCGCGATGGCCACCGGCGGCATCCACGACCAGCTGGGCGGAGGCTTCCACCGTTATTCGACCGATCGCGAATGGCTCGTGCCGCACTTCGAGAAGATGCTGTACGACCAGGCGCAACTGGCGATCGCGTACACCGAGGCGTATCAGGTCACCAAGAACGCCGGGCTCGGCGGCGTCGCCCGCGGCATCCTCGACTACGTGCTGCGCGACATGCGGGGCGAGGAGGGCGGATTCTTTTCCGCCGAGGACGCCGACAGCCTGACCGACGCGTCGGCCACGCGGCTGACCGAGGGCGCGTTCTACGTGTGGACCGTCGACCAGATCCGCGCCGCGCTCGGCAGCGAGCTCGCCGACCTGTTCGCGTTTCACTACAGCGTGATGCCGGCGGGCAACGTGCCGGCGCAACAAGACATTCAGGGTGAGCTCAAAGGCAGAAACATTCTGAGCGTTCGCCGCACCGTCGCGGAAACGGCGGCGAAGTTTGGAAAGTCCGAAGCCGACACGGGCGCGATGCTGCTGGACGCGCGGCGGCGAGCGTTGTCCGCGCGGGGCGCGCGGCCGCGTCCGCTTCGCGACGACAAGGTGATCGTCGCCTGGAACGGCCTGATGATGTCGGCGTTCGCCCGCGCGGCGCAGGTGATCGACGAGCCGCGGTATCTCGAGGCGGCGCTGGCCTCGGCCCGTTTCATCGAGAGCCGCATGTACGACGCGAATGGCGGCACGCTCAAGCGCCGTTATCGCGACGGCGACGCGAGCATCGACGGCATGCTCGAGGACTACGTGTTCCTGATCCAGGGGCTGCTGGATCTCTACGAGGCGTCCTTCGACGTGCGGTGGCTCTCGTGGGCCTTGCGGTTGCAGACACGCCAGGACGATCGGTTTTGGGACGCGAAGGGCGGCGCGTACTTTTCGACCACGGCCGAGGCGTCCGACGTGCTCGTCCGCGTGAAGGAGGACTACGACGGCGCCGAGCCGTCGCCGAACTCGGTGGCGGCGATGAACCTGCTGCGCCTGTGGCAGATGACGGATCGCCGCCAGTGGCGCGAGCGGGCCGACGCGATTTTCAGGGCGCAGGGCGTGCAGCTGACGCGGGCCGGCGCAAACCTGCCCCAGCTCGCCGCCGCGCTCGATTTCAACCTGTCGAAGCCGAAGCAGATCGTGATCGCGGGCGAGCCCGGCGCCGCCGACACGCGCGCCATGCTGAGGCTTGTGCACGATCGATTTATCCCGAACAAGATCCTGCTCCTCGCCGATGGCGGCGCAGGCCAGACCCGGCTGGGCGAGTGGCTGCCGTTCATCAAGACGATGGACCGGCGGGACGGGAGAGCGACGGCCTACATCTGCGAGAACTACGCGTGCAAGCTGCCGACGTCGGACTTGGCGGTGGCGGCGCGGCTGCTGGACGATCGGTAGTCGTGCGGCGCCAACGCGATGTGACGCGCGTGGCGCCGAGCGCCGGGAGCCTTCACGGTGTATACTGTATACACCATGCCTCGATCGAGGACCGCGTCGGCCGTGCTGACCATCCGCGTGCCAGCGCTGCTCGAGCGGCACCTGGCACGCGAAGCGCGTCGCCGGCGTCAGACGCGCAGCGAGGTCGCAAGGGCCATTCTTCAGGAGCGGTTTGGCGGAAGCGATCAGCCCGACGCGGCCGAGGAAGCGCGCCGCCAGTCAGTGCTGGTCAGCCGCCGCCGTTCCGACCGCGAAGCGCTGGCGTTTGCGCTCAGTGCTGCCGATCTTCGTGGCTGGCGATGACGCGCGGCGCCGTTGTGGTCGTGGCCGCCAAGGGCGCCTGCACGAGCAAGCCGCGTCCGGCCGTCGTCGTCCAGGCAGATGCGTTCAATCCCACCCATGCCAGTCTGACGCTCTGTCCCATCACGTCCGACTGTGTGGACGCACCCCTCTTTCGCGTCACACTGCCTCCTGGTGAGCGGACGGGCTTGGCCACAGTTTCGCAGGTCATGATCGACAAGGTCGTCAGCGTACCCCGGGCCGCAATCGTTCGCGAAGTCGGCCGATGCGATCTGCTGCATCTCGAGCAGATTGACGAAGCGCTCCGGCGCTGGTTGGATCTGTGAGTTCGCCGGGCGCGTCCGCTTGACTCCGGAGGGGCTTTCGCGGCAGCGAGTTGGTTCGCGGGCTGGCATCCCCAACCGCATCAGGCTTACAATCGATGTTCGGTCCTTCCCGACATGTGGGCCAGTAGCGCAGTTGGGAGCGCGCATGAATGGCATTCATGAGGTCACCGGTTCGATCCCGGTCTGGTCCACCATCTCCAAGTCGTTGATTCTAAACGACTGAAATAGCCCACCCCACTTCATAGATCGAACCGCCGGTTCTTGGAGATCAAATTGTGCAGCGGCCTCCTGAACCGCTGAACACAAGGACGGCGAAGTCGACCGCGCTTGAGGGCTTTGCTTGGGCGCGCGATCATTACCTCGGTCGCGATCGCGTTGAGCCCGACGAGAGCGTTGTGGTCGCCTGCTTGGCGCATCGGCGCGATTTGTCGCTGGCGCGGCACCGGACGATCCAACAGGTGGAGCCGTCGTGACGCCGGACGGGATTCCTGCCCGCTCCCCTCTCGGCTAGACTTCCGCACGGCGGCATGAATCACGATCAGTTCAAGAAGTGCATCGGCCAGACGCTCCGTCTCGAACCGCCGGCCATTGGGCCGGACGGCAGGCCCAGCGATGATGACTGGGAGGTCGTCGGAGCCGACGAGGCGCGGAAGGCTGCGACGCTGCGCAACCACACGCGCGGCGGCGAGGTGATCGTCGGGTTCGATCACGTCAAGAACTACGATTCCGACGCAGCCCGCGGCGACAAGTGCGGTTTCCTAAACATGCTCTGGCAGCTCCGGATCGGGCGAGATGGCGCGATCACCGCCAGACCGATCCCGGCGCGTGCCGCCGCAGCGCCCGGCCCGGAATTCCACCCGCTGATCGTAAACGATGGCGAGGCGGAGCGGCACTTCACATGGTCGGACCGCGACGGTGCAGTCGCGCTCTTGCCCGAGGGCGAAGCACGGCAGCTGTTCGGCACGTTCATTGGCGTCTGCGACGCGCTCCGGACCGAAACGAATCGGGAGCCGCAGTTCGACGCCGCGAAGGACATCCGCCACGAGATCGTGTGGGAACTAACGCCTGACCATTTGTCCAAGCACAAGCTGCTCGGAGGCATGGGCGGCAAGGCCGCGACGTCCGTGTTGGTCCTGACCAACAACAAGGCGCAGCAGGTCCAGGAGCGGGTCGTCAACACAACGCCGCCGGAGATCGAGGCCGTAGACACGGACTACCCGTCGCGCTCTGGCCTGCAGGACCGGCTGACGGCGGAAGGCTTCAAGCTCCATTGGGTCCGCGAGGAGATGGTCGGGCGGCGGCGCGGCGAGGGCTGGGAGGTTGTCGTTGTCGCCGATGACGGTCGGCGCGTGACTTTCAAGGTGCCGCCTGGCATGCCGTCCGTCGATCCGTCTGCTCTCATCTTGATGAAGCGCCGCATGTAAGCCCAAGCCCTACAATGGGCCATGTACTTCGTGAACAACCTGACCGACGACGACTTTCAGCGGGTCCACGATACATGCTCTAACCCGCCGCCCGCCATGCTCATGGCGGAGTCGTTTGCTGCGCTGCTCGAAGCAATCGACATCTACACGTATGAGGCCGTGCATCCCGTGACGTCCGGAATGCTCGCGCTCAACCGACAGGGAGAAGGTCATTCTCGGCCTGTACTACCGGTCGGTGGGCTTCTGCCCCAGAGCGATCGAGCTGAAGTCCGTCATTCACCAAGGCAGGAAGAGGCGCCGCCGTCCGGCCGTAACGGGGTAACCTTGGCTGTCACGCGCCCGAACGATACTGGAGTCAATGTCGACAATCATCCTTCCGTCCGCGCCTGCGAACACCCAGGACGCCAAGCGGTACGCGAACGGCGTGGCCGAGATCCGGCAGCGCCTCAGCATTGCCCGGACGGCTGTTGCGCGGATTCGGGAGACGCAGAATCAGGACCTTGTGAGCACCGAAACGATCTTCCTGCAGATGCGCAAGGTCTGCGAGCTGATCGCGTTCGGGTCGCTCATTGCCAACAAGGAACTCTATTCCCAGCACTACGAGACCTTCGCAGAAGACTGGCGGCTTGGTCGCGTAGTCGACAAGCTGCGGAAGGTGAATCCGGATTTCTTCCCAGTGCCGATGTCGGCGCCCTACGAGGTTGCTCCCGGGCATAAGCAGGCTGGACCGTCGCTGGCCCTGTCCATCACCGAAGGCGAGCTGGTCGGGGCCGGGGTCGGCACCCTCTCCAGACCGGGGGGTTGCTCACGCCCCCGCTGGCAGCTGGGACTGCGAGCGCCGATCAACGGCCGGCACAAAGCGCCGTCCTCAGGAACGCGCCGGCCATTCACTGGAAGTGGCTGGCGCCGTGACGGATCCGACCACGGGACTTCCTTGATGCTGACAGGTGTGTTCCGCGGACTGGTCGTCATTCACGCTCCGGTTTTTCGACGCCAACCACCGCGTTTTGTCGCGGCTCCCCTCGCGGCGTCAGCAATTCCAATCCGGATGCTGGGACCACTGTGAAAGGACGGCCGAGAAGTCATCAAGTTCTTTGCTCAGATCACGGGCTGGATTCTTCGCCGCCTACAGGCGGATCGACCGCGCTCACACGCGGCGCCAACTCTCTTTCAGCGTGGCGTGAGCGACCACGTCTGTGGCCGCAGGCTTGGCAGACCAAGCGGCCATTTCGGGTGGTCGCTCACGCCACGGGATTGCTGCTGGCGACCGCTCCGGCAGTGGCGCCACCAGACGGGCCGCACAGAGCGCCGCCCGAGGACGACGCCGTGTAACCTGCACGACGACCGGCAGTTGCCCTATGCGCTCGTGGTACGCGAGTCGCCATCGTTGAGCAGGACGAATCCTCGACGCAGAGGCGATCCAAGGGGGAACACCTCGCGCGGAGGGGTGTTCCCCCCCGGTGTTCCCCCTAGACACCCTGATTCTGGCAACTACCATGGTCGTGGTGGTCTCGCTGAAAGACGTGGACCAGTGGAGGGCGAATGGCAGTTGTGGAGGTCCATCCGGTGCCGATCGACGGGCCGTGGATCGAGGGGTTCGTCCTGGATCGCCACGTGATCTCCAGCGTGCCGATTGGCTATCTCGGCGAGCACATGCAGTTCGAGACAACCCGCTCCGCCTTGGGCGAACTGGTGTATCAGCTGAAGTACCGAAACGGACCGCTGAACGACATCGTGGAGACCGCCGTCGCCTTCATAAAACGATCGATGGAATGGCGTCATCGACTGCGTCGTTCCGCCGCCGCCGTCGCTGCACCGAACGAAGCAGCCCGCGGTGCTGATCGCTGCGTGGATAGCCGAGGCTCTCGGAGTGCAATCCCTTGCCGCGGCAGCGGTCAAGACCACGGCGACCCCGCAGATGAAGAACGTCCCGCTGCACGAGCGCGCTCCGCTGCTTTCTGCTGCGATCCAGGCGGGCACCGATGCGGTCCAGGGGCAGCGGATTCTGCTAACCGACGACCTGTGGGAGACTGGTAGTACGCTGAGACGAGTCGCCGAAGTGCTCGGGCAAATGGGCGCCACCGAGGTCCGAGCCCTCGCAATGACACGAACGAAATGAGCCATCCATCCATCGTTTTCGTCGCCGGCTCAAGACAGATTTCTCGGCTTCCCGCCGAGGTGAAGACCCGTCTCGACACGATGGTCCAGAAGGGCTTTCAGATCCTCGTCGGTGACGCCAATGGCGCCGACAAGGCGGTTCAGTGATCGACGTCAACTACTTTTGCCGGTCGTGCAAATTTAATTGTCGTTGATCAGTTCAGCGATACCTTGCCGACAAGTCGTACCCGAACGTTCTCGTGCACTGCATGAAAGACCACTGCCGGAACAACGTTGGAAACTGGCCAACGCGTGAGGTCGCCGCCCCGCGCGGCGCCAAAGGCTTCGACTACTACTCCCTCAAAGACCGCGCGATGGCTGAGACGGCAGACTACGGGCTCATGCTCTGGGACGGCAAAAGCAAGGGCACGGTCAACAATGTTGTGAACCTGTCCCGCGAGCACAAACCGGTGGTCGTGTACGTCGCGCCGACGAAGCAGTTTCGAACGATCAAGACCTCCGACGACCTCAGGGATCTTCTCGCGCAAGGCGATTCGGACAGCGTCGAACGGATTGTCAGCGAGCTGCACCTGGGCGATCTTCGGCACGGCACAATGCTCCCTGGGTAGGAAAGTGTCCGCGATGGCGATGACGGTTACGTGGATTCTCCGACCGGCATCGGAAAGGGACCGAGCGTTTTTGTACGAGCTCCATTGCTGCACGATGCGTGAGGTTATCGAGAAGACGTGGGGCTGGGACGAGGAATGGCAACGAACAGATTTCGAGCGGCGTTTTCATCAATACGTCGCGTCAGTCATCGAATATGAGGGACGTCCGATCGGCGGGTTGATGCTAGAACCGGGGCCCGACTCGATCTACATCCACGAGATCCAACTTCTACCCGAATGGCAAGGACGAGGAATAGGTACAGCCGTCGTCCGGCAGATCATCAGACAGGCTGCAAGTTGTGGAGCATCGGTCACGCTGTCGGTGGTTCTTGCCAATCCTCGGGCTAAACAATTGTACGACCGACTTGAGTTTGAGGTAACCGCCTTCGAGTCGCCATTCTTTCGAATGAAGTTCAGTCCGCTCCCAGGAAGCATGTAATCCGTCATCTCGCGCGAACGGGGCGCACTTCAAAACCGCATGGAAGAATCGTCTCCCACGGCCATCGGCGCAATCGAAACGCGCAAGGCTCATCCATATGACGCCGAAGCGATCCTAGCGGCCCATCTGGATTCCATTCGATCGATTGGTCCGCGGTTCTATTCATCGGAGATCGTGGACGCGTGGGTTGCGGGCCTCACAGCGAACGTGTACGTGAACGCGATGGAGGGCGGTGAGGTCTTTTTCATCGCCGTCGGCCCGCTCAACGGCGAGTCGGCCGTGCTTGGTTTTGCCAGTCATCGCGTTGACGATGATCAAGATGGCGCCTCTGTATACGTTCGAGGCATGGCTTCGCGTTGTGGTATCGGAACAAAGCTGTTAGGTCTCGCCGAAGAACACGCGCGGGCAAATGGTGCCAAGAGCATCAAGATTCAAGCATCCCTAGCCGGCGTCGCTTTCTATCAGGCGAATGGGTTTGAGGAGATCGGACGCGGAGAGGCGTTGCTGATGACCGGCCAGTCCATGCCGTGCATCTTCATGCGCAAACTGCTCTGAGGCGCAACGCAGTACCACCCGCTCCCCTCCGTATTCCCCCTCGCGAAGGGTCACGTCTTCGGTTTCGCGAGCCTCAGAACCGGGTTTGCCGCCGCTCCGAACCGTCGGCCGGGGACCTCGTCGGCGTTGATGGCGCCTTCCTTTTTCAGTTCGCGAACCAGCTCGTTAACCTGCTTGGGCAACCACCACTCGGGCCTGACGGCGGCGTGCAGATCCTGCCATCGTTCAGGACGACGCGAGAGCCGATCAAGTATCCAGTCTCGCAGCGGATGAAGATCCGGCTCAGGCTTGATCAGGAACTGCTGATCAGGGTTGTCAGAGCGGCGGACCATGAAGCCGCCCGCCGGCGACACTGACCACGCGCATTCCTTCATCAGGTCGCGCCCGTCATCCGAGTTCGTGAGGTGCAGCAAGACGTACCGAGTCGCTTTTCCACCTGTGACCATTCGCACCGCCGACGTCCACCACTTGGCGCCAATGCCTCGGGCCATGACCCGGGGTCCCCGCTCTCATAGCGCCCTCGGCCGGCGTGCGTATCGACGTACAGGACGCGACGAGCCCAAGTGCCGAGCTTCGGGTACCAGCCGTTCAAGTAGCAACGAATCAGTTCATGTTTGACGTGCTGAAACGGCCCGTACTGCTCCCAATAAGCGGGATTCGGATCCGATCGCCGTGTCATGCACTGCTCGTTGCGAGAACGCGATGGAAGGCAAGCGGAAACTCATCGTAGGTGCGGCCGTCCAGCGTCCGGCCGGTCTCGTGCTTGCGTGTGCCGCCCCACTGTTTGAAGAAGAAGGGCACCCGCTGCGCGCGGCATTGACGACGGATGTCGACGACCCAATCTCGAAGCATCGGGCGGGCGTGCGGGCCGCTCTCTCCGCCGACGATGACCCAGTCGATCTTGCGCAGGTCGAGAGGCCCGAGGTCGGCGAGAAGGGGTTCTACCGAGAGGAATCGAAGGCGTGCCGGCGTGTCCTGGAGCGACCGAATGCGAAGCAGACCGTAACGTCGATCCTCGACGCTGACGCCGAACGCGACGTGTTGAAGGTCAGCCATCCACCGCAACTCACCCAGCAACAGTTCGCGCAGTCGCTCGTCGCGCTTGGTGAGGACCTGAAACAAGTGCCAGTCAGCTCGTCGCATGACCTCCCCAACGCGCCCGATGTAGTCGGCTGGAACGTCTTCGTGAAAGAGGTCGCTCATCGAATTGACGAAGATTTTCCGAGGGCGTCGCCAGTGCAGCGGTTGCTCAAGCTTCTCGGGCACAAGTCGCAGATCGAAGCCCTGCTCGAATGGGTGTCCAGGCACACCGCGGAAACGTTCCGAGAACACCTCCGCATAGCAGAATTTGCAACCCGGGCTCACTTTCGTGCAGCCGCGGACGGGGTTCCACGTCGCGTCTGTCCACTCAATCGCCGAGCGGTCGCTCATGGTGGGCCAGTTTACGTCCATTCCGTGACGGGGCGGGTCACACCAGGACAAAAAACGACGCGCTACTCTCCAGTTCACTTGACTGCTCGACGATGTTTATTCATACTTTGTGATGATTAAGGCGGACGGCGTCTGGAGACAAGCGTATGAACAACTACTTGATAGCCTTCGTCGTCCTTCTGCTGGTGGCACGCGCTCCCGCCGGAGCAATACAGAGCGCGCCCGCGCAACCTGCAACGCAGGTCGATCCCATCGCCGCCATCATCGAGGCGTTTCGCACATACAACATCGTGACGGTGACCGATCCTCACGGCAACGTGCAAGTTCAAGCGTTCCTTCTGTCGCTCGTTCGCGATCCCCGGTTCTCGGAGGCGATGAACGACATCGTGATCGAGACGGCTAGCGCGCGCTACCAGGACGCTATCGATCGATTTGTCCGCGGCGATGATGTCGAGAGAGCAGTCTTGCGGAAAGCCTGGGAAGATCACACCGTCGCGAATAGCCTGGGTGTTCAAGCGGAAGAGCTGATCCAAGCCGTGCGTGCGGTCAATGCTTCACGCGCCGAGAATCGGAAGCTACGTGTCATTGCCGGTGACCCTCCAATCGATTGGGACAACATCACGGCTCCTCAGGACGGCAGGCGCTGGACAGAGCTTCGCGACAGCTATCCCGCCGACCTGATTCGACGGCAGGTTCTGGATCGTGGCCGCCGCGCGCTGGTCGTCTACGGACAGGGTCATCTCCAGCGCCGTCAGATTGTCGCCAACTACGACATGTCAACGTGGCAGGCGCAGACTGTCGTCAGTCTGCTGGAGCGAGACCACGCCGCACGCATTTTCAACATTTGGACGCTGTTGGACCGCAACGTCGAGATCCCAGAAGGCGTCATGTCGTGGCGGGTTCCGAGTATGGCTCTGCTGCGCGGAACGACGTTAGGGGCGAGAGACTTCGGGCTCTACAGCCGGGGATTGGGCGACGGGAGTCGCTTCGGCGTGAAGGGTGGCCAGCTGGTGCCAGTTCCCCAAGATGAATGGAAGATGATGCGGATGGAGGAGCAATTCGATGCTCTCCTTTACCTCGGGCCACCCGCTTCAATGATCACCGGCCCCGTACCATCCGCACTTTGCCAGGACGCCGACTTCGTAAAACGTCGCGTGGAAAGGCTTAGCCGCTTTGGACCTCCGGTCGAGGTTCAGAACTTCAAGAAGGCATGTGGTCTTTGATCCGTGGGATGAAGTCTTCAACGGGATCTGGTAGCGGACTGTGCCACGCGACTACTTGACTGACTTCGAGTTGATGTTGTTGCTCGCGGTCCTTCGCGTGGGCGAAGAGGCGTATGGTGTGCCCATCGCGCGCGAGATCGAGGCCTCCGGCGAACGCACGGTCATGCTTGGTGCCGTCTATACTGGCCTTGGCCGGCTTGAAGCCAATGGCTTGGTTTCATCCAGCATCGGCTCACCGACACCCGAACGCGGCGGGCGCGCGAAGAAGTACTTCCGTGTGACGCCATCTGGCCTGAAGGCCGTCCGGCAAGCGAAACGGGCATTTACACGGCTGTGGTCTGGCGTGCCAGGCTTGGAGGGAGGACGCTCATGAAAAAGACGCGTACACCTCTGCAGATCGCCCTTCTTCCCCATCTTTTCGGCGACGATGAGCCACTCGTTGGGGATCTCGTCGAAGAGTGGCCTCGACGATCGAACGCCTGGTTCTGGCGTCAGGTCGTGTTTGCGATGCTGGCCAAGGCTAGGGCGACCGCATCGGCAGCCTTGCGCGAGCCGCAACGGCTGACCGGAGCGCTTGGGGCCACTGCGATCTTCCTCATTCTGAGTTTTCAGGTCGTCGTGGCTGGCAGCCTACTCGATGACCTGATTCGGCGGATCGACCGCACCCAGATGACCCGAATCGATCACCCGGAGTGGCTGCTGTTTTTCGTCCTCTTGTCGCTCCCGGTAGCGTGGTTCATCGGGAGGGCAATCGGTCGCCTGCACCATCGTTCTCGTGCTGCGACAGTCGTAATTACTGGCGCCAGTGCCGCCACCGTCGGCGCGGTGACCGTCTCTGTATTGAGCGCGACCGATTCCTTCTTTCCCTCAGCCGCCCAGCAAACCGCGGCGGGCATGGTGTTTGTGCTCGGGTTGCTGATCGGGAGTTCGAGCCGTTCTCCTCTCGATCGACAAGCCTGATTCGGCCCCCGGTCAGTCGTCACGCGGGCTGCATCAGCCCGCTTATGCGGTGCAGCCAACTGAACACTTGGTTCCAACTGGCGCTGTTCTGGTCCACCAACTTCCTTCCTTTCGGGTAGCACCGGGGTAGCAGCAAGCGTGGCCGTACCGGTACATCCGCGATTGCCGCCTACCGCCCTTCAAGTGATCCTACCGATGAACCGCTGCTGATACCCGACCGCTCTGATGTGTGCCACGATCCAATCGAACGACGCGTCGTCATGCCACTGTTTCCGCAGCGTGTACTCGTGCGGCAGCTTCGCGTACGCCTTCGACGTAGCCGCCTTCCACGGGTGAAGGGCTGAGAGCTTTGCTCTGAGAGCGTTGGCTACAGCGCTCCGCGTCTGCCGGGACTGCGGAGGGGTGCACGATGCACCGGCGAGATCTTCACGATACGACTCCGTGTTCCCCCCTGGCGAGTCCACTGACGGGCGCAAACTTCGGAGCGGCCTCGTAAATCGCGAGCGGCGGTCCGCCAACATCGGGGCGGTCCCAACACAGGTCGGCAGGCCTTATAATCAATCAGGAGTGTTGAAGTGAGCTCGGCCGAAACGACTGAACGCGTTCCGATTCACACCGACGCCGACGGCGTCGTGCGTGTCGCCAGTACGCGGGTGACACTCGACACCATTGTCGCGGCGTTCGACGCCGGTGCGACCGCGGAGGAGATTGCGCAGCAGTACCCGTCGGTCGCCCTCGCCGATGTTTACTCCGTGATCACCTACTACTTGCGGCACCAGTCCGACGTCTGCGCCTATCTGCAGAAACGCCAACAGCAGGCGGCAACGGTTCGCCAGGAGAACGAGCGCCGGTTCCCCCCTTCGGGCGTGCGTGAACGACTCCTAGCTCGGCGCCGTTAGCAACGAGCGGTTTCGTGCTGCGGTTCGCGGCGGACGAGAACTTCAATCGCGACATAGTTCGGGGATTGGTCCGCCGGAAACCCGACCTCGACATCGTCCGCGTCCAGGACGTCGGGCTCGCCGGAGCAGACGACCCCACTGTTCTGGAGTGGGCGGCGGTCCAGGGGCGGGTGGTTATCACCCATGACGTTTCGACGCTGACGAAGCACGCGTACGACCGCGTAGCTGCAGGCCGACCGATGCCTGGAGTCTTCGAGGTTGTGTCCGGCGCCAGTGTCGGGTCTGCCATCGACGACCTGCTGCTCCTGGCCGAGTGCAGCCATGAGGGCGAGTGGGAGGGACAGGTCCGGTATCTGCCGCTGTAGTTGTGCAGCACGCGCTATGCTTGGACGCGCTACACGCCGCGCTCGTTGAGCCCGACACCGATGCCATACGGCCGGTCGTCGTGACCGTTTACGAGGTGCCCCAATGACGGAGCGCTCGCTCCAGGTAACCTATCGGAAGGGCCGGGCATTCGCCGCGTACTTGCACCTCTCGCATCCAACCGGGGAGAAGAGCGCGAGGACGGTGGCATCACAGGATGGGCTACTCATCGTCGATTACGCCGGGTCAGGCCGACCGTTGGGCGTGGAGATCGCCGCGCCACAAGCGGTTCCACTAGATCGCCTCAACCAGCTCCTCGCGGAGCTTGGCGAACCGCCCCTCGCGGAGCAAGACTACAGGCCCGCTCGGGCCGCATAGGCCTCTCGCATCCGGCCGGCGAAAAGAGCGTGAGGACTGTGCCTCGACACATGGGTTGCTCATCGCCGATTACGCGGCGTCGGGCCGACCATGGGGCGTAAAGATCACGGCGCCGCAAGTGGTTCCACTGTGAACTAAACCGTTAGTGTTGAGAGTGCCGAGACTCGTTTGCCGTCCGGGGTCGAGAGCCCACGTGAGGAAGTCGTCGAAGAGCTCGGCAAGGTGAGACTTCCGATCCGGCGTCTCGAAGGCATGATCGCCCTGTTCTACGACGACGTAGCGCAGTGGACGCTTAGGCTGTTGCCGGATCGCTTCAAGCGCGAAT
>MEKT01000126.1 GCA_001767435.1 Acidobacteria bacterium RIFCSPLOWO2_02_FULL_65_29 | reverse complement strand
CTGAACGCGGCGCAGATCAAGAACCTGATGCGCAAGGGCATCCTGCCGCGCATCTACATGCACCTGATGTCGCTGGAGAACTTCGGCCGCCTGCTCGAGCGCAAGGCGGCGCGGCAGGCCGCCGCCTAGCGCTCCCGCCCCGCCTCGGCGGCGACTTTCTGCACCGGGGAAAGCAGGTACTCGAGCATGCTGCGATCGGCGAGCCGGATCTCCGCCGAAAGCTGCATTCCGGCAAGCAGTGGATGCGCCGATTGGCCGGCGCGCAACTGCTGCGAGGCGAGCTCGACGAGGGCACGGTACGCATAGGCCGTGCCGGGCCTTGCCGCCTCCGCACGCTCGGCACGGTCGGTCGCGTCGGCGGAAATGCGCAGCACGCGTCCATCGAGCATGCCGTAGCGCTGGAACGGGAAACTCGCGAACTTGACCTTCGCCGGCTGGCCGGCACGCACGAACCCCGCATCCTGGTTCTGCAGCCACACTTCCGCGACCAGCGGCTCGCCCTCGGGAACCAGCGTCATCAGCACCGCGCCGGGCGCAAGCACCGTGCCCGGCGTATGCGTGGCGAGGTCCTTCACCACGCCGTCCGCCGGGGCGCGCAAATCCGCCAGGCTCTGCCGGTAACGCAGCTTCTCCAGCTCCTGCGCCGAGCGAGAGCGCTCGCGCTCGGCTTCGATGCGCTCGGTGCGCAGCTGCGCCCGGTAGTTCGCCGTGAGCTGGTCCATGCGCCGCCCGGCCTGCTCGATGGCGGCACGGGCGCCTTCGACGCGATGCTCCTGCGCGCGCAGATCCTGCTCGGCCTCGAGGCGCTCGCGGCTGCGCTGGCGCGACATCAGCTTCCCGGCGTATCCCTCGCTCGCCAGGCGCTCGAAGGCGCGTTCCTGCTCGATCAGCATCGGTAGAACTCCCGCAAGCTTGCCGCGCATCTCCTGTGCCGCGCCCATCTCGCGCTGCGCGCGCAAGATGACCGCGCGCTCCTCGGCAAGGCTGTTCTGGTAGGCCTGCGCGCGCGCCTCGCGTTGCGCTTCGACCTGGGCATGGAGTTCCCGCCGGTCCAGCGGAAGCAGCGGGAGCCTCGCGCCGGCGAGCTCGGCATCGATGCGGCGCAGCTGCAGCTCGCGCAGCGCCAGCTCGGTCTCGAGGCTGGCGCTGTCGGCCTGCGCGGCGCGGATGTCCATGCGTCCGAGCACCTGGCCGGCACGCACGCGTTCCCCCTCGGCCACCAGGATCTCGCGCAGCACCCCGCCTTCGACCGGCTGGACGATTCTCAGCTGCGAGCGCGGCACCAGCCGCCCATCGGCTACCGCGACCACGTCCAGGCGCGCGAGCGTGATCCAGGCGCCAAGCGCTGCAATGAGCGCAACCACCGTCCAGAGGACCAGCCGGGGCAACGGCGACGCCGCATCTCCATCGAACACCGCCGCCGCGGGCAGCAGCTCAGACGGCGAGGCGGGCAGCGCGCTGCGATGTCGCGTTGGCAAGTTCATGGAATAGGCCAGGCCGGTTCGGCTCCAGCCGCGCGGTCACGTCGATGGCGAGGCTTTCGGGCACCTGGTGGGCGATGAACAGCATGGTGACCTTGCCCCTCAGCCGGCTGATGGTACGACCGAGCGCTTCGGCGGTCTCGCGATCGAGGCTGGCCGTCGCCTCGTCGAACAGCAGCACGCGCGGCCGCCGCAGCAGCGCGCGCGCAATGGCAATGCGCTGCTTCTGCCCGCCCGACAGGCCAGCGCCCCGCTCGCCGATCGTCGTCTGATAGCCCTGCGGCAGGCCTTCGATGAAGCCGTGAATCTCGGCCAGACGACAGGCTTCCACGATCTCGCTGAAACTGGCGTGGGGTTGCGCGAGGACCAGATTGTCGTAGACCGTTCCTGAAAAAAGGTTCGTTTCCTGCGGCACCACGCCGAACTGGAGGCGCAGCTCGTTGGCACTGAGGTGCCGCGTGTCGTGCCCGTCCACCTTGACGCTGCCGCCCGTCGGGAAGTAGTAGCCGAGGAGCAGGCGCGCCAGCGTGCTCTTGCCGCTGCCCGAGGGTCCGAGCAGCGCCGCGCACGCTCCCGGCTCGATGCGCATGCTGAAGTTCTCGAACACGGGTGCGTGCTCGGCCGAGTAGCGGAAGGAGAGGTTCTCGACCTCGATGCTGCCCGCGGCCTGGTGGGCGTGGCCGGGACGCAGCGCCCAGGGCTCGGGCGGCGCGTCCATCAGGTCGCCGAGGCGCTGCACGGCGATCGCCGCCTGCTGGAACTCCTGCCATAAGGAAGCCAGCCTCAACGCCGGCTGCGCCAGCCGCGACGCGAACATCTGGAAAGCCACCAGCATGCCGATGGTGAAGCCCTCCGAGGTCATCACCAGCCACGCGCCCGCCGCGAGGATCGCCACCGCGAGCGCCTGCTCCAGCGCGGAAGCGGCTACCGAATAGGCGTTGGACAGGTGGCGAGTGGCAAAACTCGCCCTCAGGTAGTCCGCGAGGTTGCGGCCGTAGCGCGCCACGAGCTGCGGTTCCATCTGCAGCGCCTTCACCGTATCCATCGCCGAGACGTACTCGGTGAGAAACGCCTGGTTGCGCGCCCCGGCCAGGAACTGCCGGTTGATGCGCCGGCGCAGGACCGGTGTCACCGCGAACGACAATGCCGCGAGGATCGCGATCGCGCCCAGCGCAACGAGGGTCAGCGGAACGCTGTACCAGAACATGATGCCGACGAACACCAGGATGAACGGCACGTCGAGCAACGCGGCAGCCGCGGCGCCGGTGAGAAACTCACGCACTGTCTCCACCCCGTGCAGGCGCGCAACCAGCGTGCCCGTGGGCCGCTGGTCAAAATACCGCGGGGGCAGCCGGAGCAGATGCTCGAACACCCGCATGCCGAGGACCGCGTCGATCCGGTTCGCGGCATGCAGCAGAAGATACTGGCGCGCGTAGCCGAGGGCCGCGTTGAAGACAAGAAACATCGCCAGCGCCGCGACGATCACCAGGAGCGTGCTCTGCGCGTGATGCACGATCACCTTGTCGATCACGACCTGGGTGCAAAGCGGCGTGGCGAGCGCAATCAGCTGCATCACGAGCGACGCGACCAGGACGTCGCGCCAGGCCGCGCGGTGCCGCATCAGCTCCGGCACGAACCAGGCGAGGCCGAAGCGGCGCGCGGCAAGCGCGCGATCGGCCTTTTCCAGCATTTCGTCGCGCGCTGCAACCATCAGCATCTCGGCGTCGTAGCGGTCGCAGAACTCGGCGTGCCCGATGCTGCGCGGGCCCGCATCGCGCTCCACAACAAGCAGCGCACCGGAATCCGCGCTCAGCACCAGTGCGAGCCGGGCGCCGCCGTCGGGTGCACCGCGCAGCGCAAGCAGCGGCGCCTCCGCATGCACCAGCTCGCGCGGCGGACGGCGCCATGGCGTCAGCTGCAAGCCGAGCGCGCTGGCGGCCTGAGCGATCGTGGCCACGTTCGCCGGCGGCGGAAATTGCTGGAGAAACAGCCTCGAATCGAACGGCACGCGCAACAGCCCGCACAAGCTCGCGAACGCCCATGCCAGGTCTGCCGAATCGATCGCCGTGTGCGGCTGCACCGAGGCGCCTCCCTCCTCCCAGGGACGAGCAGAATGCGCCCCCGGAAAGCGAGCGTCAACGATCAGGACAGGCGGATAACTTGCTAGCGGATGCCCTTGTACTTCGGCACGCGCTCACCGAGGTAGGGGTAGCCGATCCCGACCATCCTGCCGTCGCGGAATACGACCGGAGTCAGCTCGTCGTCGGTGATCTTGTTGTCGCGCTCGCGCAGGTCCGTGTAATAGAAGAGGACCTCGTAGTCCACGCCATCCGAGCCGCGCACGCTCTCCTCGCGCATCGGGTTGCGGGCGTCGAGATACTGGAATCGGCCGAAGAGGACGTCGAAAATCTTGCCGCCCGCCACGTCGTTGCCCATGACGGCCTTCTCCGCCTCGCCGCGAGAAATGCCGACTGACAGCTGCGCAATTTTCCGCTTGTTGGTGTCGCGCATGACTTCGAGCGAGTCATGGATCAAGCCGGTGCCGCAGCCGGACAGAAGAACCGCGAAGCCCATCAGGCATGGCCGAACTTTCATCGCTGGTCCCTTTCGGGGGCGATTATAGGGCCACGGTCTCTAGCCTCGGCAGGAGCCGGGAAGAAACTTGGTCGGCAGATTTGTGCCGGCGCCGCCGCAGAGCCAGCTGTTGATTCCCTTGCCCAGGTCGGTGGCCGAATTGCCGGGCAACCCGCCGACGTACGGAATCAGCGTCACCGACTTGCCGTCCACGAAACCGCTGATTCCCGTGGCGATCGTCGCGGTCACCACGCCGTTGGCGTCGGTGCTGACGTTCGCAACGTACCTCGTGCTCTGGCCCTCGCAGCCCCAACCGTTCGCCGCGGGCGCCTTGCCGCCGGTCTGGTAGACCTCGGTGATGCTGGTGCGACACGCGCTCATGGCGATGATCACCTCGCTGAGCTTGGCGCGAATCGTGTAGTCCTGGTAGGCAGGCAGCGCGATGGAAGCGAGGATGCCGATGATTGCCACGACGATCATCAGCTCGATCAGCGTAAAGCCGCGTTGCAGGTTTTTAGGCACCGGTGCGCCCTCAGTTTTCCTTGGGCGTAGTGGGCTGCAGGACGTCTGCCCTATGCGGCGCGGAAGGGATGTTACCGAACGGTATCATTGTCCCCTGCGCCAGGGGGCGCTGTCAATGCCCGTCGGTCGGGGCCGGACTGCCGCAGTGGGCCGGGTTGGATTCGAACCAACGACCAAGGGATTATGAGTCCCCTGCTCTGACCGGCTGAGCTACCGGCCCCGCGGACAGCATAAAAGAAAAAGGGCCGCTTGCGCGGCCCTTCGTCGTGCGCGTTACGCGATCAATCGCTCATGACGTTCGGAAAAATGAAGCCGAACGACAGGATGCATGCCGCGACCTTCAATACGAAACGGAATTTCTGATTCGGCGTCATCTGCTTGTAGGTCAGCGGTTGCTGAGCCTTCGCCGCACCCCCCTGCGAAGCGTCAGTCATGGATCAGCCTTCCTGGTCGAGGAAGCTCTTCAGCCGCTCGGAGCGCGACGGATGGCGCAGCTTCCTCAGCGCCTTGGCCTCGATCTGGCGTATGCGCTCGCGCGTGACGTCGAACTGCTTGCCGACCTCTTCCAGCGTGTGGTCGGTCGACATTTCGATGCCGAAGCGCATGC
>MEKT01000125.1:9985-13426 GCA_001767435.1 Acidobacteria bacterium RIFCSPLOWO2_02_FULL_65_29 | reverse complement strand
CCAGCGCCGGCGCCACTTCGCAGATTCAGTCGCAACGCTGGCTCGAGGCCAAGGGCTTCAGGCTCCCGAGCGTGTACGTGGTTCAGGGCTCGCGCGGGCGCATTGCGGCCGCGCTGGCGCTCGACTTCGTCATCGATGACACGCCCGAAAACTGCCTCGACGTCGTCGCGGACTCGAGCGCGCGTGCCGTGCTCGTCTGGCGCGAAGACGAAAAGCACCTGCCCTCCGCCGCGCGGCGGCTTGGGATTGGCGTCGTGCGGTCGGTGGACGAGTGCCTCGGCGTCCTGGCCCACATCGACGCGCCTGTAACGCCGGGCGTGATGGACCGCGTGCTACGGGCGCTTGGAGTGAAATAGTCGTTAGTCGTTAGTCGTTAGTCGATAGTCGTTAGTCGCTAGTCGTCAGTCGCTCGCCAGACGCTGGAAATCCTCAAATCCTCAAATCCTCAAATCCTCAAATCCTCAAATTCCAGCTTCAAAACCGCATCCATCCCCGCGCGGCGTAGTAGCCGAGGCCGAGCACCTCGGGTCAGACGGGGGTCAGACCCCAATACTGACTTATGTATAATACGTAAGTATGGAACACACGATTGCTGCGACAGAGCTGGCTCGGAGCCTCGGAGACGTCCTGGCCCGCGTCCGATATCGCCACGACTCCTTCATTGTCGAGCGCAACGGCACGCCGATCGCGCGCGTCGTGCCCGTCGAGTCGGCCCGCTACGAAGCGACGCTCCGTGAAGCGCTCGCGGCCTTTACGGCAACGCCCGACGCGTCTTTTGCCGATGATCTCGAGAAAATTGGCGCTGCGGATCGCCCACCGAGCAACCCATGGGCGTCGTAGTCGACACGAGCGCGCTCGTTGCCGCCGAACGTCTGGCATCCGCGAAAGGGGCGGCGAGCGTGGTCGCCTGGGAAGCCCTGCTTGCACAGCTGGCCGACGAACCAGTCGCGCTGCCCGCGGCCGTCTACGCCGAGCTGATGGTCGGCGTATTCCTCGCGGACACACCAACGCGAGCGGCGACGCGCCGCACGAAGATCGAGGCGCTGACGCTGCGCATGCCCATCGTGGACTTCGGGCCCGCAATCGCCGAGGAATGGGCACGCCTCTTTACAACGCTGAGCCGACAGGGCGCGCTGATCCCAGCCAACGATTTGGCTGTGGCGGCGACGGCTCGCCACCTCGGCTTTTCTATTCTGGTGGGGCCGTCCGATGAAGCCCACTTCCGTCAAGTGCCCGATGTGGAAGTGAGAGTGCTCAGGATTTGAGGATTTGAGGATTTGAGGATTTGAGGATTTGAGGATTTGAGGATTTGCTTTACTCGTCGTCGCAGACGACGGTAAGCTGTCGCGCTGGCGATGACGATGAGTTGGAAGATTTTCGAAACGACGCGACCACCGATGCGCGCAGTTTCTGCGTACATTCGATTCGCACGCGCGAGTTCAGGCCGAAAGTCGAGCGGCACGTCTCGTGCTCCCTCCCTTACGGGAGGTTTTCATGCTTGATGACGACGTCCGCGAGTTGAAGACGATGGTCATGGGGCTGGGCGGGCGGTTCGACGGGATCGACGGGCGGCTCGACGGGATTGAGACCAAGCTCGAATCACACGATCGCCGGTTCGACGCTCTCGACGGGCGGCTCGACGGGATCGACGGCCGGCTTGCCGATCACGATCGCCGGTTCGACAAGACGCTGCAAGAGATTCGCGACGGGCTCGCGGAGAAAGGCGAATATGTCGACCTACGGCGCGACCAGCTGCGGACTGAAATGAAAGACGGCTTTGCTGCCGTAAGCCTGGAGCTCGGGCGCATGAGTCGTACCATCACGAGCGAGTTCGTGAAAGCGGCGGAGAGCGCTGACCGACTTTTCGGAACGCTGCGCTCGCAAGTGAATCTCCAGGCAGAACACCAGGACGCGTTGTTCAGACGACAAGAGGATCTGGATTCTCGCGTGACGAAGATCGAGACGGGCCGGAGCGCGTAGAAACCGCGCGCGCAAAGGGTGGTCAATATGTCGATCGAAATCATTCCGCCGAAGGAGAGGCGCCCGGCCGTCTTTCTGGAATGCGAAGCACTTCGGCAGTTTGCGGAAGGTTCGGCGGCCAGCGACGCGAGACCGGCGCTCGAACGTGTGCGAGCGGCCGGCTTCATGTCGATCGGCATCGCGAACCGGCCGGATTCCTATCGCGGCCCGGAAGATCACGATGATCTCGCCGCGTCCTACACGAGACTCCGTGAGAGTCTTGGCCTCGACGAGATACGAGCCTGCTGGCACGATCCGGCTAAGTTCTGTCTCTGTCGAATGCCCGGATTCAAGCTGTTGATAGACGCGGCCTCGGATCACTGGCTCGCGCTTGGCGAGAGCTACCTTGTCGGAATTAGCCACGCGGCGATCGCGGCGGGATACGGCCTGTCCGTGCCGACCATTCTCGTCGCCGATTGCACGGCAGACGAGAAGCCGCGACCCGACGTCCGAGCATCGACACTCGTCGAGGCGCTGGAGTGGATTGTCGAAAGGGCTAACCGATCGGTCCCGGCCTACGCGGGCTTGAAAACTCAGACAGGCGGGTGATCCGCAAATCCTCAAATCCTCAAATCCTCAAATCCTCAAATTCCAGCTTCAGAACCGCATCCATCCTCGCGCGGCGTAGTAGCCGATGCCGAGCACCTCGTGCGCGAGCGTCGCGCTGTGCCAGAGGCCGGCGTCGCCGGGCACGATCCAGTCCTGCCACGAGCGCGCGGGCATCGGATCGCGCGCGATTGCCGGAATGATCCTCACGCCCTGCGCGCGGAATGCCCCGACTGACCGCCGCATGTGAAAATCCGACGTCACCACCACGATATGATCGATCCCGGCGGACCGGAGAAGCTCCGTGTTGAACCGTGCCTCTTCCGCGGTGTCCCGCGGCTTCAGCTGCACGGTGATTCGATCCGCGGGCACTCCAAGCTGCACGAGTAGATCACGGATGACCACGCCGGTGGCTTCATCGTATTGATCGGCCCGGCGCTTTCCGCCGGAAGCCACGACCACGTGCGGATCGATCATCTTGTAGACGCGAACGGCCTCCAGCACGCGGCTGGCGAGCGACACGTCCGGCCCTGAGTGTTCGTTGCCGTTCCAGTCCTGGATCGAATAGCTCCCGAATCCGAGCACGACGACCGCCGTCGGCCCGGGAGGCACGTCGGCGGCGGTCACCGGGTGATAACCGGCGATGAGCGGGCGGGTGAGGACGAAGCTCACGGCATAGATCGAGATCAGCGTGTAGAAGAGGGCGACGAAGAGCAGAAACCGGCGCGCCGCTTTGGCCTGCGGGCGACGCGCGACCCAGATCGCGGCTACGAGCACGGAGACGACGAGACCGCTGTCTGAGAAGACGAAGCGGACGAGCTCGCTCATTTGCGGCGATCGCGCGGCGGACCGGGACGCGACGACCGCGCGCCGGCT
>MEKT01000125.1:0-9966 GCA_001767435.1 Acidobacteria bacterium RIFCSPLOWO2_02_FULL_65_29 | reverse complement strand
GACGGAAGGGCGCGCCGCCGCCGGGCTTCTGCTGATCGGGACGAACGTCCTGCTCCACACGAGGCGGCCTGCCGCCGCTCGGCCGGAAGGGCGCGCGGCCGCCAGGCTTTTGGTGATCGGGACGAACGTCCTGCTCCACACGAGGCGGCCTGCCGCCGCCCGGCCGGAAGGGCGCGCTCGGCCCGTGCGTGTGGGCCGGATTGAAGTCCCGCGCGACATCTGGCTTCGGTGGCGGTGCGGGACTGAAGCCCCGTGCGACGTCTGGCTTCGGCGGCGGTGCGGGGCGGCGGTCGTTGTCGCGCCGCGCGCGATGGTCCTGCTTCCGCTTGTCGAATCGCGCGCGCGGGTCTTTGTGCTCTCCACCCGGGCGCCACTCGTGGCCGCGCTTTTCGGTGGCCCGCGGCCTTTGCGCCTCGGCGCGCGCCTCCTCCGGCGAATCCCAGAGGCGGCCGCGCGCGAACCATTTCATGACGATGTTCCGGTTCGTCCGTTGGAGCTGCCCGAAGGTCGGCTGCAAGTCCTCGCGATTCGCGGCGCGGAACGCGGTTGGGCTGTTGTCGATCAGGATGGTCCAGTAGGCGTAGCGGGGAGGCATGGGTGGATCATTCTAGTTGAATAGCGAATTTGAGGATTTGAGGATTTGAGGATTTGAGGATTTGAGGATTTGAGGAATTGCCGCGGGAATTGAGGAATTGAGGATTTTGAGAGCTGAGAGCGAGAGCTAATCCTCTAGCCCCTGTCTTGTAACCGTTTCAGTTTCTCGACGAGCGTCGTCCGTTTCAGGTTGAGCAGACGCGCCGCCTTTCCCTTGTTGCCGCCCGTGCGCTCGAGCGATCGGCGGATGAGATCGCGCTCGATCGTGGCCACGAGCACGGCGAGGTCGAGGCCGTCTTCCGGCAGAGGCACCGACGAGGTGACGGACGCCTCCTCCGGCTGTTGGAGCTCTGGTGGCAGATCGGCCACGTCGATCTGGGAGCGGCCGCCACTGAACGCCACCGCGCGCTCGATCGCGTTTTCGAGTTGACGGACGTTGCCGGGCCAGGCATACGACATCAGCCGCCGCATGGCTTCCTGCGACACCGTGAGGCGGTGAGCCGGACCGGTATGGGCTGCGCCGGCTATCCCGGCTTCCTGGAACCTCTCCAGAAAGTGCTGCGAGAGCAGCGGAATATCTTCCTTCCGCTCACGAAGCGGCGGCAGGCGAATCGGAATGACGTTGAGCCGGTAATACAGGTCGCTCCGAAACTGGCCGTCCTCGACCATCTGCAGCAGATCGCTGTTGGTGGCCGCGATCACGCGGACGTCGACCTTGATGGTGTGCGAGTCGCCGACGCGCTCGAACTCGCGTTGCTGCAGCACGCGGAGGAGCTTCATCTGCAGCCCCGGGCTCATCGTGCCGACCTCGTCGAGGAAGAGCGCGCCTTTGTGCGCCTGCTCGATCCGCCCCTGCCGGTTGCCCACGGCGCCCGTGAACGCGCCGCGCACGTGGCCGAAGAGCTCGGCTTCGAGCAGCGTTTCGGGAATGGCCGAGCAGTTGAGCGCGACGAACCGGTGCATGCGCCGCGGGCTGTTGTGATGGATGGCGCGCGCCACCACTTCCTTGCCCGTACCCGTTTCGCCCGTCATCAGCACGGTGCTCGTCGTCGCCGCCACGGTTTCGAGCAATTGAAAGAGCTCGGTCATCACTCGGCTCTTGCCGATCAGGCCCTCGAAGCGATAGCGCTCGTCGAGCTGTGCGTGCAGGTACGCGTTCTCCGATTTCAGGCGCCGCTGCTCGAGCGCCGCGTCGAGCACGTGGAGAAGCTCGTCGATCTGGAACGGCTTGGCGACGAAATCCCACGCGCCGCGTTTGATGGCTTCGACGGCGTCTTTCACCGTTCCGTATCCCGTGATCACAATCGCGACAATCTCTGGATAGAGCTCGACTGCCGCCTGCACGAGGGCCCCGCCGTCGAGGCCCGGCAGGCGAAGGTCGGTGACGATAATGTCGAATGCGAAGTCCGACAGACGGCCCAGGGCTTCCTCGCCCGATTCGGCCTGCTCCACGTGGTAGCCTCGATCGGCGAGCTGCTCGGCAATGGCCTGCCGCAGGGCCGTCTCGTCTTCAACCAGGAGGAGATGTTTTACTGGGTCAGGCATTTAGGTGAGCGCCAATAGATTGACATACATAAGAGGCTGGAGGCTAGGGACTGGGGGCTGGGGACTGGGGGCTAGGGACTGGGGGCTAGGGTCTGGAGGCTAGGGAATGGGGTCAGAGTGGGGTCAGAGTAGGGTCAGACCCCAATCTCTAATCCCCGAGCTGGAAGCCGCCGATAGGTCCAGTGGAGGCAATTCCAGGTGGACCGAAAAACGATTTCGATAATGAAGGCGTGCGAGCTGGTTGGCGTCAGCCGCCGCACGATCTACAACTGGCTCTCCTCAGGGAAGATCGAATATGTCCGGACGGCGGGCGGATCGGTGCGCATCTTCGTCGACACGCTCTGGCGCGATCCGCATAGGGCCGATCGACCGGCCGTCGATTCGGTCTGGCAGGCCGAAGAGCGCAAGCCTGCCTGACGGACGCTCCCGCGCGGCCCACGGATTCGTAGTCGAAGATGGCAGTCAACGTGACGGACGAGTCTCAGGCACTGCGGTTGCTCTTCCATAGATTGAACAATCAGCTCGGGATCATTCTCGCGAACGCCGAGCTCCTCGAGAAAAAAACGGCCGACGAGACGAGCCGCGCGCGCGCCTCGCAAATCGTGGCGAGCGCACTCGATGCGATGGGGACAGCGAAGGAGATAAGAGACGAAATAGTCGATAGTCGTTAGTCGATAGTCGTTAGTCGAGTCGACAGTCGTTTAGTAGAGTCGATAGTCGATAGTCGGTCGTTCCTGCCTCTGGTCTCCAACCCCCGGGCTCTTGATCCGCCTTTTTCCTCCGATCAAAATCGTAGTACATCGGTCAAATAGTTGACACTCAAAGGGCCGATTTACGTCAAATAATTGGCGATTTTTGTGGTTTGACGACCTATTTTTTGTGCGTCGACCAGATTCGAACACATCGATCAAGTCATTACTGGTCAATAGGTAAAGCTCTGTTATCGAGCTCGGAGTGGGCCGATTTGAACCACTGCCACGCCGGTTGGTACCGACGTTGCGATGATGCGCAGCTATCGGAAGAGCTGCACAGTTCCAATAAGTCGCTCTTCGCAGGTCGCAAGTCGCCAGTTAGTATGTGAGGTCCCCTAATGCGCGTCCAACCGATCGCCGCGAGTCAGAATCGCCGGATTGTCGCCGGCTTGCCGTTTGTTGAAGCGCTCGCGCGCCGCATGGCGGCGTCGATGCCCAACTCGATCGACCTCGGCGACCTCGTCCAGGACGGGGTCCTCGGCCTGATCGACGCGGCGCACCGCTTCGACGAGGATCGCGGCATCAAGTTCGAGACCTTCGCGGAACGGCGGGTGCGCGGTGCGATGATCGACGCGCTTCGCCGCGACGCGTGGCCGCGCGGCGTCCGCCGCCAGCGGCGCGAGCTCGACGCCGCGCGCGAAACCCTGCGCCGCGAGCTCGGCCACGAGCCGTCGCTCGCCGATCTCGCCGCCAAGGTGGGATCGGACGAGAAGCGCCTCAGCCGCACGATCGTCCGCATCAACACGATCGAATCGACCTCGCCGCTCAATACGGGCGAGCACATGGACGAAAGCTCGCTGCCGCCGGCGCTCGTGCCGTCCGAGCCCGACGCACCGGACAGGGCCTACGAAAAAACCGAGACCAAGGAGCGCGTTCGCGCGGCGATTCAATCGCTGCCGTGGCGCGAGCAGAAGGTCATTGGCCTCTACTACTACGGCGAAGTGACGATGAAACAGATCGGAGCGGAGATTGGCGTGAACGAATCGCGCGTCTCGCAGCTCCACGCGCGCGCCATCCGCCGGCTGCGCGACGCGCTCGGTGCCATGGGTCCGCAGCAGATGGTGGATCTCCGAAAGGCCCTACTCACCTTCGGCGTCAGAAAGCCGGTGATGGCCAAGGCCGCGCTGCCGCACCCGCGCGAAGAACAGCTCGCGCCGCCGCACTCCGTGGTCCTCCCGTACAAGAGCTACGAGGCTGCGAAGAAGGCTGTCCCGGCCCGCGTGGCGCTCAGAGTTACGCGCGCGCACACGCGGCGCGAGTCGTTAGTCGCTAGTCGTTAGTCCCGCTGGTCGCGCTGCGATAGTCGTTAATCAGAGATCAGCTGCTCGACTAACGACTAACGACTAACGACTAACGACTATCGACTATGAGAGTCCTTCGCGAACGGCTCTCAGTAAATCGGCGAGCCTGAACGGCTTCGCGAGCCAGCGGCATCCGCTCTCCTCCAGAAACTGTTCCACGTCGGTGCCGGCGACATCGCCGGTCACGAAAATGACCCGGCGGGCCAGGCCCGGCGACGCCTCCGACAGCTCCCGGTAAAACGCCCGGCCATCGAGCCGCGGCATCTTCAGATCGCAGACGACGAGATCGAAGGCCTGGGCCGTCACGCGCGCGAGGGCCTCCTCGCCGTTCGCGGCGCGCTCGACGATGTAGCCGGCGTCGCGCAGGGATTCGATGACGGCGGTGGCCAGCGGGGCTTCGTCCTCGACGACCAGAATGGACCCGCCCGCCACGACGACCGCCACGGCCTGCCGCGCCGAGGGCAACGTCGATGGCAGCGTGCCGCCGATCACGGGCAGCTCGACGTAGAACGACGCGCCGGAAGACGGATGAGAAGCCGGGTGCGACTCGAGCCTGATTCGTCCACCGTGCTCCTGCACAATCGCGTAGGCCACGGTCAGCCCAAGACCGGTCCCCTTGCCCACTTCCTTGGTCGTGAAGAACGGGTCGAAAATTTTCGACTGCACGTCCTCGGGAATGCCCGGCCCATCGTCGTTGATTTCGAGGATGACGGCTTCTTGATCGACGTCGTGCCAGCTCCGGACGACGAGCACGCCGCGGCCGTTGGCCGAGAGCATGGCCTGTTCGGCGTTGATGACGAGGTTCAGGAGGACTTGCTGTATTTGATGGCCGTCGGCGAAGACCTGCGGCAGGCCGGCGGCGAGCGCATCGATCACGGTGATGTTCGACACGCGCTGCTCGTAGGCGCGCAAGGCGAGCGTGTCGCGCACCACCTGGTTGATGTTCACCATCGCGCGCGTCGTCTGACGTTTGCGCGCGAAGGTGAGCAGGTTTCTCACGATCCTCGCCGCGCGCTCCGATTCGCTGAGAATGGCCTCCAGGCCCTGCCGAAGCGGCGAGGTGTCGCTCATCTTCTCGGCAAGGCGCTCGGCCCAGGACAGGATCGTCGCGAGCGGGTTGTTGAGCTCGTGCGCGACACCCGAGATGGTCTGGCCGAGGGCCGCCATTTTCTCCGCTTGCAGCAACTGGTGATAGAGGTCGCGCGTCTCGTCGTCGAGCTTCTTGCGCTCGCTGACGTCGCGTACGAGCGCCTCGACGCGGACGCTCCCGTCGGCGGCCGGAGCGTCGGCGCGGCCGGTGAGCTCGACCCAGACGGCGGACTGGTCGGCGCGGCGCAGGCGCAGCAGGTAGTCGGCGACGGCTCCGTCGGTCGTGAGTCGTTCGAGGAGCGCCACGCGAGCCTGCGGGTCCACGAAACGGTCGGCGTCGAAGGGGCGGACGTCGGCTTCGGGGGTTTCGCCGGCGAAACCGAAGATCAGCTTGAGGTGGGGATTGGCCGCGATGGTCGACGAGGCCTGGGGCCCGATCGTGCCGATGTAGACGCCTTCGTGGACTGCCTCGAACAGACGCGCGAAGGCGGCGGCGCGCTTATCCACGGGGGGATTCTATGTCAGTGGCGGGGCTCGGGGAGTGGGGTCAGAGTGACTCGCTCCGCACAAACGGGCTAGGCGCGCACGGCGCGCCTGCGAGGGAGCGGCGCGGGGCGTAGGGGTCCCCGCAAGCGACCGAGCCGGGGTGTGGGGCGGAGCCCCACGTGAGTCAGTGCGCCGGGTGAGGCGTGGGCATGTGCGCGCCGGTCGGGTAGAGCGAGCCGAACTCCTTGTCGATCGCGGCCCGGATGTCTGTTGCCGAGGCGCCGGCTGCGTGCATCTGCCGCGAGCGCGTGGCGACGTCGATGCAGACGGCACAGTCCGCCCCGTGCTCGTCCCACTGGATCACGTCGCCGTTCTCGGCGCGCGACCGCACGAAGCAATCGTGGTTGCCCTGGTGGCCCGAGCGCTCGCACCCGCAGAAGCAGGGGACGTAGCTCAGGATTTCGGGGTGCTCGGCGGCAAAGTGGTATGCCGCCGTCACGACCTCGGTGCTTCTCGGCGGCGCGTAGCCCACTTGAAACGGGATCGGCGGCAGGCTGGCCTGTTTGTGTGGGCCGAGGCTGGCGAGCGCGGCTGCGCGCGCGGCCGCACGGGGATTGTCACTCTGCTCGGCGGCTGGCGCGCCCGCGGTGGACGATGCGGTCGTCGCGGCTGTCGCGGCCGGCGTTTCCGAGCCCGGACGCAAGAAGACAAGCACGCCGACGCCAACGACAGCCACGAGGACGGCGCCGAGAATCAGCGGACTGGGTCCGCCGCCCGCGCCGGCATTGGTCCGCCCTTCGGTCGAACCGTTGCCGGCGCCCTTCGGAGAGCCGCCGCCTGCCTGTGGATTCTGTGATTTCGCGGATGATTTTCTACCCATGACCCCTATTCTATCCACTAGCACTAATTTGTCACTTCCCGTCATGCGGCCGGAGACGTGCTGCTCGGCGAACCGCACATTACTTCCCCATGGCGCGGGAAACCCCATCTGCGGCGGCTGGTCGGCGGCATGCCGCAGATCCGGTGCCCATGACGGACCTGCGGCGGATTTCGGCGCCTCCGATGGGGTTTCCGGCGTGAAGCCCTTCGTCGCGCCGCTCGCAAGGTTCGCTGCCGCAGCACGTCTCCGTCCGGCCCAGCCTGCAATCTGACAAAGAAGTGCTAGTTACTGGCTGGCTTTTTCAGCAACCGTCCTCAAATCCCCCTGTGGTTTGGGTTAGAGTTTCGGCTGGCCATGAACCTGGTGCCCCCCCGGGACCGCGTGCTGCTCGTCGGCCTTGCGGCCACGCTGCTCGTGGTGTTTGCGCAGCCCATTCGCTGGGCGCTCGACCTCGCCTATCAGGTCGAGCAGAGCTCGGGGCTGGCGCTCATGCCGGGCCTCATTATTCTCACGGTCGTCTTTCTGTTCCATCAGCAGGCCAAGCGGCAGCAGAGCAAGGCGCACGTGGCGGCTGTGGAGGCCGGCGCGCAGCAGGCCGAGATGCGCGCGGACGAAATGGCCAGCTTCGGGGTGACGACGGCGCTCCCGTCGGAAGTCGATGTCCAGACGATCATCGCCCGCGCCGACGCCGCGCTGTACCTCGCGAAAGAGCACGGACGCAACTGCGTGCGGGTCAGCGAAACGACAGCTTGAAATTTCAGTGTCTCTGACCGCCTCCGCTTATCTTGCCTGGATCGTCGTCTGCATCGTCTGGGGCACGACGTATCTCGCCATTCGCGTGGCCCTCGAGACGATTCCGCCGTTTCTGATGGCGTCGTTCCGTTGGCTGGCCGCCGGCTCGTGTCTCACGATCGCGCTGGTCGCGCGGGGCGAGCGCATGCCCGGCCCGGGCGCCTGGCCCTCGCTGGCCGTGTTGGGCGTGCTGCTGATGGGCGTCGGCAACGGCGGCGTCGTGTGGGCCGAGCAGACGGTGCCGAGCGGCCTCACGGCGGTGCTCGTGGCCGGCATTCCCTTTTGGATGGTCGGCGTCGAGCGTGTGATGTACGGCGGAGACCGGATCACACGCGGGCGGCTGGCCGGCCTGGTCGTGGGCTTTGCAGGGATTGTGCTCCTCGTCTGGCCCGAGCTTCAGCTGGGCGGCGGAGGTGAGACTGCCGCGGGATCCGGCTCGGGCCGGATCGACAGGAGCTCGTTTCTCGGCGGCGTGGCCGCCACGCAGATGGCGTGCCTGGGATGGGCGATCGGCTCGAGCATCGCGCGGCGCCGGCAGCACGACGAGAACGTGCTCGCCGCGTCCGCGCTGCAGATGGTCGGTGCGGGCCTGGCGCTGGGCGTCGTCGGCCTGGCGCGCGGCGAGTGGGCCGAAGTGGCTTTCAGCGACCGAACGGCCGGAGCGCTGGCCTACCTGATCGTCGCCGGCTCGATCGTCGGCTACTCGGCGTATGCGTACGCCCTCAAGCACCTGCCGCTCGCGACCGTGTCGCTCTACGCCTATGTGAATCCCGTGATTGCGGTCGCTCTCGGCACCCTGTTGCTGCGAGAGCCGCTCAGTTCACGGATGGTCACGGCGGCGGCAGCGGTTTTGGCGGGAGTGATACTGGTCAGGAGAGGATGAGACAGCGGAATTTGAGGATTTGAGGATTTGAGGATTTGAGGATTTTGCGAGATTTGAGAAATTAGACATCCTGCTCGTCCTGTAGGGCGCGTTGATTCAGGCGCGCCGTCGTGACGGACGCGAAGAGGATCGCGCGGAGCTCGGCGCTTTCATCCAGTAGCCACTCGAGTTCAGCGCCGCTCGCGAGGCCGCTCTCCTTGAGGACGCCAAGCCAGCGTTCCGCTTCATCTGCTTCGTCCAGAGCGACGCCGAGACGTGCGATGAATTCGGCGCGCGACCTGCCACGGCAGGCCGAGTGATAGTTGGCCGACGCTCCGGTGCCCGCCCGCGAGAGCTGGCGCGCCACGCCGTCTGCCGTGGGATCGCGTGGCAGCGATCGCGCAAACTTGACGATCCTTGCCGCGAACCGGCGAAACCGCTCACGCAACAGGTCGCCTCGAGTGGGCATGGACTACACGTACTGCCAAGTCCGTGCCGAGTGGAATTGCGAGGGATTCCGAAGGGGCTGTTCGCAGGAGTGGCAGAAACTGCGCACATGTTCGCGTCCCCCGTCCGCAGTTTCTGCCACCGGCCGGGGCGCCAAATTCTCAAATCCTCAAATCCTCAAGTCCTCAGATTCGCGACCAAATCCTCAACTCCTCAGATCCTCAAATTCTCAAATTCTAGAGTCGGTCGGCGTTTCTGTCTGCACCGGTCCCAGCGCAAAGGTCATCGTGCCGTCGGCAACGCGTGTGCCGTCGACGCGTGCGATGCCCCTCAGCAGGCCCATTCGGGAGCGCAGCCGGACGACGACCGCCTCGATCACCACGACGTCGCCTGGGTAGACAGGCCGCCGATAGCGAACGCGCTCGATCCCGGCAAAGAAGGGGAGCCGCTGGCGGTTCTCGGGCTTTGCGAGAATCAAGATGGCGCCGACCTGCGCGATCGCCTCCGTGAGAATCGTCGGCGGCAGGACCGGCGACCCATTGGCCTCGCGCGAGAGGTACCGTTCGTTGAGCGACACGTTCTTGATGCCGACGATGCGTTTGTCGACCTCGAGCTCGATGATGCGATCGACGAGCAGAAAGGGATAGCGGTGCGGGAGAATGCGTTCGATGGCGGCGTGGTGGAGCGGCAGCGTCAGGTCCACGAAGGAATTATACTGATAAGGACCCTGTAATTAAGAATTAAGAATTAAGAATTAAGAATTTAAGAATGACGACATGACGAATGATTCCTCGCGCGGTGTCACGCATTCTTACTTCTTGATTCCCACTTCTTGATTACTGATGTCTCCCATGTCCAACACTGTCCCTCCCGCCGCCGCCGAGATGCCGGCGAACATCCGCGAGATCGTGTCCACCCTCTTCGAGCTGGGCCGCGAGATCACATCGGTGCTCGACGTCGACGAACTGCTGCGCAAGGTCCCCCAGCTCATCTCGCGGCTGTCGACGTTCAACGCCTTTGCCGTCTACCTGCTCGATCCGAAGGGCGACGAGCTGTCGATTGCCTATTCGGTCGGCTATCCCGAGGAGCGAGCCCGCGCGCTTCGGTTGAAGGTGGGCGAAGGGCTTGTGGGCGCGGCGGTGGCCGAGGGCCAGTCGATGCTCGTCAACGACGTGCACGCCGATCCGCGCTATGTCGAGGCCGTGCCCGGGTCGAACG
>MEKT01000124.1 GCA_001767435.1 Acidobacteria bacterium RIFCSPLOWO2_02_FULL_65_29 | reverse complement strand
CTGCACATTCCGTCCGAGCAGCTTGCCGTCGCGACCGGCGACACGCGCGAACTGGAGGGCATCGATCTCACCGCGCATGATTGCCCAATCCGTTTCATCATCACGGTGCAGGCATTGCGCGAGGGCTGGGATTGCCCGTTCGCCTACGTGCTGTGCTCGGTACAGCCGGTACGTTCGGCCACGGCGGTCGAGCAACTGCTGGGCCGGGTGCTGCGCATGCCGTACGCCAGACGCCGTGCCCGCGAAGCGCTGAACAAGGCCTACGCGCACGTATCCGAGCCACACTTCGGCGAGGCGGCGAGTGCGCTCGCGGACCGGCTGATCCAGGGCATGGGTTTCGAAGCCCTCGACGTGGCATCGATGATCGCGCCGCAATTGCCGCTGCCGGGCGTGGGCGACGGGCCGCTGTTCAAGGCGCCCGCGTTGCCCGAGTTGCCGATTGATATACCCGGCAAGATTGATTTGCCCGCGCTGGACAACGTGCGCATCGAGGCGACAGACAAGGGCACGCGCGTTGTCGTGACCGGGCATGTGAGCGAGTCGCTCGCTGAACGCCTGAAGGCTGCGCAGCGCGGCGCCGCGAAGAAGGAGGAAACGGAGCGCGCGATCGAACAGCACAACGCGCTTGTCGCGGCGCAGACAGCGCCGGTTTCGCGCGGCGTGACGTTCGCACCGGTGCCATGGCTGTGCTACCGCAGCCAAGGTGAGCTTGAACTCGTCGAGCGCGCAGCCGTGCTGGAAGATGTCGATCTCGATTTGCTCGCGGACAAGGTGTCGTTACCGGGCTTTCAAATCGTCGAGCAGGCCCATGCTTTCGAGGTTTATCTCGAAGGAGCGAAGGTCAAGGTCGGTCAGGTTGACGCCGGACAACTTGAACTCGGTGCGCTGAACACGAGTGTGACCGAGGACGATCTGGTGCGGTGGCTGGACCGCGAGGCGCGCCAGCCGGACATCGTGCAATCGCATCTGCGGGCCTACCTGAAGGCGGTGGTGGTGCATCTGCTGCATGAACAGCATATTTCGCTGTCGTCTCTGGCGCGGGCGCGCTATCAACTTGCGCAGCGCATCGACGTGCAGATCGAAGATTTGCGTGCGGCGGCGGCGGGCCGGCAATTCAAGCAACTGGTGCTGGATGGAGGATGGGAGGTTGCCGCCGATCTCGCGCGCAGTTTTGTCTTTTTGCCTGGAAACTACGCGGTATCCGCCACGGACCGTTACCGCGGCAAGTGGGACTGGCGCAGGCACTTCTACCCAGTCGTCGCGAAACTTGAAGACGGCACCGAAGAATTCAAGTGCGCCACCGTGATCGACGCACATCCAAAAGTGAAACACTGGGTGCGCAACCTCGAACGCGACGTGGCCGGCGCGTTCTGGCTGCCGACGTCACGAGGGAAGTTCTTTCCGGACTTCGTTTGCGAACTCACGGACGGGCGCGTTTTCGTTGTCGAATACAAGGGCGAACATCTGCGCAACGTGCCCACCGAAATCGAGAAGGATCAAGTTGGCCGGCTGTGGGCCGAACGCAGCGGCGGTAAATGCCTGTTCCTGATGGCGTTCGAGAAGGACGGGCAGGGCCGCGACGTGCGCGGACAGTTGGACGCCGTGATCGGCTGATTTCTCGCTCCCACTCCTCCGCGTCCTCTGCCGTTCAGCTTTGGTTCTGATCGACGTTTATCCGCGTACCCCTCAAGGGGGTATTGAGAAGAATTGATCGGCGGTTTCACCTTGCTTTTAAGATGGCCTTGTGTGTGGCGCAGGGGCGCGCGACTTGACGCGCCGGCGAGGAGTAGTTACAGTAATTACATTTCTCTTCACGGGAGGCGCAAGCCATGGACAAATCATCGCGTAACATCGAGCTCAAGGTCGTGCTGATCGGCAATTCGCGCGGTGTGCGCCTGCCGAAAGCGGTCCTCGACAAGTACGCGATTCGCGACGCTGTGGTCGTCGAGGAGCGTGAGGAGGGGCTGCTTCTGCGCAGCAAGCAGGACAAGCGTCTGTCCTGGGAGGACACCTACAAGGAAATGGCCCGCGAGCGGGAGGACTGGAGCGACCTCGATGCCACGGTCGCCGACGGCCTTGATCCTGAGGAGAAGTGGTGAGCCGCGAGGTCGAGCGCTACGGCGTCTATCTTGCCGACCTCGACCCCACGCGCGGACGAGAAATCGCGAAGACCCGCCCGGTCGTCGTAGTAAGTCAGGACGAAATGAACCGCCATCTCGATACGGTGGTGGCGTGCCCGCTCACCACCAAACGCCATCCCCGCTGGCGCAGCCGCATTCAGATCGTGTGCGCGGGCCGAAAGGCGGAAATTGCGGTGGACCAGATCAGGACGCTTTCGAAGGAACGGCTCGGCAGGCGCCTCGACGAACTGGAAGCGGCCGCTGCCGCGCAGTTGCGCCGCCTGATCACCGAGATGTACGGCGAGTAGCGCAGTGCCGGCGCTCGACTGGGTGAACCGCGAGCAGCCGATGCAGTGCGCCAGGATTTGATCCATCCGGGCGTGCTGCGCTATATGCGCGAAGCCGGGTTATTGCGTTGAGCGGTCGAATTCCACGCCGTTAACTCGTTCGAGCGCGCCATCGCGAAAAGCCACGCGGAGGAGGTTAAAGTAAAGGCTCCATCTACTTTCGCCCTCGCCTACTCTGCGCGAAGGCGTGAACGTCCTTCTCACCCGACCGGAGGAAATCAAGAAAATCCACGCCCATGTATTTGCAACTCTCGCAAATGCTGAGGAGAACCAGATAGTCCCGTAGGCCGTTCTCCGATGTCACGCCCTTGATGACATCGCGGAGCATGGCGAAGGCCTTGACCGCGTGTTCGGCGTTGTTGTTGTTCCACGGAACGCCGTCATATTTCAGAAAGGTAAATAGCTTGTTGCGGTTCTTCTCAAATCGTTCTTTGCATTTCACGGCAATCTCGCTCGCGGGGCTCATGCGCGCGAGTCCCTTGTAGAAGCGAACCACTGACGAAAGATGCCTCTTCAAGAACCGGGTTTTTAGCCCGAACCGATCTACCGTGTCGACCATCGGTTTTACCAGGTTCGCAAAACCTCGCACTACTCTTTTCAAATCCTCGTCGTACGGATGCTCATAGAGTGCATCATTCAAATCTCGCATCAGGTGGACGAGACACTTCTGCTGCGGACAATTGATCCCATCGTACGCAGCGAAGAAATCAGACACCAAAACTCCCTTGAAGTCTTTCAGGAATGTTTGCACCATCTCGGCTTCCCGCGTCTCCGTGTAAACAAAGGCGACCTCTTCCATGTTCGCAAACACCCAAACAAATCCGTCGTTTCGCCCTACACTGATCTTCGTCTCATCAGCGTGGATCAAGCTGCCTGACCTTAGCTTCCACAACAGCGCCTCGTACGTTTCCGTATAAATCTCAGCGGCCTTTGCCTTGAAACGACCAGTGCTTCCATTTGGGAGTTGAAGTCCATAAAGCTTGATCAGGCTCTTGTCAACGGTTACCGCCGGTAAGCGCAACTCGATGTTCTGGTATACAGTGTAAGCCGATAGCATTGAACCGAATTTGTCCCTAGACCACTCACGATCCTGTGGGAAGAATGTCTTTCCGCAGTTCAGACACTTGTGTCGGTGAAATTCGTACTGGACGACAGGATTCGACGTTTTGCGCCCGTGCCGGAACGTCGAGCGCCAGCCGCCATTTGCCTGCTCTCAGACTCTGCGCGGATGGGGAGATCGCGCACTCGCCTTGTGGTGTTTCAGAGGACAGTCGTTTGGTCCCGGCGGCGCGGTAAGACTCGTTTTGGACCTGAACCCATTCAGCGTAGGTGTTTCCGGTGGCCTGTTCAGCCGTCGCCCTGAGCCAGCATTTGGCCGGGCACTTGAGATAGGCTTGGAATAGGTGGAGTGTGATTTTTATGGATGAAGCACGTAATGAGGTCATAGGAGACCACCTTTAACAAACGTGGCTCGGATTACCTTCCCGTCTCGATGAGCTTGATATCTTTGTCGAGCAGCTCGTTGACGAGTACTTGGTAGCTTCTCTGCGTTTTTAGTGAGTTTTCAGGTGAGCCAACTGATGCACGCGAAGGGCGGGAAGCGAAGGCTGCCTCAACCTGAGGTCACACACTGTGACCTCAAGTCGTCAAATTCTTGATTGTTGCTGACCGAGTCCGTGCGCCTAGAACCCGTACAGCCGCGCGGGATTGTGCACCAGCACCTGCTCGCGCAAACGCGCGTCGGGGATCCACTCCGAGAGCAAATCGCACAGGTCGCCGTCGTTCGGCATCGCGCCTTTCGCCATTACGTGCGGCCAGTCAGAGCCCCAGATGATGCGTTCGGCGTTGGCGGCCATTAACGCATGCGCGAACGGCGTGACGTCGGAGTAGGGTAGCGCTGCGGTCGAGATGCGGTACGGGCCGGTCAGTTTTACCCAGCAGCGTCCGCCCTTGAGCAGCCTGAGCAACGCTTGGAATCCCGGCGCGGCTAGCCCCTTGTCGGTGCGCATGTAACCCAGGTGCCCAAGCACGATATCGACCGGGAAATCGGCGAACGTGCAGTCGAGGTCGGGGAATTCATCGACATGCATCAGGAATTCCACGTGCCAGCCGAGCGGCCCGACGCGCTGCGCAAGTCTCTTCAGCGAATCGAGCGGCAGTGTTCCGGGCTTGCGATCCTTTACATCCACAATGTTGACGCGCACGCCGCGCACACCGGCATCGTGGAGCTTCCTGAGTTCCGCTTCTGAAATATCATCGCTGACCACCGCGACGCCGCGGAATCGATTCCCCGCCGCCTTCATCGCGTCGAGCATGGCCGTGTTATCGGTGCCGTAGACGCTGGGCTGCACCAGCACCGCGCGCGCCACGCCCAGCGTGTTCAGCATGTGCTGGTAATCGGGGAGCAAGCAGTCGCGCGGCGTGTAGACGCGCGCGGGTGAATACGCATAGCGCGCCGCCGGTCCCAGGATATGGGCGTGGGTGTCGCAGGCAAGCAGCGGCAGGACCAGTTCAGGCTTGCGCGGTTTGAAGTCGGGCGGGGCGCACGCCGGCGCTCCCGCCATCTTTTGTTCACTCATACTGCTGTAACCGCCGATGAACGCCGATAAGATTGAGTAGTAGGGTGGGCGTCGCCCACCATTGTTGTCGTGCCGAAGTGGTGGGCAGCCCTCACCCCCGACCGCTCTCCCGGAAACGGGAGAGGGGAGGCTCGAGCTTCCCTTCTCCACTCGGGAGAAGGGTCAGGGATGAGGGAACGGCCCACCCTACGTTGTTCTACGCGGCTGCCTTGTGGTCGCGCATTTCTTTGAGCCCCGGCATGGTGAAGCCGATCTGCTTAAGCTCCGCGATCAGCGAGGCGGCCTGCGCCTTGGTGAGGCTGTCGAGAGGC
>MEKT01000123.1 GCA_001767435.1 Acidobacteria bacterium RIFCSPLOWO2_02_FULL_65_29 | reverse complement strand
CAGCCGCTCTCCATCACGCCGTCCAGAGCTGCCTGTTCGTCGAGCGAAAGGAACTTGTCCAGGTCGTGGATGAGGATCAACCCGTCCTCCAGCTTCGCGACGCCCTCGACGTATTCGAGCCCGGGCAGCACCTCGCGCGCCGGCTCGACGTCGCGATCGGAGCATTCGAGGACGCCGATTGCCGCATCGACGATCAACGCGAGCGGCCTTCGCGCGGTGCGCGCCACGATCAAGTGGTCTGCCAGGTCGATTTCCCGCTCCGGCAGGCGGAAGCGCCGGCGAAGGTTGATCACCGGGATGACCTGCCCCTGTACATCGACCACGCCCAGGACGATGTCGGGTGCCTTCGGCAGCGGGGTGATGTCGACGATCCGCACGATCCGCTCCACGTCCGAGAGCAGTAAGCCATAGCGATATTCGCCGAGCGTGAACACCACGAGCTGGATCGGGGGAGCCAGCGTGCTCATCGGCAATCGGAATGCGCGCAGTACCACGGTCTCATGCTACGCGGGCGCGCGCGGCCGTTCTGTAGGGAAACCTTGATCCAGCCCGGACTGCGATCAAAATTACTGCTCAACCAAGGAGAGCTTCAATCTCGTGCATGAAATCGGCTACTACGAAGACACCGGCGTTCCGCTCTCCCTCAAGCGGCTCTTCCAACATGGGATCGGCTCGGTCGCGACCGTGCAGCGGCGGTTGAAGCGCCTCAAGGACCTGGGGTTAATCCGCAACCAGAGATCGCGGACGGACCGGCGGAGCATCGAATTGAGCGTCAGCCCGAAGCTGCGCCGGATCTATGAGCAGTATGCCGCCTTGCTTGCGCGAGGCGCGAACAACCGTCAGCCCTGATCGCGCAGCAGCGTGCGCAGATCGTCGGGCAGGTCCATGGCTATGCGGTCGTGCTTGACGAACAGACGCAACCGTCCGTCGCGGTCCAGCACGGTATGCGAGGGGATGCTGATCCAGCGGTTCGTGCGTTGGCTGAAGTATGTGTTGCTCGCGCTGAAACCCTGCGCAACGCGCGCCTCGCGAAACCATTCGGCGGTGAGGACGGCAGCGGCCGGCATGACCTGGAGCGGCGGGTAAACACATTGCGGGTCGCCGTAACGGCTGCGCAAACTGAGATTGCCGAATCCGGGGAAAATGAGCGGAAATTCGGCGAGCACCGGATCGCAGCGCGCCGGATCGCCGTGCGGCGGTTGAAGGATGATATCGGAGAAGATGACCGACGCCGCGCCGATCCCGACGTAGCCGAGGGCAGCCAGCCACCCTCAAGCTCCTTTTTACGAAGGGGGTGGCCTCGGTCGCGACAGTCCAGCGCCGGCTGAACCGCTTGAAGCGCCTCGGTGTGGTGCGTCAGGCCAGGGCGCGGCACGACAAGAGGCTGGTGATGTTCACTCTCAACCCGTCCGCCTGGAAGCACTACGCCGGACTTGGCCGGATGATGCGCAATATCTGGGGGAAAAAGAGGATCTCGCGAGGTTCAGCCCGGCGCGCGTAGCAGCGTGAGGGCGCGCAGGCAGCCGATCCGGCGACACAGGCGAGGCCCGTCACGGCCAGAGCTTTCCCTCCGCCAGCGCGGCGAGAAAATTCGCAAGCGGCCAGACCTCGATTCCGGCCGGCGTTCTCAGCCGGCGCGTGCCCCCGTAGACCAGGATCCGCCGCACCACCCCGGGAAGCTCCCCGATCGCCGCCAGCCCCGCGAACTGCGCCGGCTGCAGGCGCGGCGAGGTTTTCACCTCGATCGCCAGCAGCTCGCGGCCGCGCTGCAGAAGAAAGTCGACTTCGAGTTGGCGCGCCTGGGCCGGCGCCCAGTAGTGGATTTCGTCGTACAGCGAGCGCTCCTCGGCGTAGCAGCGCAACAGCGTGTGGATCCAGCCCTCGAGGAGGTGCCCCCGCTCCTCGGCGCTCGGCGGGTCGAGCTGCTTCTTTACCGCGCGAACGATGCCCGGATCGATCCAGTAAAGCTTGGGGTGTTTGCGTTCGCGCACGCGCAGGCGCGCCTCGTAAGCGCGCAGGCGCAATACGAGCAGCGTGTCTTCGAGGATTTCGACGTAGCCGTCAACGGTGGTTCGCGCGGTACCCGCGTCCCGGGCGATGCCGGCGATGTTGATCACCTGGCCGTGGAACAGGGCGGCCACCGGCAGGAAACGCGCGAACCCCGGCAGGTTGCGCACGATGGACTCGGCCCGGATCTCTTCCCGCAGATAGGTCTGGACATAGGCGAGGAGCGTCGCGCGCCGGTCGCTCGAGCGCCAGGCGAGCGGCAGGCTGCCAAAGCGCAAGACGGTCTCCAGGTCGAAGTCCGCGCCCAGCTCCTGCGGCGTCAGGGGAAACATCTGCTTGCGCAGCGCGCGGCCTGCGAGCAGATTCGTGCCGGCCGCCTTCAGCTTGCGTGCGCTCGATCCGAGCAGGGCGAAGCGCAGCCCCCGTTCCTCGATGAAGCGGTGAGCCTCGTTGAGCAGCGAAGGCAAGCGCTGGATCTCGTCGACTACGACCCAACTCCCGCGCGGCAGGGCGTTCAGCTCGCCGGCGAAGAGCGATGCGTCGGCAAGCAGACCGTGGTAGAGCCCCTCGTCGAGCAGGTCGATGCGGTGCGCGCCGGCGAGCTTGTCCCTGGTCCACGTGCTCTTGCCGACCCCTCTCGGGCCGAACAGGAAGAAACTCGAGCGCGGCCGGGAGAGCAAGCGCGGATAGCCGGGCTTGGACATGTCGTCGTCATAATACCACGTAATATGACGGCATCATATGCACTGTCCACGCCGGCTGCCTGCACGCGTAGCGCCGCGCTACGCCGGGAATTCGGCCGTGACGGTCGTCCCCTGTCCGGGAGCCGAGTGGATGCGCAGCTTGCCGCCGGCGGCCTCTGCGCGCTCCTGCATGATGAGAAGCCCCCAGCCGCTCGGATGCGTTCCGCTCTCGACCGCTGAGGGCTCGAAGCCGATGCCGTCGTCGCGGACCGCGATCAGGATCGAGCCGGCAGAGCAACGCAGCGCGATCTCGACCGATCCTGCTCGCGCGTGGCTCGCCGCGTTGCGCAGGGCTTCCTGGGCGATTCGATAGGCCGCGGCCTCGACCGCGGGAGCGAAGCCGTCGGCTGCGCCCTCGCAGCGCACGCGGGACGGGATCCCGGTGCGCGCCTCCAGCTCCGCGGCGGCCCGGCGCAACGCGGTCGCGAGACCGCCCTTGCCGAGATCGGCGGGGCGCAGCTGCTCCGTCACTTCGCGTGCGGCGTGCGCCGCGCGCTCGAGCAGCGCGAGCGAATCGTCGAGGCAACGCTGCGGCTCCCCGCCGGGCCCGAGCGCCAATTGTTTCTGCAGCAGCCGCAGGTTGAACTCGATGGCGGCGAGGTTCGTCCCGAGCTCGTCGTGCAGTTCAGCGGCGATGCGCTTCTTGTCGATGTCCTGCGCCTGGACGATGCGCTGCGAGAGTGCGCGCATCGATTTCGCGTAGTAGCGCATCGCGTCGCTGCGGTCCCTGACGATGAGATCTAGATTATCGCGCGAGCGCTCGAGCGCGGCACGTGCCTCTTCGCGCTGCCGGGTCAGCGCGCACAGCGCCAGCCCGACCAGCGCGACGGTGCCGGCGAAGGCCTGCAGGATCAGCAGCGAGTCGTTGAGCGAGGTGAACACGAACGGGCCGTAGCGGTTGGCGGTGCCCCAGGTGGCCGCGAGCGCTACGACTGCAATCGTCGTGGTGACGACGCGCTCGCCGAAGCGGCAGCCGGCCCAGGCCATGAACGGCACGAGCAGGAACGTGAGCGCGCCGCCGACGCCCGGGTCGTACCGCGCGGCGAGCAGGTACACCGCGGCAAAGGCCGCCGCGAGCAATACCGCAAACAGCGCCAGCTCGAGGCGCCGCGGCACCCCGGCGGTCCCGTCGTCGCGCAGCCAGGCAAGGAGCAGTGGCGCGATCACGATGATGCCGGTGGTATCGCCCTGCCACCACGTGTACCAGTTCTCGAGCAGATGCTCGGGCGCGATGTCGCCGGCGGCAAAGAGCACGGTGACCGCCGGGGTCGCCGATACGATCGCGCCGAGCGCCGCAATCGCGGCGAAGCGCACCACCTGGCCGGGGTGCGTGAACTCGAACGGCGCGCCGATCAGCCGCCGGGCCAGCCACGCCGCGCAAACCGCTTCCAGCGTATTTCCGGTCGCGATCGCGCAGGCGAGCGGCAACGATTGGCCAACGGTGAAGTTCGCGAGCGCGGCGCCGAGCCAGACACCGGGCCAGATCCGCGTGCCGTAGACGAGCGAAGCGGCTAATGCGATTCCCGCGGGCGGCCAGACTGCGGTCGCGTAGCCGGGCGGAATCGCAAACGCCAGCGACGCCTTCGCCGCGAGGAAGTAGCCCGCCGCCACGGCGCAAATGCGCAGCACATCAGTGAAATCCGACGAGGGCGACGCGGACAGGGGGAATGAACTGCGCATGTATTGCTCCCGCTTGTCGGCGGGAGCCGCCATTCGCCGAGCGCCACGGCCCCCTGGTCTCGTGGCGGTTCAAGGAAACGCCGGCTCAACACCGGATCAGCTGGATCACTGCTCCTTTAGACAGACGACAGCACGAAAATTGCACTCTGTCGGCAAATGATGGAAGGCAATAGTGCACACGTCGCGGCGCGAATTCCCGCGCCGACGCGAGGGTCATGCCTGGCCTTGCATGCCCCTGAGCATCACGAGGGTTTTCTCAGCAGCGTGCGCAGGTCGTCCGGAAGATCCGCGGCGATGCGGTCGTGCTTCACGAACAGGCGCAACCGTCCGTCGCGGTCGAGCACGTAGCTCTGCGCGCTGTGGTTGACCGTGTAGGTCGCGCCGGTGGGTTGCTTCTCGAAGAAGACCTTGAATTCCTTCGCCACGCGTTGCGTCGCCCCGAGATCACCGTAAAGGCCGAGGAAGCGCGGATCGAACGCGGGCACGTACTTGGCGAGCACCTCGCGGCTGTCGCGCTCGGGGTCCAAGGTGACGAAGAGCACCTGCACGCGCTCGGCGTCCGCGCCCAGGCTTTTCAGGACCCCGGCGAGATCCGCGAGAGTGGTAGGGCAGATGTCCGGGCAATGGGTGAAGCCGAAGGCGAGCACCACGACCTTGCCGCGGAAATCGGCGAGCGTGCGCGGCTTTCCCGTGTGGTCGGTGAGCGCGAGCGCCTTGCCGTAGTCGGCGCCGGTGATGTCGGTGCTCTTGAACTTGGGTCCGGAGGGCTGGCACGCGGCGAGCGCGAGCACGAGCGCCGCGGCGAGAAGTCTAGACCAGGTAATGATCAACCAGCAGCGCCGCGAACAGGGCGGAGAGATAGACGATCGAATAGCGGAACGCGCGCTGCGCCAGGCGGTCGCTGTAGGCGGCGACGAT
>MEKT01000122.1:1275-6597 GCA_001767435.1 Acidobacteria bacterium RIFCSPLOWO2_02_FULL_65_29 | reverse complement strand
TGCCCGGCAACCGGGTTGTGCCCGCGGAACCGTAAAGCGGCAGTGTAGCGCCGGAACAGCCTGCATTCAATTTTGGCGTGAAGTCGCGAAGGGCTGACCCTCCTGGTGAACCTCATGAGCTCATACACAAGACGACGATCGTCTACCCCGAGCCGGAGAAGCGGACCTTTATTGTGCCGGCGACCTCGCGCGACGCCGTCGGCGTCCGGGTCAGCCGACGCTGGTAATAGTTACTTCACCTTGCCGCTGCCACGGGCCGATGCGCCCGCAGAAACGAGCGGATCTGGCGCACGGCCAGGGGAATTCTGTCCTTGGGCTCCTTCCAGGGGAACAGGCTCACTTCGGCCTTCGGCGCGAGCATCGCCGCCTCCATGGCCACGGCGTACGGATGCGCAGGGATGTCATCCGGGAGGATCAGCACGGGCGTCTGGCAGTTGCGCACGAAATCGCGCGTCACGGTGAACACGAAGTCGGCGTTGGTGCGGTACATCCTGGTCAGGAATCTGTCGACCATCGCCATCGTGATGTCGGGCCGCCGCTTGACCAACTCGGGGCCCCAACCCTTGATGTTGTTCTCGTAGAAGAGGTCGCGCATCTCCGGACGCGACCCGCTGGGCTGCGCCAGCACGGCGGCGACGACACGCGTGGGCGCCCGCCGCAAGAGGTTCCAGATGAAGGGGCCGCCAATGCAGAAGCCCATCACCATGAACTCCTTGATGCCCAGATGATCCAGCAGGCCGAGATGGTCATCGGTGTATGCATCCCACGGCCGGTCGATCTCGAGCGGCCCGGAGGACTGGCCGCCATTCGCATTGCGCAGGTCCGACGCGATGCAGCGGTACTCTCCCTTGAACTCCTCGATCGCGTTAAAGGGATCGCCGCGGTGCAAGCCGGCGATCGTCGAGTTCAAACCGCCGCCGGCGATGAGCAACAACGGGAAACCGGAGCCCGTCTCTTCGTAGTGGATGCGGACGTCGCCTTTTTCGTAGAACGGCATGGCGGTTCCTCCTGGCCCCGTGCGCTGTTGCGCGAACGCGCGCGCGGCAGCCATCGCCGCCGCCGCGGCGCCCGTTGTCAGTAGCGTGCGTCTGGTAGAATCCACATGTGGCTCCCTTCTTGTGAACCGATGTATGTCGGGCCAAACGGCTATCGGCCGTCGTGACGCTTGATGAGATCGTCCAGTTCAGTGAGCCCGAATTTGCACAACTGCACGATGGTCGCTTGGCGGCGATAGACTGGCGGCAAGATATTTCGGGCCTCGTCCTTGCTGTCCACGTCCACCACGATCCAGGCCTTGTGCACGCCGTCGAGACAACCGAAATCCGCGTGCGTCAAGAAATGTGAACCGCTCTCCAGGAGCACTTTGTTGGCGCGGGCGCACGAAACCACTTCCGACTCGTGTGGAACCTCAATGAGGAACTTGGGCATGTGCGCAGTCTCCTACGAGGTGGCTCAGAATTCAAGGCTCTCCGCTTGGTGCAGAAGATCCGTTCGCGCCCCGGTGGGCGCCGCCCTATCATGCGGGTGTGCGGGATCGGAGAGAGAAAATCAGCTGGTCGCACGGATGACGCAAGCGACGAGAGGGTGGAGGGATGAAATGAACGTACGAGGACAGATTCTCGGTACTGCCCTGGCGGTCATGGCAGCCGTGGGTGTCGCGTCGACGCAGACAATGCCGACGAGCGTGGACGGTCTCGTGTCCGCCGCAAAAAATGCCGCGGGCCTCGAGTGGCCGGGCACATTCCTGCGCCTCTGCGTGGTGCCGCTTCCCACGGCCGGGAGAGGCGCGGCCGCGAGAGGCGCTGCGCCGAATGCCGCGCCGCCCGGACCGCCCGCAAAGAGCATCTGGTACGCCGAGCCCGCGAAGGTGGCGGACAACTTCTACTTCCTTGGCACGAAGATCCACCACGCTTGGGCGCTCGTAGGCACCGACGGGATCATCATGTTCGAGGCGCTCTTCGACTACGCCGCACCCGACGAGATCGCAGACGGGATGAGAAAGCTTGGCCTCGATGCCAATAGGGTCAAGTACGTCGTGCTGTCGCACGCGCACGGCGACCACGACGGCGGCGCACGGTTCCTCCAGGACAAGATGCCGGCCGCGCACCTCATTTATGGCGGTCCGGATTGGGATGCCGTCGACAAGTCGACGAACCGGCCTGGCGGCAAGCCGAACCGCGACACGGTCGGCACCGACGGCATGAAGCTTTCGGTCGGCGACGCGTCGGTGCAGATCGTCACCACGCCTGGCCACACAGCCGGCACGCTCTCGTTCCTGTTCGAGGTGAGAGACAACGGCAAACCGCTGCGCGTCGCGTACGTCGGCGGCACGGCCATTCCGTTCGACGGCACGGCCGCCTACTACGACGGCTACATCGCGTCGGTGAAGAAGATGGCGAAGGCTGCCGCCGATTTCGGCGCGACCGTGTTGTTGTCGAACCATACGGAGTTCGACAACGGCTACTATAAAGCCCACACGGCGGCACATCGGAAGCCCGGGGAGGCGAACCCGTTCGAGGTCGGCAGGGCCGCCGTCGGGCGCTATTTCACGGTCGTCGAAGACTGCGTGACCGCCGCGAGACTGCGCGCGGGCGCGAAGTGATCATGCCTTCGCGAGGCCGAGGAGCTCGCGCCTGACCTGCATCCGGGCCGGCCAACAGGTGTCCGGCTGGAGCGCCGGTCCCGCGCCGTGTCACATCGGGCCGGCATCCGCGATGTCGGCCGTGGGCCGGCCGCGCCGACGAAATCCGCACGCATCTGGACGCGTCGAGCGATAATCACCGGAGCGACCATGGGTGATCTCGATCGCACGGTCAGAATGCTGCACGCGAAGCGCGAAGCATTGCTGGATCAACTGGATGCCATTGATCGGGCGATCGCCGCGCGTGCCGGCGCAGGAGTCACCGTCGCGAACGCTCGGGAACGGCATACAGAAGCGGCGGGGGCAGGGGCGACGAGCCCAGTCGTTCCGACACGGGTCAAGCCGCCGCGGGTTCTGAGCGACGAGCACCGGCAGGCGTTGATTGAGGGTGGGCGGAAGGCGCGTCATTCAAGGGATGCGGCCGCAGGACGTGCTCGGGAAATGCCCGATTCGTCGCCCGGGTTGGCGCCGGCGTCAAAGGCCACCGGGCTCCCGCGGCTCGTGAAGCGAGAACAAACATTGGTCAATCAGGCCCGATACTCCCACGCAGCGCGGAGACCGGGTACAGTGAAGAGGTGAGCCCCGTTTCAGCGCCCGTCCCGGAGGAGTCACAGAATCGGCCTGCGTCCTCGTTTCTTGCCGAAATCGAGCGAGAGGTTGCGAGGCGGCGCACCTTTGCGATCATCTCGCACCCCGACGCGGGCAAGACGACGCTGACAGAGAAGCTCCTGCTCTACGCCGGCGCGATCGAGCTCGCCGGCGCCGTCCGCGGACGTCACGCCCGTCGCCATGCCACGTCGGACTGGATGGAGCTCGAGCAGCAGCGCGGCATCTCCATCACGTCCGCTGCCCTCGAATTCGAGCTCAACGGCCGGCGCATGTCGCTCATCGACACGCCAGGGCACAACGACTTCAGCGAGGACACCTATCGGGCGCTCATCGCCGCCGACGGCGCCGTGATGGTCGTCGACGCGGCCAATGGCGTCGAAGATCAGACGCGCAAGCTGTTCGAGGTCTGTCGGCGCCACCGGCTGCCGATTCTCACCTTCGTCAACAAGCTCGACCGACCGTCGAAAGACCCGCTGGAACTGGTCGACGATGTCGAGCGGACGCTCGGGATTGCCGCGGCCCCTGTGAACTGGCCGATCGGGAGTGCAGAACGCTTTCGTGGCGTGTACGACCTGCAGAGCCGGACGCTCCTTCGCTACGAGCGGGAAGCGCAGGGGCAGTATCGGGCACCAGTCGCGCTCTCGTCGCTGGACGACCCGGACGCGCGCGAGATGGTCGGCGACAGCCTGTACGCGCACTTCCGCGAGTCGCTGGACGTGATCCGCGAGGCGGGCACGTCGTTCGACCTCGCGGAGTATCGGGCGTGTCGGCAGACGCCCTTGTTCTTCGGCAGCGCGCTGACGAACTTCGGCATCGAGCCGTTTCTCCAGGCGCTGGTCGAGCTCGCGCCTCCGCCCCAGCCCCATCTGAGCGATACGGGCGTGGTGAGCGCGACCGACGAGCGTTTCACCGGGTTCGTGTTCAAGATTCAGGCGAACATGGACCCGCGTCATCGCGATCGCGTCGCGTTCGTCCGCATCTGCTCGGGGCGTTTCACCAAGGACATGACGCTGTCCAACAGCCGGCTGGGCCACTCGCTCAGGGCCTCGCGTGCGTACCGGTTCTTTGGCCGCGACCGCGAGACGATCGAGGTCGCCTACGCGGGCGACATCATCGGCCTCGTGAATCCCGGGCACTTCGCGATCGGCGACACGCTCCATTCCGGCCCGGCGCTGCGGTTTCCCGACTTGCCGCGATTCCCGGCCGAGCACTTCGGCCGCATTCGCCTGAAGGACACACGCTACAAGCAGTTCGACCGGGGGGTGAAGCAGCTCGAGGAAGAAGGGCTGATGCAGGTCTTCTACCTCCCGGCGGGCCGCCGCGAACCGATCATTGGCGTCGTCGGGGCGCTGCAATACGAGGTGATCGCCAGCCGCCTCAGGAGCGAGTACGGCGTGATGGCCGAGATCGAGCCGGTGGAGTATGCGGCGGCGCGGTGGCTCGGCAGTGCTGGTGCTCCGTCGCCTGGCGGATCGAGCGTGATGGCCGTCGATCGGCACGATCGACGCGTGATCCTGTTCGAGTCGGAATGGGGACTACGGTACTTCGAACGTCACCATCCTGCGGTCGTGCTATTGGCGGAGTCGCCGGTCACGACGGCTAGCAGCCCGTGATGAAAGTCTGGCGTCGCACCGAGACGGGCGAGGCGCCTCGCCGGCAAGGCGCGACGACCGAGAATATCGGGAATATTTGAGGGAGGAGCAACGCAGCCGGTGAGGATGCATCGCCCGTCGAATGCAGCCAGACTTTCACCACGGGCTGCTAGACCAGGCGGCACGTAGCAGCCGCGCGGATTCCAGACTCCAGTTGGACGGTAGGCGAGCGGCACGATTGATGACCTAGAGCGTTTTGCGCCGGCGTGTAGCGCAGGACTTCAGTCCTGCCTCCAGCGGCGCGCGTGCAGGTCTGAAGACCTGCACTACATCGTTTTGAAAACTGCTGTAGACCGGAGGCGATGAATGACAGGAACGATTCGGACGCTACGAGTTGACAAAGGGTTCGGCTTCATCAAGGACAATACGGGCAAGGAATATTTCTTCCACCAGAGTGCGGTCTACGGTGAAGGGCTTCAA
>MEKT01000122.1:0-1260 GCA_001767435.1 Acidobacteria bacterium RIFCSPLOWO2_02_FULL_65_29 | reverse complement strand
GCTTCAAGACCTCCGCGAGGGTGACAGCGTCGAATTCGACGTCGGCGAGGGGCCGAAAGGGCCTCGGGCCGAAAACGTTCGGCGCACGTCAACATAGTTGTGCGTCTGCGGACCTCTACGCCTGGGACGCGTTCTGGTCGTAGCCCCGGACTCGGACGAGCAAGCGAACGTATCGCCGGTCCTGGATCCCGATCGATGGCTTGTTGTGCATCTGAAAACGGGCTGCGCCCCCGCCGACGACGTTGAGGTTGCGCTGTACGTGGAGCTCGCGATGAGTCTCGATGACGGCGAACCGCGACATGGTCGGCACCGGCGGCATCAAGCTTTCGGTCGGCGATGCCTCGGTCCAGATCGTCACCACGCTCTGGCCACACAGCCGGCACGCTCTCCAAAGCCCACACTGCGGCACATCGGAACCCTGGGGAGGCGAACCCGTTCGATGTCGGCAGTGCTGCCGTCGGGCGCTATTTCACGGTCGTCGAAGACTGCGTGACCGCCGTGAGACTGCGCGCGGGCGCGACGTGATCACGCCTTCGCGAGGCCGAGGGGCCACGTCAGCCATCACGCCACGAAGGAGCGTGGCCCCCATTTGATGCTTGGCGCTTGTGTCTGCGTACTTCTTTGCGTACGCTGGTGTCATGCATGCGACTGCCATCGTTGACGGTAAGGTCATCCGGTTCAAGCTCTCCACGGCGCTGGCACGAGCACACCGCGAGAACCGAAGGAAGACGATGACCGAAGGCGAGGCGGTTGCGTTCGTCGAAGCCAAGCGACGCGCGCGGGCACCCAGCACGTCCGCGTACTCTTCGAGGGTCGCCGGACTGGCCCACGCCTCAATCAGGCCGGTGCGTGCGAGTTCAAAGATGAGCGCGGACGCGTTGTTCTCGCCCGGGACGTGGCGAGCTTCAGAATGCAGGTGTCAAGGACGACTCGCAAGGTAGGGCCTGGCGCGTCTCAGTTCGAGCAACGGTCGAAGCACGCGTCGGTAGATCAGGTCGGCCTGTTCAGGACCGCGGGACGGGTAGGCGCCCGCATCCAGCCAGACTTGCACGACGTCGCACACTGGAACGCCATCACGGAGGACCGCCCCGCGGAACACGGATTCTCTCGCTGCCGGGACTCTGATGTAGATGTCCGGAGAGACCGCAGGAGCCTCCAGTGAAAGCCCAAGTCGTTCGAGGACGCCCGGCTTGAGTCGTTCAAGGTAGACGAGCGGTGCGACGCCGTGCACAAACCCGAGACCGAGTGCGTCGGCCGCTG
>MEKT01000121.1 GCA_001767435.1 Acidobacteria bacterium RIFCSPLOWO2_02_FULL_65_29 | reverse complement strand
TCTACACGATACCAGGCGGCGGGCACGGCAATTTCAGGCCTGAGGACCGCTCGAAGGCGTACGTGAAGATCCGGGAGTTTCTGGCGAAAAACGGCTTGTGAGACGACGTTCAACGCGGAGACCGCATGTTTTTCGTAATGCGACCTGACCAGTCTTGCCACGAAGACACGAAGACACGAAAAAGACCAGAAGGGTTACGTCCGTTCAACGCGAAGAGACCACATGGGTCCTTTCTGCGTTGATCATGTGATGAGAGGGGTGGTGTATGCGTCGAATCACACTGACGGCGTGCGCGCTCATCGTCGGTCTGGCGTCTGTGGTTGTGTACTCACAGGCCATCGCGCCCTCTGCAGCCGTCGTCTATGAGGGCGCCCGCCTCATCATCGGCGACGCGAGCGCGCCAATCGACAGCGGCGCGTTCGTCGTCCAGAACGGCCGGATCACCGCGCTTGGGCGACGAGGCGCGGTCCGAGCGCCATCCGGCGCGGCGCGCGTCGATCTGACGGGCAAGACCGTGATGCCGGCGCTCGTCAACGCCCACGTCCACTTCGGGTACGAAACGTTCACTCGGGCGGCGGGCGAGTCGTTGGCCGAGAATTTCACGCCCGCCAACTTGCTGGATCACCTCCAGCGCGAGGCCTTCTACGGCGTGGGCACCGCCAACGACGGCGGGTCCGCGCCGGTGGCGCTGTCGCTCCAGTTTCAGCTCGATCAGGCCGCACGCAACTTCTCTCCCGCGGCGCAGTACACGTTCAATGCCGGGATCGTGCCCCCAAACGGCGGGCCCGATTCGATCCTGATCAAGGGGACCCGGCCGTTACACGCGAACTACGAAGTCATCCGCGCGCCGGAGGGTCGCGCGGCGGTTCAGGATGTGATCGCCAAGAACATCAGGCACATCAAGATCTGGCTGGGCGATCGAAACGGGTCGTACCCCGCCATGCCATGGCAGGTGTACGAGGCGATTATCGACGAGGCCCACAAGAACAACATCACCATCCACGCGCACGCGACGACGCTGAGAGATCAAAAGGAGGCGCTGCGCGCCGGCATTGACGTGCTCGTGCACATGGTCCAAAACGTGCTGATAGACGACGAGCTCGGCGCGCTCGTGCGGGAGAAGAAGCCCTACTGGGCGACCGTGATCTCGCTCGGCGACCGGAGCGATGTGTGCGACAACGATCCGTTCTTCACGCAGTCGCTGTCCGACAGAATCATCGCGGACATTCGCGCGAACGGGTGCGCCACCAATCCGAACGCCGCCGCTCGCGAAGAGCGACTCAAGCACAACTTCATGAAAATGATGGACGCGGGCGCCCGGCTCCTCCTCGGCGCCGATACGGGCGTTCGTCCGGGAGACGCGTTCGGTTCGGGCGACCACCACGAGATCGCGCGCTGGGTGAACCTCGGGTTGACGCCGGCCCAGGCGATCGTGGCCGCGACGTCGAGGCCGGCCGAAGCGCTCGGTCTCAAGGACGTCGGCACGCTGGCCGAGGGCAAGATGGCTGATTTCATCGTGCTGAACGCGAACCCGCTCGACGACATCCGTAACACGCGCCAGATCGCGAACGTGTACCTGCGCGGCGCGAGGCTCGACCGCGACGCGCTCCTCGCGAAGTGGAAGAAGGCCGAGCCGACGCAGTAAGCCCCAGCGTTTGGCGACGCGCGCAAGCGGTTGGCGTTGATGCGTTCGTTCAAACCAGCTCGAACTTTCTGTTTCGCGCCCACTTGTACACGCCGAAGTCTCTGTCGAACGTCAGGATGCGCGCCTCGTCGTGGATCTCGGCGCACCGAATCAGACAGGCGTCGGCGAACGAGATGGGCCGGTCCGAATACTTCTTCAGCAGGGCTTCGATGTTCGTCCAGTGCTCCGCAGCCGAAATCGCCACGGTGTAGACACCGCGGCTGGCGAGCGCGACGACTTCCGCCGGGCCTGCGGCGTGAACCTTCCGCATCAGGAAGCAGGCCTCGGCCACGACGGCCTCGCAGCAGCGAAACGGCGGCACGCATTCGGCGAACAGCCGGCGCGCCCGCGCGTGGTTGGCGTCGTGCTCGGAGAGCAATGCCACCAGGGGGCCGGTATCCAACAGGATTCCCGCGGCATTCACGTGCCGAATCCATCGAGGTGCTTGCGATTCGTCGACAGATCCTTCGGGCCCTTCTTGAACTTCCCGACGCTTGGTCCCGCGAGCTCGAGCGCGCTCCGCGGCTGGCTCTCTTCTGCCGCCACCAGCCGCAGCCCTCGTCGGACGAGCTCCGATTCGGTTCGACCGGTCGATTGCTTGAGCGCTTCGAGCACGGCTCGATCCTGCTCGCCGAGACGCGCGTGAATGTAAACCTTCATACGGGCGACTGTAGCACACGATCGGGAGTGTGTGCTACATTGACCGCTCGCCATGAATGCGCCCGTCGATAGACCTCGTTCCTCGCGCCGGCGCTATCTCCGCTTCGTTCAGGACTACAGAGCGGGCCGGCTCGACGAGGAGGCGAAGGCTGTCGAGGATGAGAAGGCGCTGGTCGGCTCGACGACAACCGGCGCCGACGTGAATGGATCCGACATTCGCGATTTCACGTTGCGGACGTATCGCGATCTGCTGGCCATCGTGCAGCAGGACGTGTTCCTCTTCGACGGATCGGTGCGCGACAACATCGCCTACGGCCGCCACGACGCCACGAACGCCGAAATCGAAGATGCCGCCAGGCGCGCCAACGCCCACGAGTTCATCGAGCGGCTGCCCGAGCAGTACGAGACGTTCGTCGGCGAGCGTGGCGTCAAGCTGTCAGGCGGCCAGCAGCGGCTGGCCATTGCCCGGGCGATCCTGGCGCAGCCGCAGATCCTGATTCTCGACGAGGCCACGAGCAACCTCGACACCGAGAGCGAGCAGCTCATTCAAGCGTCGATGGCGACGCTCCTCGCAGGCCGGACGACGTTCGTGATTGCGCATCGGCTGTCGACCATCCGCCGGGCCGATGTGATTCTGCTGATGGAAGATGGGCGCATCATCGAGCGCGGGACGCACGATGAGCTCATGGCCGCCGGCGGTGCGTACCGCGGCATGGTCCTGCGCCAGATGGAATCGGCCGGGGAGAGAACGGAGATTGTGGAGATCGCGGATTAACCTCGCTCCGCTTCCCGATTGCCCGCCACGCGCAAAGGCGCGCATCAGGTCGCGGGGCTGACAATCACGGCACGGGGACTCGGTAGATGTTGCGCTGCGCGGCCACTTTCATGAATGCATAGATTGATGGATCGGGACCGGGAAACACGCTTTCTTCCGAGATCAGCCGCGCTCCCGGCAGGGCGGCCACAGCTTCCCTTGATGGAAATCCTGAGGCCGGTATGGGCGGCAGCATCTGGCCCGGCTGCAGAGGAATCGCATACGTTGAGGCGGCAAACTTCAGATAGAGGAATCTCCCGTCCGGTGTCCAGCTCATTTGAGGAGGCATCGGGCCATTGTCGATGTTCGGTGGCGGGTAACAGCGACAGATCAGTGTCGGAGAACCGCCCCCGGCCGGATACACCATCAACTCGTTCCTCTTCTCGGGCGTGGGACCCTCTGCGGCGGGTACCCATCGCCCATCCGGCGAGACCCCAAACGGGAAGAGGTTCGGCGTTGAGATGATCTTCTGCCATTGACCGCCGTCGTCTTGAACGCGATAAATGACAAATACCCCGTTCTCCACGCCGGTGAACGCCACCTCGCCAGACGCGCCGAAGTATGCCATCTGGCTGTCAATCGTCGTGAGCTGCCGCGGCGTGGTCTGGCCGCTCAGAGACGCCAGCCACACGGGAGTGCGGCTGCCTTCGTCCTCCGCGACGAACACCACGCGCTGGCCGTCAGCGGAGATGGTGTAATGCAGCATCTGAAAATCGGGGAGCAGCCGCTGGTGCTGGCCGGAGTCCAGATCCGCAGCCCAGAGGCCCCCCGTCAAGAAGTTTCGAGCACCGCCCGCGCGCACCAGGTAATACACCTTCGTGCCATCGGGCGAGACGGTGGGGAAAAACGCGAAGCCTTCTGACGTGATCTGCCGGTCGCCGCGGGAATCGTGAATCCACACGGTGCTCTGCCTGCTGCCGATCGAGGTGACGAAGGAACGCCCATCGGGTGCGAAATGAATCATTTCTTCTTCAGTGACGCCGAAGGTGATCTGCTCGGGCGTCCCGTCCGGGAAACGCTGCCGCCACGTGTGGACCCCGCTGCCCGTATTGGCGGAGAAATACATCCAGTTCCCATCGGGGGACCAGGCGGCATCCGTACACTGCGCTGGCGCAGGGCCCACGGGCCTTCCAGGAGAGCTGTCGTCGTATGGCACCAACCGGCAGGGCAGCCATCCGTATCCGCCGCGTCCTTCGTTGTCGCCCATCTCCACCACGAGGACCTGCTTCCGATCGGGCGAGAGGCTGGAGCGGTGAGCCATGCCTGTCTCGGGCGGCAAGTAGACGGTGCGCTGATCGGTGCGGCTTTCCGTCGAGGAAACGATGGACATCTGAACTCCCCGGCCGGTGAATTCTGAAAACAGGACGAAAGGCCGACCGGCGGCGCCCGTCCGGGGCTCCTGAACCCACCTAAGCCCCGACGCATTGCGCAAGAACAGCTGCGGCTGCCCACCAAGCACCGGCACGATCCACGTGTCCAGCCTCGCACCGGTGTCATCGGCGGTCGAGTACGCAATCCGGGCCCCGTCGGGCGAGAACGTGGGTAGCGTCTTGGGGAGGTTATCCTTCGTGAGCTGGACCGGATCCCCGTCGGGGAGCAGCTTGACGTAAATGTTTCCCGGACCGCCCCCCCACGCACTTTCCCCCCGGATGAACGCCAGCATGCGGCCGTCTGGCGAAAGCGTCGGCGACACCGCTGAGTCCGCGAAGTTGGTGAGCTGCGTGTACTCGCGGGGGGCCGGTTCGCCGGGTTGCCGGAATCGGGACACGAACAGCGCACCCACAGCCGCGAGGACCATGACGAGTGCTGCGAGCGTCGCCAGCCAAGGTCGTGCGCGCTTGGAACGAGGCGTTGCCGCGAGCCCGGGCGGGGCCTCCGCGCTCTGACGCACCACGCGGCGGAGATCGACGACCATGTCACGCATCGACTGGAAGCGGTCCGCAGGGTCTTTCTCGAGAGCCTTCTCGACGACCATGCGCAGCGGAAGCGGCACCTCCTCGGTCAGCGGCCCAGCCGGGCGGTGGAGAATTGCGTGCAAGACGTCGGGATCGGACGCGCCGGCAAAGGGCCGCCGTCCGGCCAGCACTTCGTACAACAGGACCCCGAACGAGAAAATATCGCTTCGGGCGTCGAGCCGTTGTCCCGATGCCTGCTCCGGCGACATGTACGCCACGGTACCGACGATGATGCCCTGGCGCGTGCGCGTCTCGGTCTCCGCGCGAGTGTCAGCCTCCGACAGCGCGCCTTCATGAAGTTTTGCCAGACCAAAGTCGGCCAACTTGGCGTAACCGCTCTTCGTAATCAGAATGTTCTCGGGCTTGACGTCGCGGTGCAGGATGCCAGCGTCGTGTGCCACGGCCAGCCCATCGGCGACACCGGTCAATAACTCGATCGTGGCGCGCCAGCCGTGCCTTCCATGCGTCCAATCCCTGAGTGTGCCCCCGTCGACGAACTCTGTGACGAGATACTGCCGGCCGTCGAACTCGCCCGCGTCGTGCACCGTCAGGATGTGGGGGTGATTGAGTGACGAGGCCGTCTGGGCCTCGCGTTGGAAGCGGCGGCGGGCGGCCGGGTCCGCGAGGTTGTCGGAAAGAAACTTGATCGCGACGGGTCGATTGAGTCTTGTATCGAGCGCCCGATAGACCACGCCCATCCCGCCTTCGCCAAGCTTCTCGAGGACCCGATAGGGGCCAAGGGTTTTCCCGATCAACATCGAGGGCGCGGACGTCGCGCGAACGCGGCGGGACTCGCCCACTTCGTGGCCTTGACTCAGAAGCGACCGCACTTCGAGCCGCAGATCTTCATCGCCTCGGCATTCGTTCTCGAGGAAAGCCTCACGCTCGCGCGATGGTCGTTCCAGCGCCGCGTGGTAGAGCCGCTCGATGTGGCGCGAGCGTTCAGGGGTCACGGCTTTGCCGTTGCTATGGCCGTATTCTACTGCGAGCGTTCTTCAGGGTCGCCCCTGACGATGGTCGGAAGCGGCCTCCTCCGGATTTGCACGCGAGAGCGACTGCTCAGGTCGGCAGCGGGCACGATGACGAACCATGCGCCCCCCAGCGCGGTGACCGTGGAGAGCGCTGCCGAGGCCGGAGGCCCGAGGCCCGAGCCCCGACCCGAGCCTCTAGCCCCAAGCCCCCAGTCCCTATTAGGATTCACCTATGCGGTTTGTTCTGATGGCCTTGGCAGCCCTGTTGGTTGCATCGCCTGCAGTCGGGCAGATCAAGGCGCAGGCGCGAAGCGCGCCCACGCCGCCCTGGGACAAGGGCATCCTGCCGATCAGCCCGGAGAGCTACTGGCACGCGGTCGAATGCGGGAAGCTGGGCGGAGAGGATCCGCCGTGCGTGTTCTGGGATACGAGCCTCTGCAAGAACGGCGACTTCACGCTCGCGCTCTACACGCCGTACAAGATGGTGGCGTATGCCGTGTGGAGCGCAGTCCGGCAGAAGAAGGAGCCGCCGACACCGAGCTTCCAGCAAGCGCAACAGACCCGCGTCACAGTCGGCGTCACGCCGGTCAAGGGTTCGAAAAACGCATTGAAGGAGCTCGTCCTCAAGCGAGGCGGGAAGGTGGTGCCGCCGGTGTCGCGGGCCATCGCCACGGGCGACTCGCGGTACACGTTCGACTATCCGGCATTTGCCGCGACGGCGGCCGTCACACTGGAACTGGTTGGCGAGTCGAAGACCATCTCGTGCGTGATCGACAGGTCCGTCCTGACGCAGTTTCGCTAACGCGAATTCTTAATTCTCAAATTAATTCTCAATTTCTCAATCCTTAATTTCACGAGGACCCCATGCCCCGTCTTCTGACAGCCGCAGCAGTCCTGTTCCTTGCCGCCCTCGCGTCCGCTCAGCGGACCACCGATCCGTTTCCCACACCGATTCCGGCCACGGAAGGCGCGATCACGGTGAGCTTCCGTGAGTTCGCCGCCATCCCCGACATGGACGGCGTGGCGCCGCGCATGATGGTTCTGGTCGACGAGCCGGGCAGCCGGCGCCTGTTCGTCAACGATATGCGCGGACCGATCTACGGAGTCAGTTACGACGGCAAGACCGTCAGGCAGTACGTCGACGTCAACGCGCCGACCTGGGGAGTGGTCGTCCAGTCGGGCGGCCGCGAGCGCGGCGTCCAGAGCTTCGCGTTCCATCCGCAGTTCAACCGCCCGGGCACGCGCGGCTTCGGAAAGTTCTACACGTACACCGACACGGCCAACACGAAGCCGACGCCCGACTTCAAGCCGCTCGGCGGCACCCGCACGCACGACACGGTGCTTCTCGAGTGGACCGCGAAGAATCCGGCCGCCGACACATACGACGGTGGGGCCCCCCGCGAGCTGATTCGGTTCGAGCAGCCTTTCGCGAATCATAACGCCGGCCTGATTGCCTTCAATCCGCTCGCGTCGGCGGGTTCGGCCGATTTCGGTCTGCTGTACATGACGTTCGCCGATGGCGGCAGCGGCGGCGACCCGCTCGAGATGGCGCAGAACTTGAGCTCACCGTTCGGCAAGTTCCTGCGCATCGATCCGCTGGGCGCCAACAGCGCCAACGGCAAGTACGGCATTCCCGCCGGCAATCCGTTCGTGAGCGACAACAACCCCAACACCCTAGGCGAGATCTACGCGTACGGCCTGCGCAATCCTCAGCGTTTTTCGTGGGATCGGAAAAACGGCAACCTCTTCCTCGCCGACATCGGTCAGAACATCGTCGAGGAGATCGACCTCGTCACATCCGGCGCCAACCTGGGCTGGAACGACTGGGAGGGGAGCTTCAAGTATCTCGGCCGCGACGGCGTCGATCTGGCGAACCCGCGCGGCGACGCCGCGGTCACCTATCCCATCGTCGAGTACGGCCAGCCCGATCCGCTGCTGCAGCCGCAGTCGGCTGTCACGATGGGCGCCGCGTATCGTCAGGGCGCGATCAAGCAGCTGATGAACCTGCTCGTCTTCGGCGACGTGCCGAGCGGCGAGATCTTCTACGTCAACGCGGACAACCTGCCGAAGGGCGGTCAGGATGCCCTCCATCGGATTCTGCTCAACGACGGCGGCACGGGGAAGACGCTGCTCGAGTTGATCAAGGCCACGAACGCGAAACAGGGGAAGCCGCCCGCGACGCGCGCCGACCTGCGCTTCGGTCTCGGGCTCGACGGCCAGATTTTCCTGTTGAACAAAGGCGACGGAGTCGTTCGGCTGCTCGTGCCGGACAGATGAGGCGTGAATGGAGCGACGGATTCTTTCGGTTGTTGTCGTATGTGTGCTGTTCGGCATGGCGACCCACGCGCATCATTCGATTTCCGGTGTCTACGACGACAGCCAGCGACAGACCATTGAAGGCGTGGTCACGCGGTTTCAGTTCGTCAATCCGCATCCATTCGTCGTGACGGTCGTGACGGACGGCAACGGAGTAGCGCAACAGTGGCGGCTCGAGATGGACAACCGCCACGAGCTCGTCGCGATCGGCGTCACGAGCGAAACCCTCGAGCAGGGCGACCGCATC
>MEKT01000120.1:30976-85095 GCA_001767435.1 Acidobacteria bacterium RIFCSPLOWO2_02_FULL_65_29 | reverse complement strand
GCTTCCCCGGCCTCAGGAATCGCGCGTTTGTGGTGAAGGTGAACAGGCTGTGGCAGTTCTAGCCACGAAGGCACGAAGACACGAAGAAGACCTCCGCGGCTTCAATAGCCACGTCGCTAGTCCTGCCGGGCAGGTCTGAGACGGACGGGGATCGCGGACAGTCGACAGTTGACACTTGCGCCGCGGTGAACTGTCAACTGCGGACTATCGGCTGACGGTGAATTGGGTAATCGGGTAATTGAATTGTGTGATTGAGCAATCCCGCTGAAAGACGCCGTCGCGCGATTCAATTACTCGATTACTCGATTATCCAATTACCCGATTCACGTTACTTGACGGGAACGTTGAAGCGCACTTCGAGGTAGGTGATCGATCCCTCGACGTCCTTGTACCAATGCGGCGTGCCTTCCGGGATCAGAATCGCATCGCCTTTTCCCACGCGACGTGTTTCGCCGCCCTCGATCGTCGCCGTGCCGCCGGCACCGGATGCTGGTCTGATGATCCGCCCCCCGGTGACGACCGTGCCTGCGCCCTCGATGATGTAATGCAGTTCGGTGCCCGGAACGTGCGCCAGCGCGCCAGCGCTTCTCCCGCGATGCACGATGTTGATGCGGTACTGATCCGAGTTCTTCACATTGGCCGTGGACATGTTCGGAGTGGCCTCGGTCGCCTTCTTGAGCGCAGCCGAGAGATCGGCGTTGCTCACGTAGGTGGCCGGGAGCGACGACGCCGGCGTTTGGGCGGAGACTGTCAGCCCGAGAGCGACGATCGAAACGGCGAACAGGGCAAGGCAGGTTGGTTTCATGGCGTCAGATTATACGACGCGAGTCGGTCTCCTCGAGCGCTTTCCACCAGCGTTCAGTGCAGGACTGTAGTCCTGCCCCGCGCTGCGCGATGCAGCGATGTAGTGCAGGACTTCAGTCCTGCCTACGGCGGCGCGCCTGCACGTCCTGAAAACTGCTGTAGCTATTACCTTGCCAGATCGCACAGCCGCGGCGACGCCGGCATAGCCCGAAAATGACAGAGTAGTAGAATGTCAGTTGTCGCTCACGAATATCGCGCGACATCGAGGAGCATTCGGATGCAAGCCAGGAAGACGTCCGTCGTGACCGTCGGCGTTCTGGTCGCGGTCGCCGCGTGGTTGCTCGTCGGCACGAGCGACACCGCGGCGGGTCAGCTTCCGCTCGAGCCGCGCAGGGAACGCGGCAACGGTGTCACCGGCGCGTACGAGGGCTGGTATAAGAATCCCGACGGCACGTTCACGCTGCTGATGGGGTCCTACAACCGAAACTCGGGCCAAACGCTCGAGATTCCTGTCGGGCCGAACAACCGCATCGACCCGGGCGGCCCCGACCAGGGACAGCCGACCCTCTTCGCGCCGCGCCGTGCGTGGGGCGTCTTCACGATCGTCGTCCCGAAGGACTTCGGCACCAAGAAGCTCACCTGGACCCTCGCGGCCAACGGCGAGACGACGGCTATTCCCTTGACCCTGAATCCCGCTTGGGAGATTTCGCCCTTCAAAGAGGCGATGGGCAATACGCCGCCTACCATCAAGTTCTCTCCGGCGGGTCCAGCGCTGACCGGTCCGCCGCGCGGCATCGCCGCGAGCTACACGAGTGCCGCCGGCCAGCCCGTTGACTTTGAATTCTGGGTGGCGGATGTCGGCTACACAGCGTCAGTGGGGGCCGGGCCCGGCGGCGGTGGCTTCGGCCGCGGTGGAGCAGGCCCCAGCGTCTCGCTGCACAAGTTCCGGGGACCGGGCGACGTGAAGTTCACCAGGGAACGCCCCGACGTGTCGAAGCAAGACGGGAAGGTTGTGGCCCAGGCGACTTTCTCGACGGCAGGCGAGTACATCGTCCGCGCGCAGGTCAACGATTCTTCCGGTGACGGCGGCGGCGGCTTCCAGTGCTGCTGGACGAACGCTCACGTGAAAGTCACCATCAAATAATCCCCACACCCCTCGAAAAAATCCGCGGGTTTCCTCCGGCTCGCGTCCAATTTACGCGCACTTACGGCCGTTCGAGCGCGGCACGACGCTTGCTCTGGGGGTCAATCGTTCGGACTCCTCGTTCTCGAGTACGGGCCGGCCATTGTGCGGCCCACCGGATTGTGGTCGTTCGGTCGTGCGACTGGCTGCTGAAGGAAAGCCGGGAGCGCGTGGCCGGAAACGGCCGGCCGACGACTACGATCCGGGCTTATCCGTTCGTTCATCCTCCTTTGGAGGATCCCCTCTCACCCCTGCCAGTGACAGCCCTTCGGCGCGATCGCCGGAGGCCCCTGCTGCCACGAAGGCACGAAGACACGAAGAAGAGCCACGAAACCACGAAACCACGAAAAGGGCCACGAAGGCACGAAGACACGAAGAAGAGCCACGAAAACCCGAAAATACGAAAAAGGGCCGCGAAGGCACGAGGTCACGAAGAAGACGTGTACGGTCAGCCACGAAAACACGAAGCAGACTTGCAGGGAGCCGATGGCGGGCCGGGTAGGGAAAGTCGCGTAAGTCAGGTAGGCTGGGTAGGGCGGGTAGGCTGTGGACCCGGCGGGGTGGGCGATAATCAACCGAGATCAGCAAACCGGCCAGCGCGTGTGGCGGCTGCGAAAGCGTCAGCATTCCGTCGACGCCGAGCTTCGCGCCGCCGAGCGTGGCGAGGGCGTCGAGATTCAGTTTCTGCTGAACGGCGGGCTCACCTACAGGCGCCTGTGGCCGACGCGCGACGCGGCGCTCGCCGAGGCCGCCGGCAAGCGCGCGGAGCTCGAGCGGCAGGGGTGGATGGAGCACTGGTAAGAAAAGTTAGAAGTTAGAACTGAGAAGTTAGAAGTTAAGAGGAAGTTAGAGGAAAGTTAGAGGGGACATGCGAACGGGCACATTCTTCGCGACGACGGGCGTCATATTGGCGCTGAGCGGTTCGCTTTCCGCCGACAACTGGCCGCAGTGGCGCGGGCCGGCGGCTGACGGTGTGTCGATCGAGAAGGGTCTGCCGACCAGGTGGAGCGACACCGAGAACGTGGCGTGGAAAAGCCGGCTCGGTGGCCTTGGCATCTCGTCGCCGATTGTCTGGGGCGATCGCGTGTTCGTGACATCGCAGGCCGGCGCCGGCGAAAGCCGTGTGGGTCCGCGGCTTGGCCAGGGTGCCGAGGCCTCTTCCGCTGAACGCTCACTGAGCCGAGCCAACGCCGGCGATCGGACCGTGCGGTTTCTCATCGAAGCGTTCGGCCGAGTGGATGGAAATCGCCAGTGGGTCTTGGCGGTGCCGGCGGAGGGCGAGCTGCCGCCTGTTCACGACAAGCACAACCTGGCCAGCGCCAGTCCCGTGACCGACGGGGAACGTGTGTACGCCGTCTTTGGCACGGGCCAGGTGGTGGCCGCGGACGTTTCCGGCAAGTTGATCTGGGCGCGCAACCTGGGTCGGGACGTCGCGCCGTGGGACATCAATTGGGGCAACGGCAGCTCGCCCGTCGTCTACCGCAACTCGATCATCCTCGTCTGCTATCACGGGAACGCCTCGTATCTGCTGGCGCTCGACCGGGCCTCGGGCAAGGAGATCTGGCGGACCAACAGGCCGCGTGGGGTGCTGTCCTATTCCACGCCGCTCGTCGTGCCCGTGCCGGGAGGAGACGAGCTGGTCGTGAATTCGAGTGTCGGCGTCGAGGCCTACGACCCGGTCAACGGGCGCGCGCTCTGGCACTACAACGAGCCGAATCAGTATCCGATTCCGATGGCGATGCACCACGAGGGCGTGATCTATCTCTCACGCGGCTATCGAAGCGGCCCGTACGCCGCCATTCGGCCCGGCGGCCGCGGCGATATCTCGAAGACGAACATGCTCTGGCACGTGCCGACGGGAGCGCCCTACATCTCCTCGCTCGTGTACTACGACGGCCTCCTCTATATGGCCGGCGACGTCGGCGTGATCACGTGCGTGGACGCGAAGACCGGCGAACGAGTCTGGCGCGAGCGCCTGGGCGGCGTCTACACGGCGTCCCCGGTGGCGGCCGATGGAAAGATCTACCTGCTCGGCGAAGGCGGCGAGACGCTCGTTCTCAAGGCCGGCCGGACGCCTGAAGTGCTCGCCCGCAACGCCCTCGATGGACGCGCGCTGGCGTCGCCGGCGATTTCCAGTGGACGCCTGTTCATCCGGACCGACGATCACATCATCGCGATCGGTGGCTAGCAGGCTGCTGACGAACGCAGCCTGAAGTGAAGACTTAGAAGTGAGAAGTTAGAAGGACTGCGAAATCTGGCCAGGTTTCGTTCGAGTCTTAGGTCGTGGCAACCCTTGACCTCTGGATTCCGTCTAAACCCAAAACTTCTGACTTCTCAGTTCTCACTTCTCACTTCAGGTTGCTGGCTTTTCAGCAACCTGTGTCCTGTCGGAGGCCCTCATGCGGGACGTCCGCTTTGCCGTCCGCACGCTCGTCCGCCAGCCGGCGTTCGCGCTCGTCGCGACGCTGACGCTCGCAATCGGCATTGGCGCGAACACCGCCATTTTCAGCCTGCTCTATCAGGTCTTCCTTCGTCCCCTGCCGTATCCACAGGCGGACCGCCTCGTCTACGTCTGGAACATGTACTCGCGAATGGGCCTGCCGAAGGCCAGTGTGTCGATTCCCGACTACCTCGATCGGCGGACCCAAGCTCCTTCGATTGAAGATGCGACGCTCTTCACCGGCGGCAGCCTATCGCTCGCGGCGGAAGGGGAGCCCGCTCAGCTTCGCACCCTGGCCGTAACGCCGTCGTTTTTCTCAACGCTCGGGCGGTCGCCGATGCTCGGGCGCGCCTTCATCGACGAGGACGCGACGCCGGACGCCGACAACTTTGCGATTCTCACCTACGGACTCTGGACAACCCGTTTTGGCGCTGATCCCTCCATCGTTGGCCGGGACGTGCGGCTGGGCGGCGAGCCGTACGCGGTGGTGGGCGTGCTCCCTCGAGATTTCACCTTGCCCATGCGGGACGTGGCCTTGCTCGTACCCTTCGCGTTTACCGCGCAGCAGAGGTCGGACGCAGGTCGCGGCAACGAATTCAGCCAGATGATCGCGCGGCTCCGACCCTCCGCCACGATCGCGCAGGCAAACGCCGACATGCAGGCCATCGTCAGCCGCAACCTCGAGCGCCTGCCCGAGCGCCGTGTCTTTGCCGAAGCCAGCGGGTTCGGCGGCTTCGCCGTTCCGCTGCGCGACGAGCTCGCGGGCGACACGCGCACCCCGATTCTGGTGCTGCAGGTCGGCGTCGCGTTGCTGCTCGTGATCGCCTGCGTCAACGTGGCGAACCTGCTGTTGATGCGCGCCACCGGGCGTGGCCGCGAGCTGGCGATTCGCACCGCGCTCGGCGCCGGGCGCGGCCGGCTGCTGCGGCAGACGCTCGTCGAAGGGCTCGTGCTCTCGGCGGCGGGCGGCCTCGCCGGCCTTGGCCTTGGCTTCGCCGGCGTCCGGCTGCTCGTGTCGTCGGTCGCCGCCGAGCTGCCGTCGCACGTCGAGGCGTCCGTACACCCAGCGGTACTGGTCTTCACGCTGGGGCTGACCATGGCGACCGGCGTGTTCTTCGGGATGGTTCCGGCGTTTGCCGCCATGCGCGGCAACGTCGGCGCGTTGCTCAAAGACGATGGGACCAGAAATACCGGCGGGCGTGGCGTAGGCGCGGCGCGCGCCACGCTGGTGGTCGCCGAAACCGCGCTCGCGCTGATGCTGCTCGTTGGCACGGGTCTCCTCGTCAAGAGCTTTGCGCGCCTGCTCGACGTCGATCCCGGTTTCTCTCCTGGAGGCGTGCTCACCGCACAGATTGCTCTCCCCCAGGCGCGATATCCCGACGCGGTCGCCAGGACCGCGTTCTGGGATCGGCTGATCGAAAAAGCGCGCGTCGTGCCGGGTGTGACCGCCGCCGGCCTCACGTCGAATATTCCGTTCAACGGCAATGTCAGCTCGGGCAGCTATTCGATCCTCGGCTACACCCCGCCGACGGGCGAGGCGCAGCCGCACGGCCGCCAGGAAGTCGTCGGCGCCGACTACTTCCGCGCGATGCAGATCCCGCTCGTCACCGGCCGTCTCTTCAACGACGCCGACGTCACCGGCGCGATGCCGTCCGTGGTCATCGACCAGTATCTCGTGGGCCGCTACTTCTCGGGGAGAGATCCCATTGGCCAGCAGATTCGCCGCGGCGGTCCCACGAGCCCCGCCTTCACCATCGTCGGCGTGGTGGGCACCATCAACGCGATCGACCTTGGTCAACCGGTCGCCAAGGAGCGTCTCTACTATCCGTTGAAGCAGCAGCCGCGACCCGCCATGGGGCTTGTGCTGAAGACGACCCGCAGCCCGCTGGCGCTGGTATCGGAGCTCAGAGCGGCCGTCGCCTCGATCGACTCGGAACAGCCGATCTCGGACGTTCGCACAATGGAGGAGTGGGTGTCGCGATCGCTCGAAGGACGGCGAACGCCGACGTTACTGCTGGCGTTGTTTGGCGTCGTGGCACTGGTGCTGGCGGCGATGGGCATCTATGGCGTGCTGGCGTACGGCGTGGCGCAGCGCGAGCGCGAGCTTGGCATCCGGCAGGCGCTCGGCGCGGATCGGCCGGCGATTCTCTCGCTCGTGCTGACGGAGGGACTACGGACCGCCGGTGTGGGCCTGGCGATCGGCCTCGCCGCGTCGGCGTTGCTCACACGGTATCTGAGCGGCCTGCTGTTCGGCGTGGATCCGCTCGACGCCAGCGTGTTTGTCGGCGTCACGCTCACGCTCCTGGCTGTGGCCGCGGCAGCGTGTTACGTCCCCGCACGGCGGGCGACGTGCGTCGATCCGGCGGTCGCGTTGCGGGTCTGAGTGCCGCGAGTCGCGTCTTCAAACGCGTTGACGGTCGATTCACGAGTAGTTCACCTGCTACACTGTTTTTCGTGGCCGAGAATCAGAACGTCACTCTGAGCCTCCCTCGAGAGCTGCTCAGGCGGATCAAGCGCGTGGCGGCCGATCGCGACACGTCGGTGTCGGCGCTCATGACCGAGGCGCTGTCCCGCCTGGCGGACGAGGATCGCCGATATTCAGCCGCGAGAAAGCGAGCGCTCGCGGCGATGAAATCCGCTCGATCGCTTGGCACGCGCGGGCGGCGGACCTGGACCCGCGACGAGCTTCACGAGCGCTGAGCCGGCTCGCGAATTCGTCGACGCCAACGTCCTCGTCTACGCCTTCGACGCTTCCGCTGGCAAGAAAAAGACCGCGGCTGAACGATTGCTCGCACGACTGTGGGAGGCGGGGATCGGTTGCCTCAGCGTGCAGGTCTTGCAACAGTTCTTCGTCACTGTGACAGGGAAGGTGGCCAAACCCCTCTCGGGTGACGAAGCCGCCGACCGCGTTCGCGAGCTGGCGACCTGGAAGGTGTTCGCGCCGACCGCGGATGACGTTCTTGCCGTGATCGCGCTCCACAAACAGGCCAAGCTGAGTTTCTGGGACGCCATGGTGGTTCACGCCCCGCGGAATCGTGATCTGACGTGCTCTGGACTGAGGATCTGAACGACGGACAAGTGGTACGAGGCGTTCGCATCCGCGATCCGCTTGCGGCGGAATAGGGGTTCCACGCATCGCTTCACAGCGTCGTTTCGACCACCGCAGACAAAGTCAGCGAACACCTGCGGGGATTGTCTCGCGTTCCCGGTAATATTCCCCTGGCCTCTCGTCCACGTGCCGGCCAGCCGCACGCACGGCCTGCGCGCGTTCAACGCCGAGAAAATGGGCAAGATTCTCGGGAAGATGACGTAGGCCGGACAACGTTCGCGGAATGATTCACGCCCATGCAGCAGGCGAAGGCCTTCGTGTCGCTCGACGTCGCGAGCGCCCCGTGTGACCGGCCACGACGGCGGGGTAGCCGACCGACTCGGCGATCGTCAGACCGGCGAAAACTGGATGATTGGGTTTGGCGACCGACAATCACGACCTGCTCCGAATCGGCGCAAGCAAGGACTGGCTCAGTAAGACGGTGCGTAAATTGGTTGCGGGGGCTCGCAACCGCCGGTACTTGCAGCTGTGGTGGGCCGCAGCGTAGGCTGGCTCTTGCTGCGACCTTGGGGAGTCGAGCCTGCCCGAAGGCCCAACCTGTCGCGATCAGATCGAGACGCCAACTGCTTGCCTCAGAAGCGTACCCCCGCCCCGAAACCGACGAACCAGTGATTCATGCCCACCTCGGCCGCCGGAAGCGATGAGCCCACCCCGTAGACAGAAGCACTCGTCGTGAAGGGGCCGGCCTCTACGTTGCCCACGTGTCGGTACTGCACCAGCAGCTCCCCAAACACCGGTGACCGCGGAGGCACAGCCATGCCGAACTCGGTGACAAACCCCAGGTTGCGGTGCGAGCCCCGCTGACCACCGCGCGCCGACGTCGCGGAAGCCAGTGGAGAAGAGCGCGGGGCCAGCCGCCGCGTGGAATCCCTCGGCCGGACCGCCGATGAAGAGTGGCGCCACGGTAGTGACGCCGTACGAGATCAAGAGGTAGTCCAGAAAGCGATCTCGCTTCAGCCCATTCGTCCTGCCGATGGCCGCATGACCCGCGGACACACCAAGGGCGGCCCAGGGGGACAGCCGGCGCTGCAGGCTCAGGTGCCACGGAAAACCTTCCGCCCCGAAACCCGTCTGCGAGACTGGATGGGGGTCGCTACCAGAACATACGAAGACACAGAAACGGCTCTCGTCGAACTGTGCGTCCCTCATCGCTTGCGCCAAATCCCGCGCGGGCCCGCTCGAGGTGGGTCCCATCAGAAAAGCCGCTGCCCACTTCCGATCGGGGCGCGGCCGCGCCAGGTTGGGCGCGGTTGCCTGCACCGACGGCACCTCCGGAGCGCGCGGCGGCACGACTCGTTCGCCCGTCGGCCTCGCCGGATCGGGAGTCGTCTCGTAGATTTGCTTCCGATGCACGAACGCCGACCCCGCCACCGCACCGATGCCGGCCCCGATGCCACCGAGAATCGCGGGGACGCCGAAGGCCCCGAGCGCGGCCGCTGGCCAGACCACGATGCCCGCGCCCACAGCAAGACCAATCCAAGCGGCACGGCCAGCGCCACGTTCCGGCCTGAAGATGGCGCGCACCTCCGTTGCCAGAAAGTCACGCTCCTGCCCATCAACCATCAACCGCAGCGACGTCAACGAAAGACTGTCGACCAGACCACTGATTTCCAACCCGTTGCGATCGACGACGATCACCATCTGGCCAACGGTGAGCTTCCCTGCTAGTCCCGCGAACGAAATCCCTGCGGTGTCGCCTGCCGCCTGGAAAGCGGCTGCGGTGCCACGTCCGTGCGTGCGACCGAAGGTTCAGCCGGTAAACCATAAACCGACGGCCAGCCGGGCGCCGGTCCACGAGGGGCGGTTGGGCCCCTTGCCTTGAAACGATTTGCAGACATCACGCCAGATCGAATCACGCAGGAAGACCGCGAATCAGCCGACATCGAAGGCGAAATCGCGGGAAACACCCTGCCGCCGGGAGCGATAGGGCTTCGTAACACGAGTGGCGAGGGGAGAATTCCCCTATGGTATGGACTTATCCTGCAAGCGGCGGCCGGTTGGCTGACACCGCGCTATACTCGAAGCGATCCTGAGCGGGATGACGTGCCGGAGATCAGCCGGTTTTTCGGCATCGTGATCAAGATGTTCCTTCTGACCATGCGCCGCCACACTTCCATGCCGAGTACGCCGAGCATGAGGCGCTCGTCACGATCGAGACGCTCGACGTCCTTCAGAAACCAGTGACCTCTCGCTGCAAGTTCAAATGGTTGCCGGGGCGTGCAGAGCCATCAAGGATGACGAGCACGTTGCGATCGGTGCGGAGGCCGCGACTCTGTAGATTCGTCAGCAGGCCCCGACAGACGGTTGCGTTCTCCGTCGAGCCCTCCAAGAGTCCCAGCGCGTGCTTGTGGCCGTCCGCGGCAATGGCGGAAGCCGCCTTGGAGTGGTACGAGTGTCGTACGCGAATCGCCCAGTCGCTTCAGTCCGGTTTGCCCCGCCATCCGACAAAATAGGAGACGAGAAGCTGCAGTTGCTGCCTGCCACGGTCGGCGAAGACACGCCGGTAGTCGGTCGAGAGTCTCAGGCCGTGAATCGACGCCGGTCGGCGGAGATCGACCCCTCCCCCTATCTGCAGCGTGAAATCGCTGGGCAGGAACTCTGGCTCCTTCAAGCCGGTGCCCTTCCAGTATCCCCCCACAAGAAAGTGGATGAACGGACGCCACAGCCGGTCGGACTCCCGGAGAGGGCGAAAGCGCGGCCCGATCACGGCATAGGCATCAAAGCAGGTTTCAGGGCGCGCGAGCGGCCCTCCATCCTGGCACGGGGCTTCATCGCTCGTCGGCCCAAACCCGCCCTCAAAGGCTGGCTCGACCCACTGATCGCGTCTGAATTTGCTTCCCAGAGACGGCGGTCTAGAGAGCCCGAAGTTGACGGCAAGTGAGCTCTGACGAGAGGGTTGATCGATCACGCCGCCGAGACCCACGGAGAACTCGGTCGGAATCACCACTCCCAACCATTCAACCTGAGCCTGTGCAGACGCCGAACGCAGAAGCAGCATCAGCACCGTCGTCCAGCCGCACACCGAGGATCGGGCCGCGAACCGACGCTTCGACGGCGGACCGATAACTGCGCATCTCCGGCCGGTACCGCCACGGCACGCGGGGGCTAGGATCATGCCGGCGAAGCGGTGCGAGATTCGTGCCACGAAGTCTCGGAGCATGTAGGGTTAAGCGATTCCTCGCGTGGGGCCGGATTGCGTTCCAGCAAGTATCGTTGGGTTGCGGGGGTCTGCAACCAGCGGTACTTGCAGCTGTGGAGCGGCGTTACATAGCGTCACGGAGCTCCACAATGGGCCTCAACCTGGCTGAGCCCCTTTTCCTCCGCGCCGCAACGTGTCTACGTCGATCACGCAATCTATGTCAGCCCCGCTGACATAGGGAATCTGGTTGGCGTCTTCGACCCAGAACACTTCCAGGCCTTGGACCTTCGGGTGCAAGTACTCCTTGAGAACGCCCTGAATAGCTACGGCATTGAAAGCGCCACTCGGCAGCAGATCCAGTCCGTCAACCTCCTCGGTTTGCTCGTCGGGAAGGTCGATTGTCGTAAGCCCAACCAGGATGTGCCCGCCTTCCGCATTCGCCAGCGCGGATACGTCTTTGGCAAGTTCGAACCGCCCTGCAGCAGTCGCGAGGTTATATCCGGCAGCCCTCTTGGCGTCGAACCATTGGTTCTCCTTGAGGCCTTTTCAGGGCAGCCAAGTTGCGGCTCTTGAGGATCTCGGCGATATCGTCTGTCGTGGACATGTCGTAGGAGGACTTAAGCCGTTCCGGCGGTCAATTAGCCGAGATCCGCATTCCACGGCTCACATGCCTCACTGTGGAGTCAGGTTTTCGAATTGTAGGTGTCCTTCTCACAGCACTACGCCGCGACGACGCTAATCCGACCAGCCTTCCGAGACCGAGGCTTGCGCCGAATCACGATCTCGACATCCTGGTCGAGCGCCGTCAACAGGTTCATCAGGCGCTCGACGGAGAAACCGGCCAGCTTGTAGTGACGAAGTGCAGACACCTTCGGCTGCGTCACCCCCAGCACTTTGGCGGCATCGGCTTGCGAGAGTTTGCGCGCTTCGAGCACTTGATTCAGCGCATAAGCCAGGCGCAGCTTAGCCTGACGCTCGGCGGCGTCTGGAAACCCGAGATCCGCAAACACGTTTCCGGTGCCGCGAGTTACCGGTAATCTCCGTTCAGCGCTTCTGCGTGCCATACTGCTCCTCGTGATCCCTCTGGGCGCTTTTCAGGTGTTCGGCGACGAGATCAACATCCCGTTTGGCCGTCCGGATGCCGGACGGCGACTTCTTCTGAAACGCGTGGAGGACGTACACCGCTTTCTCGAACCGAACCGTATACACGGCTCGATACGCGTTTCCGTCGTGCGACTCAACGACCTCCAGCACTCCCGGACCGAGTCCCTTCCACGGCTTCGCCGTTGGTGCAGTTCCACCGAACTGCGCGATGCCGAGGGCGTTTCCCATATCCTCCTTGACGGCCGCTGGGAAGCTCAAGAAATCGCGCTTGGAGGACCCGACCCAGTGCAGCGGTTTCTCGCTGGCAGCCAGGACGCGTCGCATGTAGCAATTATCCCACTTCTGGGATGGTCCGCCAAGCGGCGGTCTTTTGGGCTTCGGCGTCGGGGCTGTTGAACGCATCGGCCGGTTGAACCTCGGGGGCACTACGCTGGCAACCTGTTCGAGGAGGCGGTGTCGCGAGGCGATACCGAGCGTCTACACCCTCCGATCGAGGTTCTCGCAGCCGCAAGTCATGCCGCAGAACTGGCGGCTCAGCGTGGCTGACGCGTGCGAGTCAGGTTGGATCGGCCGGATGGGAGCTCCGAAAGTACCCGACTGTGCGTCACGGCTTTTGAGCCCTCGCTCGACGATGTCGAGCAGGCTGTCCACACCTCCGACGTTGTCGAGGAAGTCGTAGTTCGTGGGGTTCGTCTTCAGGAAATGGTGCTCGATCGCGTGAAGTAGGTCGTCGATGGCCTTGAGCGCCCCGCGAATGTCGTTGCGGCTTCCGCGCGCGAGAGGTGTGACCCAAGCGCAACCTTGAGGTTCCGGTGCGCGATGCTGTTGTGCCGTGCATGCCGGGCGAACTCGGTGGCCGGCTTGACCACCGCGATGTGCGATTCGACGATCGGCCTCAGGGGTGCACCGCGCAGGCATGTCAGCCGCCGAGTGCGAGATCGAGCGCATCGAGGCGCGACGGAAGAAGCTCGTTGAGTCCATCATGGAGGGCGTTCCAGCCAGCGAAGTCAAAGACGAGCTGAACGCGAACGCGGTCAGACGCGAGGAATTGAAAGCCAAGCTCGCCGCCGCGGACGCGCCGCCGCCGCTGCTTCACCCGGAGATGGCCGGGCCAGCATCGCCGCCAGATTCCCTTTCAGTTCGATTTGCAACTCGCCCTGGTTCGGCGTCAGGACGATGGCGTCGATGAGGCCACGAAGCGCCTCGAAGGCCTCGGTGCGGGTCTCTGGATGCTCGAGGCCCTCGGCCAGTGCCGCGACCTTCTAGCGGTATAGGCGAAACCGGCGCCCATTTGTTTTCTGCTTCAAACTCACTGACGGTCCTTGCCATTCGCGCAATCCAACAGACTAGCTGAAAAGGCGGGGGTCTATCGTGTGCTCACTGACCTGGACCACGGCGACCCGTTTGGCGTCCTGGTGCGACGGATTCAGCAGCACATTGAACGTGTCCGGCGCCACCGCCGAAGGTACGGCTAGTAGCGCCGACCGCTCTGCTTGAAGCCATCGATCTCCGTGCGATCGCGTGACGTCGGTCGTTTCGACCCAGTCTTCAGGCAAATCCTGTAACGTCACGTGTTCGACGACCAGATCGTTTGGCGCTTGAAGCCGCAGGAGTCGGTAGCGAGCGGGCAGATCGCGAACGTCAATCTCGAAATGGACCAAGATCTCCAGCAACGCCGCTGCCGGAGTTTGGCTGCAGTAGATGATCCGGCGCCCACGCGTGTGCCATCGGCCGGAAGCCCGCAGGCCTCCGTCGCCAGCCAGCGAGACGTGATTGCTGATGCGCCACGGGACCACCTAGCAGCCCGTGGTGAACGTCTGGCGTGGCACCGAGACGGGCGAGGCGCCCCGCCGGCAAGGCGCGACGACCGAGAATACCGGGAGTACTTGAGCGAGGAGCAACGCAGCCGGAGAGGATGCATCGCCCGTCGAGTGCAGCCAGACTTTCACCACGGGCTGCTAGGCGGCCATGCCCTCGTCGATGCGACAGAGCAATTCTTCCACGAACCTCGCGCCCGCTTCGGTGGCAAGCAGCTGCAGTGGCGCACGTCCCTGGAACTGGCGCTTGGCGGCTCGAAGCCAACGCCAAGAGCGCTCGCGATCGGCAAACACCTCCTCGCACAGAGCCACCACCCGTGCGATCCGAACCACACGATCCGACTCGTCGCGGCTCAGCGCTTCTCGTCGTGCGCGGCGATGCGTCAGCGTGCGCCTGGGGACGACGAGGGAGTAGATCTCTTCATCGGTGAGACCGGATTGACGCAACGAATCGATGGCACGGGACGACAGCCGCTGCTCGACGACGAGCGTGACGAGATCCTGGTCCGTGCGTAATCGCTGGACGCCGAGGATCTCTTGGACGCGTCTGAAGACACCGTGGCGGTCGTGAACGGGAGCGTCGGCGATGGCGTTCCCGTAACGCCAGTCGTTCCGGTCTGACAGCGAAAACACAAAAGTCACTTCACTCGGGCCGAAGTCCGTCGGGCTCAAGGGCCGTCGGTCCCGTTGGTTGCGGGGGGGCGCCTCCGATTGTACCGGAAGCTCTGTTGGGTGGCGGCGTGAGCACGTCTAAACGCCGTTATTTCAGGAGGTTCCGACCATGTTTGATGATGATCCTCGTTGGGGAAGCGATCCTCGTGAACGCGACGACGACGCACGCGACAGAGACCCGGTCGATCCTCGGGACGTCTTCGTCAACCAGCTCGACTTGCCTCGCGGACACGAACGCGAGCTGGTCCGTGACCGCGACCGGGAGTACACGCTTCGTGGTTCCGAATCCCGCACGCTGAGTCTCGTCGGGGTCTTCCGCGTCATTCCAGCGCGTGACCTGCAGGACCACAACGGTCAGCCCTGCGACCCGCGCAAGGGCGACCTTCGTCACCTCCGCGAGCAGGGTCTTGTTCGCACCATTCCGCTCGCCGGCCACCGCCATGGCGTCGTCGTCCTGACGGACCGCGGCAAGGATCTGCTGGAGTCGCATCGGAAACAGCACGCCGGCAGCCGCGACCGCGAGGGCCGCGGTGGCCGGAACGAGGACGACTGGCGACAACGGTTCTACGCGGAGCTGAAGAAGCCACGTGAGGTCGAGCACGACTCGCAGATCTACCGGGCGTACGAGCGCGAAGCCGAGCGCCTCGAGCAGCGCGGTGCGCGAGTCGATCGCATCGTCCTGGACTACGAGCTGAAGCGCGAGTACCAGCAGTTCCTTCAGGAGCGAAATCGTGGCCGTGCCGACAGCGACGGCCGGCCCGACCGTGACCCGTTGGAGATCCAAAACTGGGCGCGTGAGCACAACCTGCCGTGTGACGACCAGGGGCACGTGCAGTTCCCCGACGTCCGGATCGAGTACGACATCGACGGCCACGACCACACGCTCGACGTCGAGGTCATGACGCCGCACTACCGAGGCGCGCACGCTGCCGCGAAGTCCGGTTCGGGCTTCACGCTCTACTTCTCGACACGTAGCGGCGGCGGTGGACGCAGTGGTGGACGGACACCCAGCATCATCGAGGAGCTGCTGCGATGACGTTCGACGAGCGCGTTCAGGCCGTCGCCAAGAAGGGGTTCACAGAGCGCCAGGCGCGATTCCTGACAACCGTTATGCTGCATGCGGGTGTCGGCGTACCGCGTCAGTACGCGCGCTACTGTGGCATCGTGCACGGTGCGAAGACGAGGAAGTTCTTCGCCAAGCTCGTGCGGCTTCATTGCGCGTCGATGTACGACTGCCGTCACAACCGCGCGCGCATTTACCACGTCAACCAGCGGGCGCTCTACGCGGCCATCGGGGAGGCAGACAGCAAGCTCCGGCGACCGCTCACGCTGAACCACGCGATCCAGCGATTGATGGTGCTCGACGCCATCGTCGAGGACGCGGAGATGATCTGGCTCGGCACTGCCGAGGACAAGGCCAATCATCTGACGGCGCTCACCAGCATCACGCCTGAGGACCTCCCTCACGTGTCAATCCGCAACGGCGAGCGGCGGATAGTGCGGTCCTTCCCTGACCGCTTGCCGATCGGCATTCACCTGTCCGGGCGTGGCGTCCTGGTCTACGTCGTTCTTGATCCGACACTGAACGACTTTCGCCTCTTCCTGGAGCGGCACTCCGCGGTCCTTCGCGCCCTACCAGCGTGGACCGTGCGCGTCGTCGTTCCGCCGCAGTTCTCGGATCTGGCGCAGCGGGTGAAGCAGGCGTTCTTCACCCAACTGGCCATGCCGGCACTGAGCCCGGACGACATCGCCGCTGTTCGTCAGCGCTTCGAGGGCGTGCGAACGCAGCACTACCCGTTCGACTTCGGCCCCACGGATCACCATGTCGAGAACCGCGACCTACTCGCCGCACCGAAGTACCACGTGCTGTTCAAGCTCTGGAAGAAGGAGGGCGACGCGGCGCTCGCCGGCCTGGCGTCAAGCGCCATTCAGAATGCCGTGCAGGCCGGGGCCGGGCGGATTGAGACGCTTGAACTCGGCCACCGATACGGTCATCTCTCTCCCCTGGTCAACGTGTCCTAGTTGTCCTACGCATCACCTCGTCTGCGGGGGACGACGACACGACGTCAGCCACCTCACTGCGCCGCCGTTATAAGCTGATCTGTCCAGTCTGCCCTCACCATGGCAATCGATATTGACGCCCTCGACGGAGAATCGGCTTCTCTCGATTTCAAGTCGTCCTTCGATCCGGAGTCGAAACAGGATTGGTGTGAGCTGATCAAGGACATAGTCGCCATGTCCAACTCCGGCGGCGGATCGATCGTCGTCGGCGTCGATGATGATGGGAACCTGTCGAACTCGGACATTGCTCCTTTGCTGGCAGTTGATCCTGCCGACGTAACGAACAGAGTCCACAGCTACACTGATCAGCACTTCGCAGCATTTGACATCGTTCAAGGCCTGCGCTTCGGCAAGCCCGTGGCTGTCATCAAGGTCGGTGCGTCGCGCATCCCGATCGTGTTCACAGCGCATGGCGGCTACGCGGCACCGGGCGGCGGCCAGAAGGCGGCGTTTGTCAAAGGAAGCGTCTACTTCCGGCACGGCGCGAAGAGTGAGCCTGGAACCACCGATGACTTGCGGCAGGCCCTGGAACGCGAGCTTGAGCAGGTGAAGGGATTCTGGCTGGATGGCATCGGGAAGGTCATGGCCGCACCGGCCGGATCGACGGTTCAGATCGTTCAGCGAGCGATCACGCTGAAGGATTCAGCTGAAGCCACTCCGGTTCGACTGACCACTGGCGACGGAGCACCCACAGTGGGCGTAGACAGCGTCGCCCTCCGAGACACGCCGGAAGCAACCGCAATCCGGTTGACCAATGACGAGAGTGCCCCCACCCTGAGCGTGATGCAGGCGGACAAGCTCTATCCGCATCGACAAAAGGAATTGGTTCAGCGGCTCGCGGAACGTCTGGGTGGACAGACCAGCGTCAGCGGACACGACCTTCAATGTGTTCGCCGCGTCCACAAAGTCGACGACGATCCGATGTTCTCCTATCAGGCTCAGCATTCGCCGCGGAAGTACACGGAAGCCTTTGTCGATTGGCTCGTGAGCAAGCACGCCGAAGATCCGAAGTTCTTCCAGCACGCTCGGGAGCTCGTACGCGCTCGGACCACCTGACGGGCGGGGGTCGGAGCTTGTGCGAAGCCTGTTCGCTAATTCGGGTGGCCTCCGATCCGCGAAGCTCTGCAGTCTGGAAGCGCTGTCATTAATACTCAAAGACGTTATATTATTGCCATCAGGCCAGGTCGTCATGCATAAACGCCAATGGGACACCGTCCTCTACGGAATCGCCGAAGATCAGGCCGGCTACTTCACGGCCGCCCAAGCCCGGGCGGCCGGGCTGCATCAGGTCCGTCTCGTCCAACTCGCCCAGCAGGGGGACATCGATCGCGTGTCTCGCGGTGTGTACCGTTTCACCCGGTTCCCGGTGTCCCGACTTGGCAGCTACATGGAGGCCGTTCTGTGGCCCCAGGTCCGCCGGCCCGATGTCGTCGGCGTGATCTCCCATCAGTCCGCCCTGTCCATCCACGAGCTGTCTGACGTTAGCCCGGCGCGTGTCCACGTCACGCTGCCGACCACCGTTCGCATCCGCCGGGAGGTGCCCAAAAGGCTGGCCATTCACTACACGGATCTGGCGGCCGGCGATGTCGAGCGCGTTGAAGGTGTGCCCGTCACGAAACCGGCCAGGTCCATTCGTGACGCGCACGCCAGCCACCTTGGGAACGACCTCGTTGGCCAGGCGATCGCCGATGGACGACGCTCGGGTGTCCTTTCTATCGTCGAAGCTGATCGCCTGGAACGCGAGCTGCTTGGGACCCGGCCGAAACGCCGGCGCGCGACGCCCGCGCGCGTGGATGCGAGGTGACGGCGGATCCGAAACGACCGACCGGCCCTCCGCCGTCGGCCGGCGTGCTGGCGAGGTATGCGCAGGCGTACGCGCGCGAGCTCGGGGTCGCCGAAGGTCGCGTTCGCGCATGGGTGGCCTACATGATCCTGGCGGGTGTGCTCGAGCGTGCCACCGGTGCCGACGTGCCAAGGTTCATCGTCAAGGGCGGGGTTGCGCTCGAGTTGCGTCTGCGTGACCGAGCCCGCGCGACCAAGGACATCGATATCGTCCTTCGCGACACGAAGGCAGACCTCGCCGACGCTCTCGAGCAGCCACTGACTGGTGAGGCGTATCAAGGGTTCTCATTCCGCCGCAAAGGCCAGCCGCTCCTGCTTGACAACGGGGCGGTCAACATGGAGTTCGCCGTCACGTATCGGGGCCAGCCCTGGACCAGCATCAGCGTCGACATCGCTCGCGCGGAGGCTGGCGAATCCGAGGTCGAATGGGTGGAAGCCATCGCTCTGACCGACGCCTTCGGCGTCACGGGCCCAGCGCTGCTGCCGTGCCTGCCACTTCGGTTCCACGTCGCGCAGAAGCTGCATGGATTGACGCTTCCACCACGGCCTGGCAAGCAGAACGAGCGGTTCCGAGACCTGGTCGATTTGCTCCTGATGGAAGCACTGGTCACCCACGACTACGTCGCTCTTCGTGAGGCATGCGAACTGGTCTTCCGCAGTCGGAGAACCCATCCGTGGCCACCCGATTTGGCCACCATGCCGTCCCATTGGACGGAGCCTTTTGCGCAACTCGCCCTCGAACTCGAGCTGGCCGAAACGGACGTCGACATGGCGCTCGTCAGGGTCCGAGACTTCGTCGCTCGCATCCTCAGTTCGTCGTCGTAGATCCCACGGAAAGGATTGCGATCGACAGAGGGCTAACGGTCGGCAAGCAACGGCCTGTCAAGCGAGTCGCACGACCGAATCCGCGGTCGGAGTGGATCACCAAGGACGTGCCCGAGCTGCGGATTCTGCGCGATGAGCTGTGGCAGGCCGTGCAGACGCGATACGCCGGCGTGCAGCGGAAATGGAAGTCAGCCGAGGAAGGTAAGCGCTTCAACCAGTTCCGCCGGCCGAAGTATCTGTTCTCCGGCCTGACGAAATGCGGCGAGTGCGGCGCCGGCTTCGTCGTCTACTCGCGCGAGCAGCTCGGATGCTTCGGCACTCGCGACCGTGGGACGTGCACCAACAAGCTGACTATTTCGCGACTGGAAGTCGAGGCGCGTGTGCTCAGCGCCCTGCAAGACAAGTTGATGCATAAGGACTTCTTCGAGGAGTTCTGCCGCGAGTTCGCGCGGGAGATGAACCGGCTCCGGATGGAGCAACGGGCCGGCCTGACCGGCGCCAAACGCGAATTGGAGCGCGTCAAGCGCGACATCCAGAAGGTCATCGAGGCGATCGTCGATGGCGTGAAGGGTTCGGAGCTGAAGGACCGGATGGCGGATCTGCAGGCTCGGAAGGAAGCGCTGCTCGCACAGCTGGTAGTGGCAGACGAACCGCCGCCGCTCCTGCACCCGAGCATGGCCGACCTCTATCGCTCCAAGGTCGAGGAGCTGGCCGCGGCACTCCAGCGCGAAGATACGCGCTTGGAAGCCTCGGAGATGCTTCGCGGGCTGATCGATTCGATCGTCTTGATGCCGGATGGGGGCCAGCTCCGGATCGAGTTGAGGGGAAATCTGGCCGCGATGTTGACTGCTGCCCAACAAACGAAAAGGTCGCCCGAGACAGGCGACCTTCACGTGCCGATTCAATTGGTTGCGGGGGCTCGCAACCACCATTATCTGCAGCTTTGGCGATATGCGGCCTGAGCTAGCACGGCGGCGTTGAAGGCATCAAACCCGGTGGCCCTGTGCGAGTCTCAGCTGACCGTGCTGCCATACCGACCACGAACCACCAACCACCGACCACCTAGTACTTGACGCATATATATATCACTTGATATACTTTTGGCGTGCCAAAACCGAAGCCTGACGCGTTCCTGCCGCTCAAGAGCAACTGGTTCCACATTCTCATCTGCCTAGTCGAGGGTGAGCAGCATGGCTACGGCATCATGCTGGACGTGCTGGAACGGAGCGGCGGAAAGGTGCGGCTGTGGCCAGCAACGTTGTACGGCTCGTTAAAACGGCTGATCGAGAAGGGTCTGATCGCCGAGTCCGGCGAGCGTCCAGCGCCTGAGCTCGACGATGCCCGTCGTCGGTATTACAAGCTGACGCCGCTCGGCCGGCAGGTGCTCGATCTGGAAAGTCAGCGGCTCAAGGATTTGGTGCGGGTGCTCGATGCAAGACGCCGACAGGAAGCGCGATCATGAGCACGTTCGTGATGGGGTGCTGTCGCGCCTATCGGCGGATTGCGCGCGCCTTTCCTCACCAGTACCGGGCGATCTGCGGTGATGGACTGGAGCAGCTCGGGGAAGACCTCGTGCCGCGTGTGTGGCAGCAGCAGGGTGTCGTCGGGTTGATTCGGCTGTTTGGGGATCTCGCGTTACGTCTGCCATGCGAACACTTCTCGACGTGGGCAGACAGATTGAGGGAGGCAACCATGCCAGATGATTTCTTCGAAGGTACGTGGCGCGCCACGCAGAGCGAGGCCTCGCAGTGGAAGGTCGATCGGCCGGCGCCGCAGCAAGCCTATCTGCGGTTCGAGCCCACCGACACCGGGTACCTGATGGTGGCATACGGCGTGGTGAACGGTGAGGCGTGTGCCGAGCGCCCGCAGATGATCATCGCGGACGGACGTCGCCGCCCCCTGCTCGACTTGAACGGACGGCCGATCCCCGGTGTGCCTGCAGGCGCGATGACGTTCGGCAGCCGGCCGGATCCCCAAACCCTCGAGCTCGGTTCAGACGTGGACGGTCAGGTGCTCGGGGCCGGACGGTACAAGGTGTCCGCCGATGGAAAGACACTGACCGTCACGAACAAAGGCAGCGGACCCAAGGGGCCTTTCGAAGTCGTGATGGTGCTCGAGCGGGTCGTCCCGGATCCCTACTAACCGCTCGGTTGACGCGGCCGAGTCCGTCGAGCCCGATGGTGAAACGAGGTGGCAGATGACGCTCTGGCAGGACGTCCGCTACGGGTTCCGGATGCTGGCGGCCAGCCCCGGATTCACGACAGTTGCCCTGCTGTCGCTGGCCATCGGCATCGGCGCCAACTGCGCCATCTTCAGCTTCGCCGATGCGCTGCTTCTCCGGCCGCTGCCGGTTGCCAGGCCCGGCGAGGTGCTCACCGTCGGGTCGACGTCGAGCGTGGACTTCTTCGGATCGTCGCTCGTCTCGTCGTACCGCGACTTCGTGGACGTCAAGAACCGCGCCGCCAGCTTCGAAGGGCTCGCCGCGTTCAGCAACGTCACCGTCGGATTCGCCGCCGACGCGAACGCGCAGCCGAAGTTGAAACTCGGCCTCCTCGTCACCGGCAACCTGCTGTCGCTGATGGGCGTCGCGCCGACGATGGGACGCGACTTCAGCCCCGACGAAGATCAAGTGCCCGGCCGCGACCCCGTCGTCATTCTGGGAGGGGCGCTGTGGGAGCAGGACTTCGGCAGCGATCCGAACGTGCTGGGGCGGCGCATCCGGATCAACGGCTTCGACTTCACCGTGATCGGCGTGACGCCGCCCGCCTTCTCCGGCATGGATCAGTTCGTGCGCGCGGACTTCTTCGTGCCGATGATGATGTCGCCGCGCCTGGTCGGCGATCCGAAAGCCGCGTCGCTCGAGGCGCGCGACGCGCGCAACCTTCGCGTGAAGGGGCGGCTGAAGCCGGGCGTCTCGCAGGCCACCGCACAGGCCGAACTCACCGCGATCGGCACCGACCTCGAACGCGCGTACCCGGACACGAACCGGAACCGCCGGCTTGCCGTCCGCACCGAGCTGCAGGAGCGGATCGCGCAGCACGCGCCTGACGCGACGCTCGTCGCCATGCTGTCGACGCTCGCGTTTGCCGTGCTGTTCGTCGCGTGCGCGAACGTCGCGGGTCTTCTCACCAGCCGCGCGCCGGCGCGCGCGCGCGAGATGGCCCTGCGCCTCGCGATCGGCGCGGGCCGCGGCCGGCTGATCCGCCAGCTCGTCACCGAAAGCCTGCTGCTCGCCATCGGCGGCGGCGTTCTCGGCCTCGCCATCGGCTACGCCGGCATGTCGCTGTTCCGCCAGATTCAGCTGCCCACCGACCTGCCGATCAATCTGTCGTTCCGTCTCGATCTGCGCGCCCTCGTCTTCAGCTTCGCCGTCGCCGTTGGAAGCGCGCTCGTGTTCGGCCTCGTGCCCGCCGTGCACGCCATGCGGACGGATCTCACCGCGGTGATGAAAGCCGGCGGCGCCGTCGCGCCAGGACGGCGCCGCCGATGGGGACGCGCCGTGCTGGTCTGCGGACAGGTGGCCGTGTCGGTGGTCCTCCTCGTCGTCGCGATGTTCATGTACCGCGGCTTCGGGCAGCAGCTCGCGAACGGACCGGGCTATCGCACCGATCATCTGGTGATGATGAGTTTCGATCCGTCCCTCGTCCGCTACACGCCGGACCAGACGCGCCAGTTCTTCACGCAGGTCGCCGATCGCGCCCGCGCGGTTCCGGGCGTCTCCAGCGTGACGATGACGACGATGGTGCCGATGTCGAACGATTCGATCGGCTTCGAAACGGTGGCGCCGGAAGGCTTCCAGTTCCCGCGCGGGCGCGAGAACACGCGCATCCTCGCGTCGCGCATCGACGAGCACTACTTCGACACGATGGGGCTGACGCTCTTGCGCGGCCGCGGCCTCCTGGAAACCGACGGTCCCGATGCGCCGCGCGTGGCGATCGTCAACGAACAGTTCGCGAAGCACTTCTGGCCGAACCAGGATCCGATCGGCAAGCGGCTCCGCGCCGGCGACGACAACGCGTGGGTGCAGGTCGTCGGGCTCGCGAAGACGAGCAAGTACGTCTTCATCGCCGAACCGCCGAGCGACTTCGTGTACTTCCCGTACCGGCAGACGCGTCCGCGGCAGATGATCCTGCTCGCGCGATCGGCGGGCGAGGCCTCGGCGCTGGCCGCGCCGCTGCGCGAGGTCGTGCGCGGCCTCGATCCGAACATGCCGATCTTCAACGTCCGCACCATGGAAGAGCGCTATCGCATGCGCGCGACGAGCATCTTCAACGTCCTCGTCACGATCATCGCCGCGATGGGCGCCATGGGACTCGGCCTCGCCATCATCGGGCTCTACGGCCTCGTGGCGTACGCCGCCGGCCGGCGGACGCGCGAGATCGTCATCCGCATCGCCATCGGCGCGGAGCGCGGCTCGGTGGTGCGGCTCGTGCTGCGGCAGGGATTGTCGCCGGCGTTGACCGGTCTCGTCGTCGGACTGGCCGGCAGCGTGGTCGCCGGCCGGCTGCTCGTCGCCGCGTTCCCGACGGGCAGCGACGAGCGCGACACGATGGCGATCGTCATGGTCGTGCCGATCGTGCTCGTCGTCACGCTGCTGGCGACCTACATTCCCGCGCGTCGCGCCGCGCGCGTGAATCCGGTCGAGGCGCTCCGCTACGAGTAGCGGCCGGCCTTGGGTCGGCGGCCAATCCGCGTACGCACAGTGAATGCACTCCATCTGCGACAGCCTTGGCTCGACTGAGCGAGTGCCCGAGGGATTCTGCGAATTGATCAGGATGAACCACGATCCCTCGAGCAACCCCTGATTCAGCAGCGGTGCCTCACGAATTGCGATTCGACGCGACGGCTCTTTCGAAGAACGCAGACCACGTCAGGCCATCCTCACGACGAAGACTGTCTGCGACCGCGTCGAATACCGAAGAGCGCTGCACTGGCGAAAGAGCCGACCGTGGCCAATAACGTGACCGCGCCAATCAGATGAACAAGGCCAGGGGTTCAAATCGTGCCTAGCCGACGTGGCGGCTGGAACTGATTGATTCGGTTCGACTTTTGGATTTGGGATTTGCGGGGGCGGGATTTGAACCCGCGACCTTCGGGTTGTGAGCAGATTCAGGACGGAAAACGGGGTTCGCTCAAGACCACCCGTCATGACTGACCGCAGTTGCACCAGCCGACTGCCTGCCGCCGACGATCAGGTCGATCCACGGGCCGTAGCCGTGGTCGCAACGCCTCGCCGTCGCGTGAGCGCTGCATCATCAGCGACGGAGATCGAGGCAGAGGAGCGTATCGCCGCTGTTCCTGGCGTAGAGGTAGCCGTCGGCCAGCGCCGGGTACGCGCGTACCACGCCCTGGAGGACTTGCGCGCGCGCGAGCGGCCGGAACGCGTCCGGCGACGCCGCGGCAAACACCAGCTCGCCGTTCTCGCGCAGGATGACCAGCCGGTTGCCGGCCAGAAGGACCGTGCCGGCCATGAACCGCTCCTGGCTCCACTTCACCTTTCCAGTCTTGAGCTCGACGGCGCGCAGCGCTTGCCCGAATTCCTGCCGTCCGTGGAACCCGTACAGATGGCCCTCGAAATACACGCTTGTCGCATAGTGATTCGACAGCGTGTCGTCGTTGGCCCATAGAGGTTCGAGCGTCGCTCCCGCCACGCGCAGCACTGTTGCGCCCGTTTCGTACGTGGCCGAGACGAACACCGCGTCGTCGACGACGAGGGGTGAGGCGGCGTTCACGGAGCTCTGCGAGCGCGACCGCCAGGTGCGCTGGAACTGCACCCGGCCGTTCGCGGGGTCCAGGCCGACGAGCGCCTGGCGCGTGAAGAACAGCGCCAGCTTCCGGCCGCTGAACGTGGCGCCGACAGGCGACGAGTAACTGGCCTCGTGATCGGTGGCGGTCCAGAGAACAGCGCCCGTGTCGGCGCTGAGCGCCACGATGCCCGCGTTCTTCGTGCCGTCCATGCCGCCGACGTTGGCGAGCACGCGGCCGTCGTCGACGAGCGGCGAGCCGGACTGGCCGAAAAATCCCTTCGGCACTTCGAACCGCTTCGCCGTGTCGACGGTCCAGATCTGTTTGCCCGTCTCCAGGTCGATCGCGCTCAACACGCCCTGCGCACCGAACGTGTACACGCGGCCGTTGACGACGACCGGCACAGCGCGAGGGCCTTCGTCGAATCCGAAGTCGTCGCGATAGGTCGTCGGATACGCGTAGCGCCACTGGGCGGCGCCGGTTCGGTTGTCGAGCGACTCGACGACTTCCTCGCGGCCGACGCGGTGAAACAGGATGACGCGATTGCCCGCCACGGCCGGACCCGCGAACCCGGCGCCCACCTGTTTTCTCCAGACGACGCGAGGACCGTTCGCCGGCCATGTCGCGGCGAGCGGGGGCCCGGTGTAGACCCCGTTTCTCGTGGGCCCGAGGAACTGGGGCCAGTCGGAGGCGGCCGGCAGCCCTTGGTGCGCGACACCACGGGCTACCAGGCCAGCGCCCGCGACGAGCACGGCTGTCGTCAATCGCAGAAGCATGAGCAGCCCTGGGCGCATCGAGCAGACGATAACACGGCGCTATACTGACTGAATGGTCAAGAAAGTCGCTTTCGCGGCGATGGCTGTCGCGATTGGCGTGGCTACCGCCTTGGTGGGACTCTACATGGCGGGGTTTCGGCTCGCGCCCGATGGCAGCGGCGTGATCCCGCGCTTCTTGTCGAGCGCGCCCGACTACGACGCGCTCGAGGCCGATCGGGCGAGGCAGCGTCGGCAGCCCATGCCGACGGCAGCGCCTTCGGCGCCAGCGCCGCCCTCTCGCGGCCCAGTACCGGATGTGGAGAGCGGGGCGTCGCCGTCGCCAACGTCAGCCGTCGCCGCGCCGGCGTCAGCGTCGGTTGCACCGCTGCGAGCCTCGTGGCCGGATTTCCGAGGCCCGCACCGCAGCGGCCGCTACGACGCGGCGCCGATTCGCCTCGACTGGCCGAAAGACGGATTGCCCCGCCTGTGGAGGCAGCCGATCGGCCTCGGCTACGCCTCGTTCGTCGTGGCCGACGGCCGCGCGTTCACGATCGAGCAGCGGCGGCGGCAGGAAATCGCGTCCGCCTACGACGTCGAGTCAGGCCGCGAACTGTGGACCAACAGTTGGGACGGCGAGTTCGTCGAAGGCATGGGCGGCAACGGTCCACGGGCCACGCCCACCTACCACGAGGGCCGCGTGTACGCGCTCGGAGCCCTCGGTGAATTCCGCTGCCTCGACGCGGCGACCGGCGCGGTCATCTGGCGCAAGAACATTCTCGACGAGAACGGCGCGGCGAATCTCGACTGGGGCATGGCGGCTTCGCCGCTCGTCGTCGACGACACGGTCATTGTGCTGCCGGGAGGGCCTCGCGGCAAATCAGTGGTGGCATACAACAGGCTGACCGGCCAGCTCGCCTGGTCGTCGCTCGACGACCGCCAGGCCTACACGTCGCCGATGCTGGTCACGATTGCCGGTGTCCGCCAGATTCTCGTCGTGAGCGCCACGCGGGCGATGGGCCTCACCCCCGCCGACGGGCGACTGCTCTGGGAGTATCCCTGGCAGACCAACATGGGCATCAACGTCGCCCAGCCCGTGCTGCTCGACGGCGATCGCGTGTTCCTGTCCGCGGGATATGACCACGGCGCGAGCGTCATTCAGGTGACCCGGAGCGGCGACGCGCTCTCGGCGCGGACGGTTTGGGAAAATCGGAGGATGAAGAACAAGTTCACGACGTCGCTTCTGCACAACGGCTACCTCTACGGTCTGGACGAGTCGATTCTCGCCTGTATCGACGCCGCGACCGGAGAATTGAAGTGGAAGGGCGGCCGCTACGGCTACGGTCAGGTCCTGCTGGCCGGCGACCATCTGATCGTGCTGACCGAGGATGGCGAGGTCGTGCTCGTGAAGGCGACGCCGGAACGGCACGAGGAGATCGCGCGATTCGCGGCCATCGACGGCAAGACCTGGAACCATCCCGTCATCGCCGACGGACGGCTGCTCGTGCGCAACGTCCGTGAGATGGCGGCGTTCGATATCAGGGCGAAATAGCGAATTTGAGGATTTGAGGAGTTGAGGATTGAGGGAGCCGCTGGTCGGGCAACTGATGTGCCCCGCTGCCATCACTGGCTCGAAGGCGAGCTCGACTGCGATCAGGGCCCCGCCGTTCTGTCGGAAACGTGCCTCAGGGGAAACTCCTGCCTCTTGTTTTGATTCACGTTCACGATCAGGTCCGCCAGCAGGCCCGTGAAGACCGTCTGGCCGCCGATCAGGACGAGCAGCACGCCGAAGGTCAGAAGGGGCCGGGTGCCGATGGGGATGCTCTGAGTCCAGAGAATCGTCAAGTACGCGAGGCATGCGAAGCCGACGGCGAAAAGCGCCGAGCCGATTCTTCCGAAGAAATGAAGCGGCTTGGTCGTGTACTTGATCAGGAAAAACATCGTCAGCAGGTCGGGCACTTCGGTGAGGATCTTCGCGGGGGGGTATTTCGACGAGCCGTACTTCCGCTCGTTGTGCTTGACCGCGAACTCGACGACCCGGTAGCCCATCTCCGACGCGATTAGCGGGATGAACCGATGCATGCCGCCGTACAGTCGGAGCTCGCGAGCGACATCGGCCTTGTACAGCTTGAGACCGCTGTTCATGTCCTCGAACGAGAAGCCAAACAGCAGACGAACCATCACCCGGTTGAAGAGTCTCGACGACGCCACCTTCAGGGCGTTGTCCCGCCGCTCCTTCCTCCAGCCGCTGACGATGTCCGCCCGCTGGGACGTCAGGTGGTCGAACATCGGCCGGAGGTTGTTGGGATCGTCCTGCAGGTCCGCGTCCAGCGTCAGGACGTAGTCCCCGGCGGCCATCTGGAAACCGCACAACAGCGCCTGGGACTTGCCCAGATTTCTGCGAAATGAGAACACCCGCACGTGCCGGCGGATCTGAGACAGCCGCTTGAGGGTATCGAGCGTGCCGTCGATCGACCCGTCGTCGACGAACACGATTTCGTAGCTCCGGCCGAGCGCCTTCATCGCCGTCTCGATCGAGGCCAGGAGCTCTTCGAGACTTTCTTCCTCGTTATAGACGGGAATGACGATCGAGAACGCCGGTGGACCGGCTGAAGCCTCCGAATGCGACATCACTGCGGGTGTGCCTCGGGTGACGCCGCTCGCGGCGTGGAGCGGGACTGGAGTGCCTGCAGCTCGCCGTAGGCTGGGCCGGGAATGATGTTGCAGAGCACCGCGCCGTCGGCCGTCTTCACCTGATAGAGCGCGGGTTGTTCGGCCAGTTCGGTGACGCCCGCCACGGGGCCGCGCGCGAGCCGGATGTGCAGGTAGTGCCGGCCTCGAACCGGGTCGGTGAAGTACAGCTCGTGAAAGCGCTCGGCGTCGAGCTGCACCAGATGCGCCGGATTGCCGGAGATCGTGAGGGGGATGCCGAGCGTCCGGGCCGTTTCGGCGCTCCAGGTCACCGCTTCGAGCACGCAATTGCCCCAGTAGTCCATGTCGTATCTCGCGAAGGCTCCGCGTGGTCCGGAGACCAGCGCGTTGAAATAGACGCCTTGATTGGGATGGAATCGCACGTCGAAACTCAGCATGCTGACGAGCCCCACGGCGAGGAGAACGGCCGCGCCTCGGCGCAGCTGCGCGTACGAGCGATCGAAGAGCACGGCCGTCCATCCCGCGGCCGCCAGCGCGACGAGGATCGGGTAGATGAACAGCAGGTGGCGAATGCCGTCGTACAGTGTCGAGCCCATGACGATGGCCAGACACATCGGAAGGAGGGCAATCGACCAGAGCGCGAGCCGTCGAAGTGCGTCCCCGCGGCTCGGCAGAAACGTCGCGGACAACAGGGCGCCTCCGATGACGACGGGCGGTGTCGAAATCAGGATCCACCAGGGCGCGTAGTACCAGGGTAGGTCGCCGGCCCCGTACTCGTGACCGTTGAAGAGAACGAGACCGCCAAACGGAAAACTTGCCACGCCGAGGAGCGCCCGAAAAGGCCGCGTCAACGGCGAGCCTTGTGCCCACGGCCAGAACACCGTGCCGAGCAGAAGTACCGCGAGGGCGACCGCTGCCAGGCGGAACGCGGTGCTTGCGAGGCGGCGCCAGTCCGTGTTCCGCTCGATGATTGCGAACGCGGCGACCAGGAGCCCGAAATAACCGACGTAGAGCAGTGCGCCGACACGGATGTTCAGCGCCAGCGCCAGCGAGACAGCGATCTTGGCCGCCGTCGCCCACGACAGGTACGGCCATCGCGGCGAGACGGTCGAGATGTAGTAGAGCGCCATGACGGTCATCGCCGCGAATGGCACGTCCTTCGGGTTGTTCATCGAGTCGGCGAAATACCGTGGCGATGCCGCGAGGAGGACCATCGCGAGCACCCCCGACCACGTCCCAAAGAGCCGCGCCGCCAGCCGCCCGCAGTACACCACGCCGATCCAGCCGAAGGTCGCGTTTGCCGCGTGGCGGATGACGTAACGGTTGCCGGGGAGCCACTGCTCGAGGCCGACGCAGATCGTATCGAACAGGCCGCCGTACAGGTGTCCCCCGGTTTCGGTGAAGGAATCGCGGCTCCGGAGGCCTCTGAAGAATTCCCAGATGAGCTCGCCGTACCGGTGACGGGATTTTTCGTCCCACGTCACACCGAAATCGAAGGACGCGAGGACCATCACGGGCAGCAGCGTTGCGGCGAGTGCCACGAAGGTCCAGTGTGCGGCCGAGCGTCGCCGGGGATCAGACTCGGGGCGAGCCGGTCGAGGCGGCTCGTTCCCGGTCGACGCGGACGCTGTCACCGACTCGTGTGAATCGTGCATGCCGGTGTCCGCATTTTAGTAGAGTCCACCGTCATTGCGTGAACTAACATAGCCACCGTGGAGCGTCGAGCCATCAGGAAATGGACTGCCGCGCTGGTTCTGCTCTGCGCCGGGTGTCTGTGGCTGCAGTTCCGGAACATCGAGCGCACCCTTCCATATCCGCACGACATCGACGAGGGGTACGTCGCAGGGCCCGCGGCTCGCACGATCGTCACCGGCACGCTGCATCCCTACAATTTCATCTATCCGTCGCTCCCGAAGTATCTGGCCGCCGTTGGCATGGCCGTCGGGTTCGTTCGCGCTGCCGGGCAACACGAGATCACAGAGATCCAGAAACTGGGCAACGCCGGTTTTCCGTACTATCAAACGCCTCGCGCCCTGCAAGGCGCCAGAGAGCTGTTCGCGTTCTTGTCGGTCGTCACGCTGGCCGCCATCGGGGTTGCCGGCTGGCTCGCCTTCCGAAAGCCCGCGGCCATCTTGCTGTCTCCGCTCGTCCTGGCAGCGTCCCCGCTCTTCTTTTACCACTCCTGGACCTATTTGAACGTCGACATTGTCGGCGCATGCTTCGTGGTGCTGACGCTTGTTGCCTGCCTTCACGCGATCGGGCAGCCGTCCATCCAGCGGTCCGCCCTCGTCCCGGGCGTGTGTGCTGGACTGGCGACTGGCAGCAAATACACCCTCGCGCTCGTCATCGTGCCGGTGCTTCTGGCTATTCAGATGTACGTTCCCGCCGGGCGCAGAGTCCAGGCATGTCTTGCGGCCATCGCGGCGATGGCCGCGGCATTCCTTATCGCCGTGCCGTACAGCCTTCTCGACATCCCGCTGTTCTTGAACGGAGTGGCCTTCAGCGCCGCGCACTATTCGGGAGGGCACGTCGGCGCCGAGGGAGAGCCAGGCCTGGCGCAGCTTGCGTACTATGCCCGGCACTTCGCGTCGGATTTCGGCGCGGTAGGAGCGGCGCTGGCGGTGCTGGGGGTGCTCGCGTTCGGCATCGCCGATTGGCGCCGGGCCGTCGTCCTCTTCAGCTTTCCATTTGGGCTCATCTGGCTCCTGGTGGCCCACCGGGTGCGTTTCGCCAGGAACGTCCTAGGCCTTCACCCGATGATCGCGATGGCGGTGGCGTACGGTATCGTCGCCGTCCACGGATGGGCCATGCGGGAGGCCCACCGTCGCGGGTGGACCTCGCCGCGGGTCGAACGACCGGTCAGTCTCCTGGTCGGCCTGCTTCTGGTTGTCGTAGCGATTCCGGCTACGCACGTCCGCGACCAGTTCCGAGACCGCACCGATTCGCGCAAGCTGGCGCAAGCCTGGATCGAGAGTCGCCTGCCGCCTGATTGGACGATCGTGATCCCGTCCCAGCTGGCCTTCGACGCGCGAGGGCTCGAGGCGCGCGGATTCCACGTCGTGGATGTCAACCTCCAATCGGCTGCGAACGCCGACGCGCTCCGTGGACTGTTGAGCGGCGTTCAGGAACCAGCCGTGATCCTGGTGCCCCGTTGGGGGGCGGATTCGCGGTTCAGCGGCCAGGAGATCGCGGACGCTTTGAACGAGGTCTCACGTCACTGGCGCGTCGAGAAGACGTTCGGCACCAATCCGGTGCTCGTCAACTACTCGCAGCCCAATCCGTCGGGCGATCCCGCCTTCGCTATCGCCACGTTGGAGCGGCGTCGAATCCCGGATCACTGACCCAGCGTTGACTCGTGGAGGCATGATTTTCGGCAACTGCATGAGAATCCTCGTGGTTCATGCGTGGCTGAGGGGCAATCTGGGGGACGTGCTGCAGCTCTCGGTGCTGCTTTCGGCGCTGCGCGAGCTGAAACCGCGTGCGTTGGATCTGGCAGGGTTTCCGGCTCGACCGGCCGATGAAGCGGCGGAAGTGCTGGCGCTGTCCGACCACTACGTGGCCGAGCCTTTCGCCTGGTACTGGAACGTCTCGCCGAAGCTCGTTGGAAAGCTGTTGCTCGAGCCGCTGTGGAGGAAACGGCGCGAGGCGCTCTTCTCGCGCTACGATGCGATCGTCTGTGCCCCCGGGCCATACCTTGCGGACTACGACGCCCGCGCCCCGAGCGCCCTGTGTGACATCACGGTCGCGAGTGGGCTCGGTCTGCCCGTCGTTCTCTCGAGCCACTCGATTGGTCCACTCCAGCCAGAAGCCCTTGCGGCTGTCGCCAAGGTCACGGTCCGCATCGCGCGCGAGCCTTCGACTCATGCCTACTTGCGCGAGCGGGGGATCTCGTGTTCCCTGTCCGCCGACCTGGCGTTTCTCTATCCGTACCCTGAACAGACCGCGCCGGGGTCCGTCGAGCCTCCTTATCATCTGGTGTTCTTGCGATCGAATAATCTCGATGCCAGTGCGCTGCGACTCGAAGACGGCGCGCTGTTCGAGGGCTCGAGATTGATCGCGGAGGCGTCGAACGATCGGCTGGTGCTGGCCACGAGCGACTATCGGCGGGACCAGCGCTTCCTGTCGATCGCCGCGCGCAGACTCGGCGTGTCCTGGGTCGGCTGTCGTCGCGTCACGGAGCTCGTGCAGCTCGTCGCTGGCTCGTCCGGCGTCGTGTCGGACCGTTATCATCCGGCCATTTGCGCCGCGGTGCTCGGCAAGCCGGCGCAGGTTCTGTCGAATCGCGAGCCGCACAAGATGCAGGGTCTGAAGCACCTCCTGGCCGATCACACTCTGCATGAGTTGCAGGAACTTGCGCGGGCAGGATTGGGGACTCTGCGCGATGGCCTGCGGGGCGTGGCGTGAGACCCAATCCGTTGGGACGACCCATTCGTCTGCTGTCGCTCTATCCAACGTTCTGGCCCAGGCAGGGAGGCGGACAAATGGTGCTGGCGGCAATCGCGCAAGGACTGTCGCCGCAGATCTCGAACACGGTGCTCACACGGCGCTTCCGGGACACGGCCGCTTGCGAAGACTACGAGCACCTCTCGGTTCGCCGTTATTGGAATCCTGCACCCGAAGCCTGGAAAGACTATGCAACGGGCGCTCGCCATGTGTCGTTCCTGCAGAAGTGCGTGGTCACCGGTCTGGATGTGATCTGCTCGCTGGGCCCGCTGCGCAGGCTGGCGGTCGAGTCGGACCTCGTGCACCTGCACTTCCCATTGCCGCTCGGCCTGAGCGCGCTGGCGGTGCGCGCGTTCATCAACCGGCCACTGATCGTCACCGTTCACGGTAATGCCGATGTCTACGAACTGCCGCCGACGCTGGCGCCGGTCACGCGCGCGGTGCTCAAACGCGCGGATGCGGTGGTCAGCGTCAGCCACGATCTCGCACATTACCTGCAGAACGCGATGGGAGTGCCGAACGTCACGGTGATTCCAAACGGCGTGGACGTCGACCAGTTTCGGTCTGGACGCGCTGCAGGAACGGCGGTGAATTTGTTCTCGGTGTGCCGATTGGTGCCGCGCAAGAATATCCACGTCTTGATCGCGGCTGTTGAGCAGATCGTGACGGAGGGCGGCAGCCTCTCCCTGGTGATCGCCGGGACCGGCCCGGAAAAAGATCGGATCGAACGGCTCGCTCGGCGGAGTGCGGGCTCGGTGCGCTTTGTCGGGTTCATCGACGAAGCTCAGAAGCGCACGCTTCTGTCCGAAGCCGATGCGTTCGTGCAGCTGTCGACTCGGGAAGGCTTGTCGATCGCGACGCTGGAGGCGCTGGCGTCCGGCGTTCCATGCATCGTGTCCAATCTTCCCGGTGTGCGCGAACCGATCACCCCGGGGCACACCGGCTGGTACGTGGATGATCCGGAAAACGTACAGAGCGTCGTCGCCACGCTGCGAGACGTGCTGGCCCAGCGGTCCACGCTCATCGAGATGAAACAGACCTGTCGGGCCGTTGCCGTGGAGCGGTACTCGCTGCAAAGGATGTGCGAGAGCTACTGGACGGTGTTCACCGATCTCTTGAAGGCGAGGGCCTGAGCGTGACCGAGGCAGCCCTTTGGGCGCCGCGCACCATTCTTGTCACGGGGGCCGCCGGCTTCATTGGTTCTGCGCTGTGCCACCGGCTCTTGTCGCCGGGGCATCGCGTGGTCGGGTACGACGACCTGTCGCGTGGCCGCCGCGAGTGCCTGCCCCAGGGCGTCACGCTCGTCGAGGGTGACATTCGCGATCGCGCCCGTTTCGATGAGACGCTGTCGGCCATCAGGCCCGACTGCGTGATTCACCTGGCCGCGATGCATTTCATTCCGGATTGCATCGCGCGACCGCACGACACGCTCGACGTCAACGTCGAAGGCACGCGTCGGGTTCTCGAACGTTGCCGCGGCAGCGCCGTGCGAAGCTTCATCTTTGCATCGAGCGCGGCCGTGTACGCTCCGACAGAGGGTGCATGTGTCGAGGACACCACCCCGCTCCGGCCGATGGAGATTTACGGTGAATCGAAAGTTGCGGCTGAGCAATTGGTCCGCGCGTTTCACGAGGACACCGGTATCGCGACCAGCATCGTGCGCGTGTTCAATGCGGTGGGGCGACACGAAACCAACCCGCACGTGATCCCCCACATTTTCGAATCGCTGCGGACATCGGACGTGATCGCCCTGGGAAACATCGCGCCGCGCCGCGATTACATCGACACGCGTGATGTGGCGGAAGCGCTGCTGTCGGTGTTGGACCGATCGAACGGGCTCCGTGTGCTCAACGTCGGCACCGGTCGGGCCTGCTCCGTCGGCGACATCGTGGAATCGCTGCGCCGCATCCTCGCCCGGCCCATCGTGGTCGTGCAGGAGCCTTCGCGGGTCAGGGAAACCGAACGGATGCTGCTCGTCGCCGACATAAAGAAAATTCGTCGCGCGACGCGCTGGAGTCCGCGCTTTCATCTGGAGGAATCCTTGAAAGATCTCGTGTCGGCCTACGGGCTGTAGTCCTGTCTTCAGGGCGTGCCGATCAAGGCTTGCTCCACAGGGCGAGCCATCCCAACCCCAACAGCGCACCCAACCCTTGAGCCGAGACCGCGATGCCCCTGAACACGACAGCGACAATCAATCCGGTTGTGACGTCGAAGGCCACCAATTTTCCGACAAGGGCGACCGCCCATTCGTTGACGCCCAGGTTCCCCGGAGTGATGTTGACCATTCTGAGGGGACTCGTCAGGGCGTAGACCAATCCGCCCGCCAGAAAATCGCCCGGCAGGCGGTTCAGAGATTGATAGAGCAGCCCGAAGGTCGCGAAGTTGAGACAATGTCGGGCCAGGGAGAGCGAAAACACGCTCGTGATCGTTCGACGGCTCACTTTGAAGCCGCTCGAGCCAGAGAGCCAACGCCAGTTCTGGAGCCGACCCTGACCAGCCATGCGGGGAGTCAGCTGGACAGCCGCCAGTGTCGCGACGCTGAGGGCCAGCAGGCCCGCCGAAAGGCCGAGCACGAGGATCGGCGGGGTGCCCGCAACCATCCAGAGAACTCCCACCGCGACAACGGCCAGCGCGGCCGCTGCGCCAAGCGCCAACACGTTGCTCAGGAGAGTCGCCCATGCGAAGTCCGCATACGTGAGTCCGCGACCCCTGAGGTACGCCAGTCGAACGGCTACGCCGCCAGCGACAGGGAGGATGTTACCGATCAGGAGCCCTCCGGTTCGAACCATGAAGAACTCCCAGAAGCCGAGCCCTTTCACATGGATTTGAAGCGGCACGAGCATCGCGCCGTTGAAGAAGAGCTGGGACAGAAATTGAAAGAAAAGCGTAATGATCAGAACCGAGGCCGACAGGCGCTGAAAATAGGCCAGTTCCTCGTGTCTCTTGGAGACGTAGGCCGCCATGGCCGCCAACAGGACGACCGCCACGCCTGAAAGCAGCCAACGCCTGCCTGACGGGCGATTCACCTCGCCAGGATTTTGTGTGTCTACCAAGTTATCGTGAGGGCGACGTCCGATCTCCTCGGTTCCCTTGGCTACTATAGTCGGTCCGGCGGCGCGCCCGAAAAGCGTCGGCATTCAAGGATTCCCGCGGCCATCCCCGCCGGCTGTGTTGCTCCTCGCTCAAATACTCCCGGATTCTCGGTCGTCGCACCTTGCCGGCGGGGCGCCTCGCCCGCCTCGGTGCGACGCCAGACTTTCACTACGGGCTGTCAAGGACTCGGGTCGAAAAAGCGCCACTTGACGAGCAGGCCGAGCTCGCGGCCATCGTCAACGCCGAAATCGATCGGGCGCACGACGCGGCTGACCCGCGTCTCGAGCAGGACGCGCCGCTCGCGAACCCGCACACGCAGCGTCTGCCAGGTGGCGTCGGTGAGGCGCGTGTTCATCTCGAGACGGCCGTCGCTCCAGACCTTGACGTCCACGGGATGACTCGCGATGTCCCGGTGATTCACGCTCACGGCGATTTCTATCAGCGGGCCCTTCGCGTCGAGTACGATCGCCGCCCGGCGCCGCGCCCAGCGCACCTCTCCTCCGCTGCCGTCTGGCTCAGGATAGTAGAACCCGTAGGAAAACGGCCAGCCGGCGTGCTGCGCGCGGACCGGCACACGAAGGCGGCTATTCGCGAGATCGACGGTTCCTGCCGTGTACGCAATGACGACAGCGGCCACGAGCGCCCACGCGCGCAGCGGTAAAGCCGCTTCCGCGGCCGGTTTCGGCTTCTCGACCAGAAGCACGAACCAGAACGCCATGGTCCAGAATGTGATCGACACCGCAAGGACCTGCGCGGGCATGCCGACGAGCGAGATCAGGACAAACCCGATCAACACGCCCCGGGCCAGCCGCGCGGCCGGCGGCGCGTCGGGCCGCGGGCTCAGGACGAACCAGGCGAAGCCGACGACCCAGGCCAGCCAACCCAGGCTTCCGACGACGCCGAACTCGACGAGTTGATGCCGGAACCAATTCTGCGCGTTGTCGGGAGGCAGCGGCCGTTTGTCGGCCAAGAAGTCGCCGAGCATCAGGTGATAGCCGCCGATGCCCACACCGAACGCCGGAAACGCGCCAATCATCGACAGCGCGGTCGAGCCGTACCGATCGCGGTCCCACATCCGCCACGCAAACGATCGGACCGACGCCATGGACGCCTCGGGAAGCGTGGCTCGGACGCGTGCCAACGGACCGACGATCTCGGGGTTGACGTTCGACGCCAGCCAGACCAGACCGATGGCAAGCGCCAGGACAGCGGCCATCTGGGCCGGGCCGACCTTTCGCGCGAGACGGACGAACGTACCGCGAAAGGCCAGGATCGCGAATGCGCTCGAGACGAGGGCGAACAGAAACGCGTTGCGAGAGCCGGACGCCCACACGGCGAGCCACGCGGCCGAGAAGGCGAGCGCGAAGAGCGGCGTGCGCCAGCGACGGAGCCCGGACGCCCACAGCACGGCGCCGCCGGTCCAAAACGCCGCCGTGACGCCGCTCGCATTGGCGTCGAACATCGTCCCCGAGGCGCGGCCCGTCCCGCCGAACACGTTGGCGTTCAGAAATGAAAAATCGACGAACAGCTGGTACATCGACACCGCAGCGAGCACGAGGCAGCTCACGAGGAGCGGCATCGCGACATTCTTGTGAAAATCGAGGCTGGCCGTCGCGCCAAACAGCCAGTCGAACCACAAAATGCCGACGAGAGGTATCAGACCGACATGCAGGATCCAGCGGATGACGAAGGACGGCCCCCCGCCGCCGGAGGCCGAGTTGAGCACTCCCCGTTCGTCGAGCAGCGCCGGATAGAAATCCATCTCTCGACCGAAGACGATGAGGGTGCCGACCGCGGTGACGAGCGCCCACAACACCAACGGAGCCCGCCAGCGGGCCGGCAGGTGCCACGGGGTGCGAAAGGCGTCTGGCGCGAGCACGCCGAGCAACGCGCTCAGCCAGAGCACGTCGTAGTCCACGTGATACGGTCCGTGCAGGAGCGCGATCAGCGCCGGAAAGACGTAGAGGAACACCAAGACGAGGCGAATTGCCCGGCGATCGACAGTGGCGAGCACAGCCCCACAGACGAACGCGCCTGCCGACATCGGCAGGAGGCGTGGCCACCCGTACGACAAGAGCGCCACTTTCAACGCCACAAAGGCGCAGGCGGAGCCGATCACCAACAGCTTCGTGACGCGTTCCATGAGCTCTAAGCCTCCTGAGCCCCTGGCCTCCCGTCTTCCACGACGAAGCTCGCGCGTGTCTGGCGGGGAGCGCCGGGCCGCGTCACGTACTCCACGATGCGGTAGTCGGCGCGCATCTGTTTCGCGGTGACCTCGCGGGACACGTACCCGCGCTGGCCGTTGTAGAACTTCACGAAGGGGTTCTCGGCCAGAATTGTCGAATAGTTGTCCGGCCGGTCGGCCCCGTCTCCGCCCGACGTGATGGACCTGCCGACAAACTCGGTGGCCACGACCGGCGACTTCGGATCGAAGAAATCGACCTTCAGGTCGTTGACCCAGTTGCTGTGGATGTCTCCGGTCAGGACGATGGGGTTCGACGGCCGACGGGTGGCCAGGAACTTCATCAGCCGTGTCCGTGCCGCATCGCAGCCGGACCATTGATCCATCGAGAAGGTCCGATCCGGCCCGGCCGCGTGATCCGCCGGCGCCACCATCACCTGCTGCGGGATGACGTTCCATCGCGCCTTCGATCCGTTGAATCCGTCGAACAGCCAGCGTTCCTGCTCGTCGCCGAGCAAGGAGGCTCTCTCGTCGAAGACCTCCCGGCTCACTGCGATCCCCGCACGGCTGGTCGGTGCGGAACTGGCGCGCGTCGAGGACGAAGAAGGACGCGAGCGATCCGTACGAGAATCGGCGAAAGAGCTGCATCGAGCCGCCGCGAGGCAGTGCTGGCCAAGAACGGCGGCTGCGCGCAGCGGGGCGGAGGCCAGGCCGCACAGCGCGAGGCTGCCGGTGACAAACGAGCGGCGAGTCAGGCGAGCGTCCGTCACGGCAATCTGGTTATTCTAAGCTAATGGAACACAGTACCCATGCCGGATGAGATTCGCAGCGCCTACGCCGTCCTCGGCCTCCGGCCGGGCGCGTCGCTGCACAGAGTCAGGCGCCAGTTCAAGGCCCTCGTCCGGCGCTGGCATCCGGACCGCTTCGCCAACGACCCGCAGGGCAAGGCCGAGGCCAACGATCGCCTTCGGGTGATCAACAACGCGTACAGCACCATTCTGCAGACCGGCCTGCGGCATGCGATTCCCCAGGCGCCGCGCGATCCCGCCTACGCTCGCGAGGATCCTCAGCGAGCTTCGGCGGGGCAAGCCCGGGACGCTCGCTCAGAGTCCAGGCGAGCGACGGCGGGGCAAGCCCGGGACGATCGCCCCGCCGCTGATGGAGCGAAAGCGGGGCAAGCCGACTCGGCTCGCGCGGAGAGGGGGCGAGCGACCGCCTCCGACCCCACGCCGCCGCGCCCGGTGGCTCCGCTCACGCGAGAGCAGATCGATGCGCTCATCGACGCGCTCCAGGGCCGTGGCCGTCGACAGACGCTCCGTGAGCAGATTCTCAACGACCCCTGGAATCGTGGGCTGTCGCTGGCCTTTGTCTGCGCGTACATGCTGGTCGACATCATCCAGACGTGGCGCCATCCCTGGCCCCGCTTTGCGATGCGCGGCATCAAGCCGGCGCTGCCCGCGACGGGCCCCGTGCTCGCCTCTCTCATCGGCTCGGCGCTCTGGACGCTGCCACTGCTGTGGGTGATCTGGTATGCCGACGCGTGGTCGAGAAGAATGGCGTGGGTGTTTCTCGGGCTCCTCGCCGTGTTGCTGCCACTCTTCAGGTTGATGATGGATTTGTAGCCTCTCCTGGGGCTTTATCGGCTACGGTTGCGAAATAGTTCCCATCCGGCCCGACCCCGGCACGAAGCCACATGTCCATAGCGCCGATTCTCGGGTCTCCCCAATGGCACGGCCGTTGCTCAAGGACACAACCGTTATCGCGGATCGGTACTTATCGGGAGACCTCCCGACGGTCTGAAGGAGAAGCGTTGTGGTTACGCGGAACGTTGAACCTGGCGACTTGAATCTCGGAATCGGCAGCGACAACCGAGCTGATTTCGTTCCTCGCTACGGCACGTTGGAAAGTTTCTCGGATGAGGCCGGTGGCGATGAAGGCGTCGCGATTCAGTCACTGGAGCCCGGCACGACGTTGATCGTGCAGACACGGAACTCCGAATATCGTGTGGTGGTGCTGGACAGCGCGGACCTCGATGTGACCGTGACGGGCGGCCAGCTGTTTCGTGACGCCACGCGGGTGCGGCTGAATGGCGCGACGATCCACGGCAGCCTGCTGAAGATCGGTTGGATCGGCGTTGGCCTGCGCGTGGAAATGTCGGTGGATGGGCGGCGGATCGTCACATCGCCGGTACGGTCGATCACGATTGAGGAATCCCCCGCTCTTCTTCAGGCGTGAGCGTCGAGGCGGGCGGGGCGATGTATATCACGGGCCTACCTCATAGTCGAACCATCTGACTTCAACAATGGTGCCGGAGGAGGGAATCGAACCCTCACGACCTTGCGGTCACGGGATTTTGAGTCCCGCGCGTCTGCCAGTTTCACCACTCCGGCCCGGGGAACTACCCGGGAGACCTGATCATTGGATCATCTGGTCATCGGGTCATATCAGATTACCCGATTACCCCTTGGCGATCCGTTCCGAAGCCTACCAGTAGCCGCAGCCGGCCGGGTCGCTGTGGCCGACGCGGCTCGGGTCCGCCCGCGGGTCGCCAGAACGCCATGCGACGGAAGCGGTCGTAAGTCTCAGGACTCGCGACGGTCGAGTTGCGCGGGCAGGGTCATCGGACTCAGACCATATCAAGGTCCAAAGACACAAGTACTTAGGTGTCTTGATGACTTCGAGCGCGTGGCTCAGGCGCCAGCGCCGAACCACGAAAATGCGAGAAAAGTCCAATATTTCTGGCCTTTCTCGTTGAACAGCGGGTCGAACCTGGGGTATACTAATGGGACTGCCGGCACGTTTTCGGCCTTCCATACCGAGCTTCCTGACAGGGGGAACCGTGACATTCGAAGTCGGCGACAAGGTCATTTACCCGAACCATGGTTTGGGCGTCGTAGAACGAATTGAGGACAAGACCATTCTTGGAACGACCTGCGGGTTTTACCATCTTCGCATCGTCGCCAACGACACCACCGTGCTCGTGCCGCTCGCCAATGTCGACGGCGTCGGCCTCCGCCGCGCGATCGGCGACGATGAAGTCGAACGGTTGTTCGGCCTGCTCGGCGACGGGAAGATCGACAGCCATCAGAACTGGAAGGGCCGCTTCAAGGACAACTCCGACAAGATGCGCAGCGGCTCGATTTACGAGGTCGCCGACGTCCTCAAGAGCCTGACGTTTCTTGCGAAGTCCAAGAGCCTGTCGTTCCGCGAAAAACGGATGCTCGATCGGGCGAAGTTCCTCATCATCTCCGAGGTCTCGGAAGTGATGCGGGAAACGGCCGTGGCGATCGAAGGCCGCGTGGACCGCGCGCTCGAGCGGTGCTTCACGACCAAGGCGCGGATGGCCCCGCCCCCGCGCGCGAAGGTCGCCAAGGTCGCTCCGCGTCCGCCGGTCACGTCGGTGGCCGCAGCCGCAACGCGCCGCGCCGCGCGAGCCTCTTGAGAAATTAAGAAGTTGGAAGTTAGAAGTTAGAAGGACAACGCGGCCCGCCGACGTAAGAACTACGCGGCGGGCTTTTGTTTTGCTCAGGTTCTCACTTCTCACTTCTCACTGTTAACTTTCAACTCTTAACTTCTCTTAACTCTTAACTCTTAACTCTCTTAACTCTCAACTTTTAACTTTTGACTTTTCACTTTTAACTTTCCCGTCTAGTATCATCCGTCCGTGTTGGCCGCCGTTCGGTCCCTCGCCACGTACGTCCTCGTTTCCCTCTACGTCCTGATCGTCGGCCCGCCGGGAATGCTCCTGGCGCTCGCCTTTCGCTGGAAGGGTCTTCTCTACGTGCTCGGGCATGCCGGCGTTCGGCTCGGTCTCGCGCTCTCGGGGATCAGCTACCGCGTCGTGGGCCGCGAGCACATTCCCCGCGATCGTGCGGCCGTCTATTGCTCGAACCACCAGAGCAACGTCGATCCGCCGGTGGTGTTCGACGCGCTCCACCCGCGCATGCACATCCTCTACAAGCACGAGATCGACGCGATTCCCGTCCTGGCTCGTTCGTTCCGCCTTGGCGGCTTCATCCCGATCGATCGCCGAAACCGGGAGTCGGCACTGCGCTCGATTGAAGCCGGCGCGGCGTCGATCCGGTCGGGCAATTCGTTCCTGATTTTTCCCGAAGGGACGCGCAGCCGGACCGGCGAGCTCCTGCCGTTCAAGAAGGGCGGCTTCATCATGGCCATCAAGGCGGGCGCGCCCATCGTGCCCGTAGCCGTTCAGGGCGGTCGATCGGCGCTGCGCAGGGGGAGCTGGATCATCAAGCCGGTGACCGTCACTCTGCAGGTGGGCCCGCCCATCGAGACCGCCGGCCTGACGCTCGACGACCGTGCCAGCCTCATCAAGCACGTCCGCGCGGACATTCAGAAGATGCTCGCTGGGAGAGCGGAAAACCTGGGGAAGTGAAAAGTGAAAAGTAAAAAGTTAAGATCAAGTAGAGTGTCGACGGCATGTGCTTGGTCCGAAGGTTGTCCCCGCTCGTCATCGCATCGGTCGTCGTCACCCTGACAAGTCCGGCTAAAGCCGGACACTACCTCCTGAATCCGGCTAAAGCCGAACACGACCTCCTGAGTCCGGCTGAAGCCGGACGCGACCTGCAGGACGCTCAAACACCGACATTTCGCACCGAAGCCAACTACGTGCGCGTCGACGTCTATCCAACGGCGAACGGCGCGCCCGTCGTGGACCTGCGGCAGGAAGACTTCGAGGTGCTCGAAGACGGTGTTCCGCTCCGCGACCTCGCCTTCGCCACCGACGGCCTCGCCATCGTCGCCACCAACGATCTCGAGGCCGGACTGCGGCGCGTGACCGCCGATCTGTCGTCGTACTACCTGCTTGCGTACTATTCGACCGGCAAGTTTGACGGGAAATTCCACGCAGTCAGGGTCCGCGTGAAGCGACCCTCGGCGGGCTCGCGATGCCCTGAGCTTGTCGTCCCTCGACTGGGCTCGGGGCGACCCTGAGCCAGTCGAAGGGCAGAGGCCGCAGAGATCGTTGAGAAATCCCCAAATCTCTCCAAATCCTCAGATTCTCAAATCCTCAAATCCTCAAATCCTCAAATCCTCAAATCCTCAAATTCGCGTCCCACGCGTCAGGGTGCCCCCGTCGTGAAGGTGAGCGTCCACGGCACCAGCGGCTGCCGGTCCATCCCCAGAATGCCGTCGCCGAGGTCGACGTTCACCAGCCGCAATGGTTCGAGCGGCTTGGCGAAGCGAATCTCCAGCACCCGGTTGCCGGGCAGGTACTGCGTGGTGAATTCGGTGGTGAGCGCTTCGGGCTCGCCACGCGGTTGGGTGTTTCCCTCGGCGTACTTCACCGTGATGTGCCCTTTGAGCGTCGACGCGTCGATGTCGCGTGAAAACTGAATCCGGATATTCGTGGTCATCGGGACGTCGGTCTCCTCCGACGTCGGAGTACTGAAGACGACCTCCGGCGCGGGAGCCGCCGGTACGCGGATCGGCGTTTCCTGCGCCGTTGTTTCCACGGGCGGTGTCGACAAGGCGATCGCCGTGCCGGTCGCGTCCAGCCATTGCAGGCCGCGGCCCTGCTGCAGCACACCAGACACTTCCACCCACCGTCCGGTGTCGATCCGCGCGTCGAGCGCCAGCTCGAAGTCTTTTCCGCGGGGCCGCAGATTGGCCACCCAGATCGCGGCATCGGCGGATCGAATCACGAAGTCGTATCGGCTCTTGGCGGGCGCGTCCGGGAGATCGCCCAGCAGGTTTCTGCCGGCGAATTGTCCGGTGACCGTGACTTTCTGATCGAGAAATCTCGCCGGGTTCAGCACCATGCCTCGAATGGTCGCGCTCGACGGCGGCGTCGTTTCCGCGACGGCGCTCGCCAGGATGGCGGTCACGGTTCCGGGGCGCGGCCACGATCCTTCCGGATCGATCCGGAAGGTCTTGGGCAGGTCGTAACCGGCCAGCCGCGCATCGTCGGCGTTCATGCGTCCGAGGTCCCAGAACTCGCCGCGCACTTCGGCAAGCCCCTCTGGCGTGGCGCCCTTGAACACCACACGCACCGAGCTCGTCTCGTCGGCCAGGCGCAGATCGCCGTTGTCCGACAGGGACAGATTGCCGATGACGACAACAGGGCGCAGGTGGAAGAACGCGGGGAAGCTCCTGAGCGCGGCAATGTTGGTCGCGCGCCGCGGCGATTGCTGCGCGACGAGCGTCGCCGCCGTCGTCGTCATCAGGGCCGCAGCGACAGCCGCAGCGCCTGCGGCTATGCCGAGCCGCAGCCTGTGAAGCCGCGGCGAAGGTATCACCTTAAAGTTGGCCATGGCTTGGCGCTAACCTATTTTCCTACGAGCGACGCGGGCTGTCACTATCGCAAGGGCGAGAAACAGGAGTGCTCCGAAAACCATCCCTGACCCGCCCTCGTGAAGAACCGGGATGAGGCCAGTCACCTCCTCGGCGTCACGGATCAGATTCCTGCCAAACAGCACGGCATACAAGATGCCGGCGAGCGATCCCCCGGCAATCAAGCCGGAGCTGAACAACGTGCCGGCGCCTACCTCGGATTCTTCCTTTCGTCCGGTTTGCCTTTCGACGTACGCGCGAACGAGACCTCCGACGAAGATCGGGGCCGTCGTCGCGATCGGCAGGTACAGGCCGACCGCGAACGACAGCGAATGGATACCGCTCAGCTCGAGGGTCACCGCGATGAACACGCCGACCAGAACGAGACCCCAGGGGAGATTCTGACTCAGCAGACCTCTGATGATCGTCGCCATCAGCGTCGCCTGTGGCGCCGGCAAAGACGTGGACCCGATCTGCATCGTCTGATGCAGATAGAGAGTCGTGAAGCCAATGATGAACGAAGAGGCGAGCGCACCAATGATCAACCCCGTCTGCTGGTACACCGGTGTGGCGCCAACGAGGTAGCCCGTCTTGAGATCTTGGGAGGTGGCACCTGCGTTGGCGGCGGCAATGCAGACGACCGCGCCAACACAGATCGCAATTGGCGCGTAGTAGTCGCCAGTCCAGCCAAGCGCGACGAAGATCGTGCACGTCAAAATCAACGTCGCGATCGTCATTCCGGACACCGGGTTCGACGATGAGCCGATGAGGCCGGTGATCCGCGAAGAGACCGTGACAAAAAAGAATCCAAAAATCACGACGAGGATTGACGCGAGGAAGTTGCCCTGCGTCGGCATCCTGGGCGCAGCCGCCAGGAACAAGGCCAGGAGAAGCGATCCCGCCAGGACGACCACGAGCGGCAGGTCGCGTTCCGTGCGCACCTTGGTCTCCTGTCGCTGTCTGAGACCGAAATCTTTCATGCTTTCGCGAAACGACGACACGATGGTCGGGAGCGTACGGGCGAGGGTAATGAGCCCCGCCGCGAGCACGGCTCCGGCGCCGATATAGCGGATGTAGGCGCTCCAGAGCTGCGTCGGACTCATCTCCGAGATGCGAAGGCCGCTTGCGGGCACGGGCGGAAACGGCTCGGGCATGTAGCGACCGAGAATCGACAAAAGCGGCAGCAGCACGAGCCACGAAAGGACGCCGCCAGCGACCATCACGCCCGCGATGCGCGGTCCAATCACGTAGCCGACGCCCAGATACTCCGGCGAGATGTCGACGTTCAACGTGGCGTTGGGGAAAAATCCGGTCCTCGACATGCTGTAGCCGACGCCCGTGCGAAAGACCTGAATGATCCAAGACAGCGCCTTCCAGAACACGCCGACCCCTAAGCCCTGAAACACCGTTCGCGCCAGCGTTCCGCCGCGTTCGCCGGCAATCAGTACGTCCGCGCATGCCGTTCCCTCGGGGTACGGCAACACGCCGTGTTCCTTGACGATGAGCGCGCGCCGGAGCGGCACCATCATCAACACCCCGAGGATGCCGCCGGCGAACGCCAGCAAGGTGATTTGGAAGTACGAAAAGTAAGCGGGTCCGTACGGCGTCAGGAAGAGCAGCGCCGGCACGGTGAAGACGACGCCGGCAGCGACCGATTCGCCGGCCGATCCAATCGTCTGGACGATGTTGTTTTCGAGAATCGTCGAGCCGCCGAGCCGCTTGAGGACGCTGATCGCCAGCACCGCGATCGGAATCGAGGCGCTGACGGTCAAGCCCGCGCGCAGGCCCAGGTACACCGTGGACGCCCCGAAGAGCAGACCGAAGAGGACGCCGATGACAATGGCCTTTGCCGTGAACTCGGCCGGCGATTCGGTGGCCGGTACGTACGGCTTGAACACGGTGGGCGCCGACGGCGTGGACGGGGACGAAGCCGGAAGAGTCATCGCGCCGATATTAGCATCCGCAGTCTGTTACAATCGGCCGACAGCTTGTGAAACAACCGAACAAAGCGGCCATTAAGCTGAAGTCCCGGCCCCACCTCGATCAGGTTTCCGAGCTCACCACCAACCGCCTGTCGGTCTATTTGCGCTGCCTCAATCAGCTCGAAGGCGCCGGCGTGCGCACCATTTCCTCCCAGGCGCTGGCCGAGCAGTTCCACCTGAACGCAGCGCAGATTCGCAAGGACCTGGCGTACTTCGGCGAGTTCGGCGTGCGCGGCGTCGGCTACTACGTCCGCGATCTCAAACGGCACCTCCGCCAGATTCTGGGCCTCGACAGAAAGCTGCGCGTGGCCATCATCGGGGCCGGCAATCTCGGCCTGGCCCTGGCCGACTACCCCGGGTTCCGGCAGGAAGGTTTCGAGATCACGGCGCTCTTCGACAGCCTCAGCGCCAAAGTCGGCCAGCAGTCGCGTGGCGGCGTGCCGATTCACGATATTCACGACTTGAAGAAGTTCGTGCGGCGTGACGCGGTGAGCATCGCCGTGATCGCGGTGCCGGCCGAATCGGCGCAGCGCGTCGTCGACCTGGTCGTCGCGTCTGGCATCAAGGCCGTGTTGAATTTTTCGCCAGGCGCCCTGGAGGTGCCGCCCGGCGTGAAGCTGAAGAGCGTCGACCTCACCGTGTCGCTCGAGAGCCTGTCCTTCTATCTCGCTCGGGGCGAAACGGACGAGACCGGATAGCCCTCGGATAGCCCCGGACGCCGTCAGCGACGTCCTGTTCTGGATACGCGCGAGCACCACGGCGCGAGCGCGTCTCGCGTGGGGGTGGGGCCCCACGCCAGAGCGAGCGGGGGTGGGGTCCCCGCGAGCATTGGAAAAAGATGAGCACACGTCTCTCTCACGTCGATCGTCGCGGCCGCGTGAAGATGGTCGACGTCGGCGACAAGCCCGTCACCGATCGCGAAGCGATCGCCCGCGGTTCGATTCGGATGTCGCGCGCGGCCATCGGTCAGATCCGTCGCGGGATGGTGAAAAAAGGCGACCCGCTCCAGGCGGCCCGGCTCGCCGGCATCATGGCGGCCAAACAGACGTCGGCGCTGATCCCCCTGTGTCACCCCTTGCCGCTGTCGAGCGTCCACGTCGACCTGACGCCGACCGCGCGTGGCTACACCATCGAGGCGCGCGTCAGGACGCGCGCCCAGACCGGCGTCGAAATGGAGGCCCTCACGGCCGTTGCCGTCGCCGCGCTCACGATCTACGACATGGTCAAGGCGGTCGACAAGCGGATGGTGATTGGCGACATCCGGCTCATGAAGAAGACCGGAGGGCGAACTGGCACGTATCGGAGGATTTGAGGATTTGAGGATTTGAGGATTTGAAAATCTGAGGATCTGAGGATCTGGAAACATTCGAGAATTTGGGAAGCCGGTCGAACGTTGTGACAAATATTCAGATGGCTCTAAGTCCTCAAATGGTTCTAAATCCTCAAGTCCTCAAATCCTCAAATCCTCAACTTCCATGACCATCCTCATCGCCGTCTACAGCGCGGGCCCTGCGTGGACCTTGCCACGCGCGTGTGTCGACGACCTGCGCCGTGACTTTCCCCAGCACACGTTCCTCGATGCTTGGGACGCCGAGACCCTCCGCCGCCATCTGCCTGAGGCCGACATCGCCTTTGCGGCGGCGATCGATCGATCGGCGTTTGCGGCGCTGCCGCGCCTCCGGTGGGTGCAGAGCCCCGCGACGGGCGTAGGCGGCATGCTCGGGCCCGAGCTGGTCGCGAGTCCGATCGTCGTGACGAGCGCGCGCGGTGTCCGCGCGCGTGCCATCGCCGAGCACGTGTTAGGTGTCACCATCGCGCTGGCCCGTCAGCTCCCGCTGGTCCTCAGACGCCAGGCGGCGCACGTCTGGGCCCTCAACGAAATCGAAACGAGCGGATCGGTTCGCACGCTCCTCGGCCGGCGCATGGCCATCGTCGGTGTCGGGGCGATCGGGATCGAAGTGGCGCGCGTGGCGGCGCCTTTCGGGCTGCGGGTGTCGGCGATCCGGCGGCGCGTGGATCTGCCGCTCCCGCCGTCGGTCGACGAAGCCCTGCCGCCCGACCGCCTGTTCGAGCTGCTCGCGCGGAGCGACGTCGTAGTGCTCTCGGCGCCGCTCACGGCCGACACCACCGGTCTCGTCGGCCGTCAGGCGCTCGAGCACGTCAAACGGGGCGCGCTCCTGGTGAACGTGGGCCGCGGCAGGCTGATCGACGACCTCGCGGTTGTCGAGGCGCTTCGCGACGGCCGGCTGGGAGGCGCCGCGCTCGATGTGTTCACGAAAGAGCCGCTCGACGCGGCCAGCCCGTACTGGGACCTGCCCAATGTCATCGTCACGCCGCACATCGCAGGAGCGATGGAGGACTACTGGACGCCGCTCGTCGCGCTGTTTTCTGACAACCTGCGGCGATTCGAGGCAGGGCGTCCGCTCGTCAACGTTGTCGACAAGCACGTCGGGTACTGATGAGGCGAATGTGAGGATAATGTCCGGGACTTTGGCCTCCGCGGCGCGTCGGCTCCATTCGTGAGGCTCAGGCCTTGCGCCCCTGGTGTGCCCGTGCCGCCGAAGCCCATTTCTCAGCGGCGTCTTCTCCTCGATAGTGCTCCACGTCGATCGGCTGGTTCCCGAGATCGAGGCCCGCCTGATCGCGGAAGTGGTCGAGGACCGTTGGGACGTCGACCCGCGAGAGTACCTCCCGCCCGCACGACCAAGGGAAACGTGTCCAGCGCTGAGCCGCGGCGCCTCCGACTCGCCGGCGCCGACGGCTCCAGCGCGCCTTGTGAGCCAGCTTGCCTGGCGCCTCCCACCGTGGTAATACTACGGTATGAAAGTCGCATTGTCGATACCCGATGAACTGTTTGAATCCGGCGAGACGTTGAGCAAACGGCTCGGTGTGTCCCGCAGCCGCCTCTATGCTACCGCGCTCGCTGAATTCGTTGCGAAGAATCGCGGTCGAAAGATCACCGAGCGCCTCAACGCGGTATACGCGTCGGAAGACAGTCGGCTGCCCCGAGCCCTGCGGCGTTTGCAAACCCGGTCACTCCGTCGCGAGCTGTGATAGTCGAACGGGGCCAAGTCTGGACCGCGGATCTCGGTGAGCCCGAGGGCTCCGAGCCCGGGTACAACCGACCGGTGTTGATCGTCCAAACCGACGCCTTCAACCGGAGCCGTTTGCACACGGTCATTGCGGTCGTGTTGAGCACCAACGTTCGTCTTGTCGACGCGCCAGGAAATGTCTTGATCCCCGCCAAGGCGTCGGGCTCGAGAAAAGACTCGGTGGCGAATGTGTCGCAGGTCATCACCATCGATCGGGAATTTCTGATTGAGCTCGTTGGTCGCGTGCGAGGCCAGTTCCTCGAAGATGTCGAGAACGGTCTTCGATTGATCCTGGGCTTGTAGTTTCAATCAAGCTGGCCAACGAGTAGTCGGCTCAACTCTCTATCCCGATACTCGAACGACGGCCGTCAGTGTAGCGCCGTGCCGACACGATGGCCATTCCTTCGACAAAGGTCGCCACCATCGCAGGTTGCTCACGGAGCGAGAATAGAGGGATCGAGCGTTCTGAGCGGCTACCTTCGTTGCAGTCGGACTTCGAACAGCTTCGGCCACCATTTACCGGTGACAAACAGCCGATCGCCGGCCGCGTCGTACGCGATGCCGTTCATCACGTCGGTCGACGCGCGCTCGCGGTCGGTGAGCAGATGACCGAGGTCGACCCAGCCGGTCACTCGGCCCGTCGCCGGATCGATGCGCGCCACTTCGTCTGTTGTCCACACGTTGGCGAAGATCTCGCCCTTCACGTACTCCAGCTCGTTCAGGCGCGGGACGGCCGCGCCGGCGGCCGTCACCTTCACCCGGCGGCGTTCGGCAAACGTGGCCGGATCGACGAAGCGCAGCGTGTCGGTCCCGTCGCTCATGATGAGCCCGTCGGCGTCGCGGGTGAGGCCCCACCCTTCGCCGGTGTACCGAAACGTGCGCTTGGGCGCAAATGTCTGACGGTCGTAGACGAAGCCGATGCCCGACTGCCACGTGAGTTGGTAGACTTCGTCGTTCCAGACCGTGATGCCCTCGCCGAAGTGCTCCTTCGCCAGGTCGCGGCGTTGCAGCACCACGCCGGTCTCGAGGTTCACTTTGCGGATCGACGACTGCCCATTTTGTCCGGTGCCTTCGTACAGAAACCCGTCCACGTACTGAAGGCCCTGCGTGAACGCCGTCGGGTCGTGCGGATACGTGCGCACGACCGTGTATCCGTACGTGGGAAGGGCAGCCGACTTCGTGGTCTGTTCGACCGCGTCGCCGGCCACGCACGCGACGCCGGCAACCATGGCAGGGACGACGACGGGCCCGCAAATCCCAAATCCTTGAATCCTCAACGCCTCAAGGCCTCTCCAAATCCTCAAATCCTCAAATCCTCAAGTCCTCAAATCCTAGAACAGTCGCGCCGCCGACATGGGCCACCAACGGAGCTGCACTTTGCCGATGATGTACCTCTTGGGCACGAATCCCCAGTTTCTGCTGTCGGAGCTGTTGTTGCGATGGTCGCCCATCACGAAGTAGTAGCCTTCGGGAATCACCTGCGGGCCCCAGTCGTCGTGGCTGCGGTAGTCCTCGGGCACGTAGTCGTCGCCCAGCGGGACGTCGTTCACGTAGACGAGACCGTCGACGATTCTGACCGTGTCCTGTTCCTCGGCGATGACGCGCTTGACGAACGACTTGTCGGGGTCGAGCGGGTAGTACAGCATCACGATGTCGCCGCGCCGCGGCTCGCCGATCCGGTACACGAGCTTGTTGACGATCAGCCGGTCCTGGTCTTCGAGCGTCGGCGCCATGCTCTGGCCTTCCACGCGCGCCACCTGAATGCCGAAGGTGACGATGAGCACGGCGTAGACGCCGGCCGACACGAGCGTCTTGACCCACGCGACGATCTCTTCCTGGACCTGCGCCAGCCGGATGCCGGGGCTCGGCAGCCGTAGCTCGGCCGACGGTTCGAGGGCGAGGCCGACCTCTCCCGCCTCCGCCGTTTGAAAGCCGAGCGGCTGCGGCGCGGCAGGCCCCGCCTCCGCCGTTTGAAAGCCGAGCGGCTGCGTCGGGGCAGGCCCCTCCGCCGTCTGAAAGCCAAGCGGCTCCGGCGGGGCAGGCCCGCCATCGTCGAATCCGAGCGCTTCGGACGGCGCGGGCGCTACAGCTTCAGATAATCCCGCAGCCGTCGCGTCTGCGTGCGGCTGACCGGAATCTCGGTCGCCTTCGCGTCCTTCATCCTCAGAATGTAATTCCGGCTGAACCAAGGCACGATCTCCTTGATCTTGTTGATGTTCACGAGATGCGATCGATGGACGCGCCAGAACACGGCCGGGTCGAGCCGCGTCTGCAGCTCGTCGAGCGTCCGGTAATTGGACGTCCCGGCATGCTGGCCCGTGACCACGGTAATGCTATCGTCGACGAGCGACGCAAAAATCATTTCGTCGGTCTGCACGAGCATGAAGCGCTCGCCAACCTTCACGGCCAGCTGCTCGGGCCGGCTCCGCCGCTCGGCCACCAGTTGGACGAGTGTCTCGAGCTGCTGTCGGCTCACACCGGCCGCGTCGCCCCCCTGGCGCCGTTCGAGCGAGACCCGGCGGCGGGCGCGATCGAGCGCCAGCTCCAGCCGCGCCTGATCGACCGGCTTGAGCAGATAATCGACGGCGTTGACCTCGAACGCTTCGATGGCGTGCGCATCGTACGCCGTCACGAAGATGATGTGCGAGGGCGAGCCGGTCTCGAGCATTCGCCGCGCGACTTCGAATCCCGTCAGCCCCGGCATCTGGATGTCCAGAAACACCAGGTCGGGCCGCAATCGGTCGATGGTCGCCAGCCCCTCGACGCCGTTGCCGGACTGGCCGGCGACCTCGACGCCGCCGATCTGTCCAAGCAGGTACGTGAGCTCATCGCGGGCGAGCTGTTCGTCGTCAACGAGGACGGCTTTCAGGTCCATGTCAGCCGTCACGCTCGCCACAACCGCGAAAATCGCCACCACGGAGGACACAGAGGATACCGCGGACCACACTGTTGGGCGTCCAGGATTGTCGCCTCCATCACGCAGTAATCCGCTCCGCCACCGTCAGCAGCGGAATCTCGACGCTCGCGACCGTGCCGTGTCCCTCAGTGCTCGTCAACCTCAGGCGGCCCGCGGCGCCGTAGATGGTCCGCAGGCGCTCGTCGACGTTCGACAGCCCGATGCCTCCGACAAAGGGGTGCTCCAGCCGATCCTCGCTCATGCCGAGCCCGTCGTCGCGCACTTCGATCAGCGCGCGGCCGTCTCGGAGCGCCGTCGTGATGGTGATGCGGCCGCCCCCGACCTTGCGCGACAGGCCGTGCTTGATGGAGTTCTCGACGAGCGGCTGCAGAATCATGCTCGGCACGATGATGTCGAGCGTGTCGCGGCTGATCACCTTCTCGACCTCGAGCTGCGGCCCGAAGCGCACGGTTTCGATATCGAGGTACTCGTCAATCGATTCGAGCTCCTCGCGCAGCGTCACGAAATGATCGCTGCTGCGCATGAGACGGCGCAGGAGGCCCGACAGTTTGATAATCAGCATGCGCGCCGTTTCGGGCTTGGTGCGAATGAGCGAGGAGATCGACGTCAGCGTGTTGAAGAGGAAATGCGGATTGATCTGGCTGGCGAGCGCCTCGATCTTCGCGGCGAGGAGCAGCTTCTCCTGCTCCTGCAGCCGGTGCTCGATCCGCGCGTTGTTCCAGATCTTGATGGGCGTGGCGACGGCGAGCACCGTGGCGAGCAGGATGACGGCCCACGTCCACCAGGCTGGCCCGGGTTCGAGGTAGAACAACCGTTGGTGCTCGCTCCAGCGGGCGCCGAGCAGCTGGCGCAGGAGCTCGAGCGCCACCGGCGCGAGCAGGAGCACGACCTGCCAGTCGACCTCCAAGGTCCGCATCATCGTCCAGGCGCGGCGGTGAAGCCGCGTGAAGACGAAGGGGGAGAAGTGCCAGATGGCCTCTTTGGGGCACAGCTCGCGCAGGCCTCCGCCCGCAAATCCGCAGCCCACGGCGAAGGGCAGCGCGATGAGCTCGCCGCTCGCGAGCGGCGGAATCCCGACCATCGCCCCGACGATGGCGCCGGCGTACGGTCCGGCGATCAGCCCCGCGAGAAACGCGCCCTCGAGCGTCAGGTCCGCGGCCTTGTAATTGAGGAGCAGCCGCGACGCCACGCTGGCCATGAGCGGCACGCCGAGCGCGAGGACGAAGGTGATGCGATCGGGCCAGCTGCGACGCTCGAAAATCAGGATGTGCCGGAACCGGCGATACCGGACCAGCATCGTGGCGAGCGCCGCCATGACGGCGAGCTTGACGACCAGGGTCGTGAGCAGGAGCTGTCCGGCAGAGAGAAATTGGGCGCCCTGCATGATTTACTTGATCTTATCGGCCAGGTACACTGAGAGCAATGGCCGTCATCGGTCCGCTCCTCGTCGGCTTCGCCACCACCCTCAAACACCTGTTCCGGAAGCCGATCACGGTGAACTACCCCGAACAGAAGTTCCCGATGTTTCCCAAGTACCGTGGGAAACAGGTGCTGATGCGCGACGAGAACGGCCTCGAGAAATGCGTGGCCTGCGGCTTGTGCTCGGTGGCCTGTCCCGCCGACGCGATCTACCTCGAGGCGGCCGAGAACGACGGCACGGTGATGGCCGGCCCGCGCTACGCGTCGGTCTACCAGATTCACAAGACCCGCTGCATCTTCTGCGGCTACTGCGAGGAGGCGTGTCCGGTCGGCGCCATCTTCATGGGCAAGGACTACGAGCTCGCCGTCTACAGCAAGGCCGACTTCGTCTGGGACAAGAAGGACCTGCTCGTGCCCGCGGCGGTTTCGTCGCCACAGCCCCGAGCAGGGACAGAGGCACAGACTCGGGATTCGGGATTCGGGATTCGGGATTAGGGATTCGGGACTACTGGCTGGAAGACATTCGGTCTCTTCTCGTCCCGAGCCCAAACGCCG
>MEKT01000120.1:16290-30960 GCA_001767435.1 Acidobacteria bacterium RIFCSPLOWO2_02_FULL_65_29 | reverse complement strand
CGAGCCCCAAACCTGAGCCTCGAGCCCCGAGCCCCGAGCCTTTACGAGAATGCACATAGGCGGCCTTGGCGACATTCACGGCGCGTTCGAAACTGTTCAGACCATCATGACGCGCCACGCCGACGTACCCCTGTGGGTGCAGGTCGGCGACGTCGCGAGCAACGACGGCGAGTACTTCACGCCCCCGCGGCCGTTGTACTGGATCAAGGGCAACAACGAAGACTACGACGTGATCGCGGAGGCCACGGCGGGACGTCCGCCGGCGCCGACGCTGTTCTACCTGCCCAACGGCGGCCCGCACCAGGTGGGGCCGTGGCGGGTGGCGGCGCTTGGCGGGACGTTCGCGCCCAGCTGGTATCACACGCCGGCGTCGGCGCTGCCGCCGTCGCAGGGACGCCGGACGGCGAATACGGAGGTCAAACTCGGGAAGAGCCGCGACGACAAGCGGCGGCATTTCGTGCGTCACGAAGTCCTCGCGTGCAAGGCGCTGTCGGGCATCGACCTGTTCCTGACGCACGAGGCGCCGCGTCCCTTTCATCCGGCCGGCCGGCGGATCGACGCGGGCAAGACCGCCATCAGCGAGATCCTCGCGGCCATGCGCCCGCGCCTGCATCTGTTCGGCCATCACCACGAGTTCACCGACTCCATACGGCAGGGCGTCCGATCGGTCGGTCTCGACATCGTGACCAAGTCCTACCTGCTCATCGACGCGGAGACGTTCAGGTGCGAACGGGTAGATACCTGAATTGGATAATCGGGTAATCTGACCTGATGCCCTTGAAACCGTTTCTGGAGACCCTCGATGAGCGCGTCCTCGTGTGTGACGGCGCCATGGGTACGATGCTGTACTCGAAGGGCGTGCTGATCAACAAGAGCTACGACGCGCTGAACGTGTCGCAGCCCGAGCTGGTGGTGGACGTGCATCAAGAGTACGTGCGCGCTGGCGCCGACATCATCGAGACCAACACGTTCGGCGCCAACCGCGTCAAGCTCGGATCCTTTGGCCTGGCCGACTCGCTCCGCGAGATCAACGCGGCGGGCGCGCGCCTCGCGCGAAGCGCCGCGGGCGATCGGGCGTATGTCGCGGGTGCCATCGGCCCGCTCGGCATCCGCATCGAGCCGTGGGGCAAGACAGGCGTGGACGAGGCGCGCGCGTTCTTTCGCGAACAGGCCGACGCGCTGGCCGAGGCCGGTGTGGACCTGTTCGTGCTCGAGACGTTCCGCGACCTGAACGAGATGGGCGCCGCCATCGATGCCGTGCGCAACGTGTCGGCGCTGCCCATTGTGGCACAGATGACGACCGAGGAAGACGGCAACACGTTGGATGGGACGCCGCCCGAGAAATTCGCGCCCGAGCTCGAACGGCGCGGCGCGACCGTGATCGGCGTCAACTGCGCGGTGGGACCCGGCCCCATGCTCGAGACGATCGAGCGGATGGAAGCCGTCACGTCGCGGCCGTTGTCGGCGCAGCCCAACGCCGGCAAGCCGGGCGACGTCGAAGGCCGCAACATCTACCTGTGCACGCCCGAGTACATGGCGTCCTACGCGCGCCGGTTCATCCTGCACAACGTGCGGATCGTCGGCGGCTGCTGCGGCACCACGCCCGAGCACATCCGGCAGATCAAGGCGTCGGTGCGCGGCCTTCAGCCGGGCGCCGCCGCGCCGGCAGCGCGCGGGCCCGCGGGGCGCCGCGCCGCCGTCATCGCCGCGCCCCCGGTGCCGCGCGAGAAGAAGTCGCGGCTGGCCGCCGAGTTGACGCGTGGCGCCTTCGTGATCGCCGTCGAGCTTCTGCCGCCGCGCGGTTTCGAGGCCGAGCCGGCCATCGCGCGCGCGCGTGAACTGAGGCGCTACGGCGTCGACGTGGTCACAATCCCGGACGGGCAGCGTGCCGGCGCGAGGCTGAGTGCCCTCGCGCTCGCCGTGCTCATCGAGCAGCAGGCCGGCCTCGAAACGCTCCTCTATTACTCGTGTCGGGACCGTAACCTGCTCGGCATCCAGTCGGATCTGCTGGGCGCGCATGCGATGGGGCTGCGCAACCTGCTGCTCATCACCGGCGATCCGGGACGCGTCGGCGATTATCCGGACGCGACGGCCGTGTTCGACGTCGATTCGATTGGCCTCACCAACGTAGTGTCGCGTCTCAATCACGGGGCCGACGTCGGCGGCCAGCCGATCGGCGCGCCGACCGCCTTCCACATCGGCGTGTCCGTGAATCCGGCCGCGTCCAATCTCGACGAGGAGCTGCGGCGGTTCGAGTACAAGGTCGAGGCCGGCGCCGAGTTCGTGTTGACGCGGCCGGTGTTCGACCTTCAGAGCTTCGAGCGCTTTCTCAAGAGACTCGAACCGGCGCGGCTGCCCGTAGTGGCGGGCGTTCTGCCGTTCGAGAGCGTCAAGAACGCCGAGTTCATGGCGAACGAAGTGCCAGGCGTGCGTGTGCCCGAGACGCTCGTGGCGCGGATGCGGGGCGCCGACGCCCTCGATGCGGCCGCCGCCGAGGGCATGGCCATCGCGCGCGAAATCGCCAGCGCGCTTCGCACGATGGTGCAGGGTGTTCAGGTCTCCACCTCGTCGGGCAACGTCGACGCCGCGCTCGCCGTTGTTGATGGACTTCGATGACCGCCCGGGGTATAGTCCCTCGGGGTCGCCCTGCCGGCAGATGGCACGATTGCCCGTAACTCCTTCAAGATAAAGGCTTGCGTAGCAGCCAGCGAGGCTACTGATGGCTTTATTTGATTTGCGTCAGACGCAGGAAACCGACGAGGTGATCGGCACCGACGCCGCCACTCGTGCGTTGTCCGTGACGGCGGTCGAGAACGACTTCGTGGCCGGCGTGTACGAGAACCTGGCCTCGTGGTACGACTATTTCTTCGGACCGACCCTGCACGCCGGGCGGCTCCAAGCCATCCAGCGGATGGGGATACGGCCCGGCGAACGCGTGCTCGAAGTCGGCGTCGGCACGGGCATCAACGCCAGTCTCTATCCGCGCGACTGCATCGTGACGGGCATCGACCTGTCGGATTCGATGCTCGAGAAAGCGCGCGAGCGTGTGTGGCGCAAGGGCCTCACCAACGTCCGGCTGCTCGAAATGGACGCGGCCGACCTGAGATTTCGCGACGCGTCCTTCGACATCGTCTACGCCCCGTATCTCATCAGCGTCGTGCCCGATCCGGTGGCTGTCGTCCGCGAAATGTGCCGGGTGTGCCGGCCGGGCGGGCGCGTGATCGTCCTCAATCATTTCCGCAGCCCCAACCCGATTCTGGCATCGATCGAGCGCGCCATTTCGCCCCTCACCGTGCACATCGGCTTCAAATCGGATCTCGATCTGCCGGCGTTTCTCGCGCAGGCAGACCTCAAGCCGGTGTCGATTGAAAAGGTGAACGTGCCGAGGCTCTGGTCACTCGTCACCTGCCTCAAGGAATGAGCTGTGGGCTAAAGACCCTCTCGCAAGATCACGCACAGCCCTTCGGCTTCGGCCAGGACCGTGTCGTCGGCAGTCAGACGGGCGCGGCAGGACACCTTCCGGCCGTCGATCCCCGTGATCGACGCTTCCATCGTCGCGTCGATACCGAGCGGTACCATCGCCCGGAAGTCGACGGTTAACCGCGCGACCAGAACACGGTGCCCGAGCATCCAGGCCACGCCGCCGACGGCTTCGTCGAGCGCCGAGGCGACCGCCCCGCCGTGGGCGATGCCCGGCGGCCCTTCTGTGCCCGGCCCGAACCAGACCTTGGCTCTCAGAATCGGTTCGTCGCCTACGCGAAAATACACGACCCGCAGCCGGTCGCTCTCGAAAGAGTCCGACACGAACGAGCGCTTCGTGTGAATACGCGGAAACGGATCGACACGGGTCCAGTCGAGAGGAACCTGGGCCAGGGGGGCTCGGTTGGACATGAGGTGGGCCATTTCAGTCGCAAGTCACAAGTCGCAAGTCTTAAGTCTGAACTCTGAACTCTGAAATCTCCAGGATCGCCTGAGCGGCGACGTCCGCGCCATTGGTCGCCGGCCGTTCACGCGGCGGCGGCTGGCGGAGGAGCGCGTCCACCGCGTCTTCCCAGCAGCCCGCTGAAAGATCTTCCTGCGAAATGAACCGGCATCGCAAGACGTTCGGCATCTCCTCGATGAACACGTCCTGTTCGCGGAAGCGTCCTCGGGACGTGTACAGCAGAGCGGTGCCGTTTGCGATGCACTCCGAAACGATGCCGTATCCCGGCTTGCTGACGACGAGATCGACGGCTGCCACGAGATCCGGATAGTGAAATCCACGCCCCGCGAGCGCGGTCAAGTCCGCGCGGTGAACGGTCGGGCTCTCGACCGAGGGCATGCCCGACCTAACGGGTTCGTCGCGATCGGTGACGAGCAGCGAGAAGCGCCGCGACCGGCCGATGGTGGTGTACGGCAGCCCCAGCCCATAGGCGCCGAAGGACGCGAGTGCCACGATGGCGTCGCGATCGAGCCCGAGCACGCGGCGGGTCTCTTCGCGACTTCGGGCCGCATGCCGCGCGACGAGCGGCACGTCCCGCACGACGCCTGGCATCGCGTCGAAGCCGCCGTGGAGCGGCAGCCGAAGCGCGAGCGTGGCCCGGGAATAGGCCTCGCGGATGAGGTCGGTCACGCCGGGTGCCAGCCGCGCAAAAGACGGATACGCGTCGTAGATCCAGTCCCACGTGAAGTTGCCGATCGCCACCGAGGGCACGCCGGCCTGCGCCGCCGCGGCGTGCGCGAGCGGAGGGATGTCCCCGACGACCACGGTGGCGCCGAGCGAGCGAAGGAGCGCCGCTTCGGTGTCGACGCGGTCGGAGAAATCGGCGTAGAAGATCGCCGCGCGGCGGGCCGTGTCGTCTTCATCCAGCCGGAGACTGTCGATCTGCGCCACGCCGGTGTCCACGTCGGCTTCCTGCCGGACGATCCCCCCCGCCCCCCCCGCGTCGAAGATCCGTCGCGGCGCCGACGTGCGCACGACGACGCGCGCGCGCGGCTGACGGCGAACGATGGCGTGGATGATCTCGAGGTCTCGCGTCGCGTGGCCGAAGCCGTGGCCGGAGACATAGAAGACAACCATGACAGTCCAGATTTCAGACTTCAGACTTCAGATTGGATCTGGGATTTCAATCTGCACTCTGAACTCTCAAGTCTGAAATGTCACGCGTCCGCATCACCTCCATCTGTGAGCCCAGACGAGGGACGCGCCAAACTGCTGGTCCCAGGCCGTGCGCGTGAAGGCTTTGCGGTTCATGAAGCTGGCGCGGAGCGTGAAATCGGTCGACACGAGGTAGCCGACGGTCGCTTCGGCGGCCTGAAACGTCGAGCGCCGGCCGATGACCGTGCCGCTCGTGAGCGGAGGCGCCGACACGCCCTCCTGTCGGGCTGCCACGAACCAGCGCGGCGACAACGTCTGCGTGGCCTGCACGAACCACGCGCGCGCCGATGCGGTCCCGCTGCGGGTCTCGAGACGGTCGTACGTGAGCTCCCCGCTGATCTTGGTGTAGTTGAACGCGTAGTCGCCCTCGACCGCGATCATTCGAAAGTCTCGCCCATCCGCCTGGCGGACGGTCAGCTCGTCACCGGTCACGTAGCGCCCCGTCGCGAATGATGCGCCGATCCGCAGGCCCACGGTCGGTGTCACGCCGGCGCCCGTGACGACGACGGGCGTCGAGCGAGGATTGCCGTCGCCGTTGATCACGTACGCACGCGTCGGCGCGGAGTTGACGAGGGCGACCCGCGCATCCCAGCTCGTCGTGGAGAGCGTCAGCTGCGCGCCAAGCGGATACGACGCGGCGATTGCGCGCACGCGCGGCGAGCCGGGATCGAAGACCGGCATCGACTGTACGTAGCTCAGATGCGGCGCAATCGTCGGGTTCACGCCCGGGCGGGTGTCCATCATCCCGAGGCCGATGGGCGACACGATGTACCCGGCGTCGATCCGCGTGGCAATGGGACCGTGGCGCTCGTACTGCACGGCCGCCTGATAGATCTCCTTGTCCCAGCTGTCGGGGTCCTCGATGTGCGGCAGCCGCGGCTGTCGAAACCACGGACGCAAATATGCGAGCCAGCCCTCGCCGAGCCGCACGACGGCGGTGACATCGACGACGATGTTCGGATCTTCGACCGTGTTCTGGCCGCGGAAGGTGTCGATCGAAACGGCGGTGTCCAGACTGAACCGCGCCGCCGACTGTGCCGCGACCGGGGCGGCGCAGCACAGCACGATCAGGAGCGCCTGGGGCCCCGCCAGTTGCACGGCTTATCCCTCGACCATCTCGCCCTCGGGCTCGCGCGCCTCGGACGTGACGCCGGGGAGCGCCGTGGCCAATGCGCCGACGATCTCCGCGTGAAACTCGGTGCCGGCGCATCGCCAGATCTCGCGCAGCGCCTCGTTTCCGGGCCGGGACCGGCGGTAGGCGCGGGCGCTCGTGATCGCGTCGTAGGCGTCGGCGACGTGGACGATACGCGCCGGCATCGGGATGTCCTCGCCGCGCAAGCCGTGCGGATAGCCGCGGCCGTCGGGCCGCTCGTGGTGCAGCTCGACGATCGGCAGATGCCGCGCGAGGAACGGCACCGACTTGAGAATTCTGGCGCCGAGCGCGGGATGCTGCTTGATGGCGTCGTACTCGCTCGCCGTCAGCGCCCCAGGTTTCCGCAGCAGCTCGTCGGGCACCCCGATCTTACCGATGTCGTGCAGCAAGGCGCCCAGTCGGAGCACTTCCAGCTCGTCGAGCGGCAGGCCGAGGGTCCGGCCGATGGCGACCGACAGGACGCTCACGCGCTCCGAGTGGCCCGCCGTGTACGGGTCGCGCGCGTCGAGCGCCATCGCGAGCGCGCGAATGGCGCCGGTGTAGGCCGCTTCGGTCTCGGCCTCGGCGGAGCTGACCGACGCCATCAGTCTGTTGAACGTCTCGGTCAGCGTGTCGAGCTCGCGGCTCGAACCGGTGAGCGGCAGGCGCCCCTCGACCTGACGCGTCGCGGCCATCTGTTCGAGCGATGCCGACAGGCGTCCGATCGGTTCGGTGAGCTGGCGGGCCAGACGGAAGCTGCCGAACAGCGCCAGCAGCGTGGCGCCCACGCCGACGAACGCGAGATTGACCGTGGCACTCCGTGTGGCCGGCCCCGACTCGGCGTCAATCGAGCCAAGCGCGTAGAAGCTCGTGTCCCCGACCTCGTAAAGCCTTCTGAAGGCGTGCGACTCACCGCCCAGCGTGATCGCGCCATCGGCGGCGTTTGCGCGCGCCATCGCGCCTTCGAATTCGCGCGCCTGTTGGTCGTCGAGCGTGGCGGCCAGCAGCAGGCCGCCGGTCAGGATCGCGATCTGCGTGCGCGACAAGTCCGAGAGCGACTGCGCGTACGCGCGGTCCAGGCTCGTGGCGAGATACAGCGTGCCAATCACCGTGTCGTTGGTCAGGAGGAGCGGCACCGAGACCACACGGAACGTGTTGCCGCCCAAGTGGACGACCCCGTCGTACCGGCCCGCGTCGCCGCCGGCCGCGACCACGCTCACCGGACGGCCGCGGAGCCAGCGGCTGGCCATCGGTCCGGCGGCGGCGAGCGTACTTTGGTGAGCGTCGACGAGCACGATCGCGTCGGCCTCGACTCGGGCTGCCAGCTTTTCGAGCTCGTTGGCAATCGTCGCGAACAGTTGCGTCCTGTCGGTCTCGGCCGCCCCCGGTGAGTAGGCCGTGTAGGTGTCGAGCGCCGCTTTCAGCGTCGGGCTCTCGGCCAGCGTCGTGGCTTGCGCGCGCATGTCGCGCTGGCGTCGCGTCTCCAGTGCGGCAAAGAGACGCTGACTCGATTCGAGTGTCGTCGCCACTGCCTCCCGCACCTGCCGTCGCACGCTCAGCATGACGACGAACACCACGATCAGGAGCAACGCGACGGTGACCAGTGTGACCGCGATCGTCGTCTTGACCAGCAGACGTGGCGGTTGTCTGGTCGGCGCCGCGGCGGAGTCGTCCTGTGGCGCCGAGCGTGCCCCGCCGACCCGGCGTTCTGGCATAGGCGGCTTCACGGCGCCTCGATGACCGGAAGCGCCAGGTCAATCGTAACGGCACGGCCGGTCCCGACCTCGATGGCCGCGCTCTGCTCGCCAATCCGTTCGTGCCAGCCCACGATCGTGTATCGGCCCGACGGCACCTGGGGAAGAGTGAACGTGCCGTCGAGATTCGGAACGACGAAATAGGGGTGATCGAGCACCAGGATGGTGGCGCTCATGTGGGAGTGAATGTGGCAGAACACCTTCACCAGGCCGGCTCGGGTGAAGGCTCGGAGCCGGCTCTGGCCCTGCGGATACCGGCCCAGATCGAAGGTCGCGGGGCCCGAGAGCGAAAAGACGTTGTGGAAGAACGGATCGGCGTTGGGAAATTCGACGGTCGATCCGCGGGTGATGGCCGCGACCCGCGGTGTGAACGCCTCGTGTTCCTGTGTGATCGCGACGCGCGTGGTCGGGAGCGCGCCGCGGTATTGCGCGTCTTTGAGATACACGACCACATTCTTGATTTCGGGCGTCGAGCCGGCGTCGCGACGGTTGACGGCGCGAGGTTGATAGGCGTTGGCCGGCAGGGGTACGCCGCGAACGCGGGCCGTGAGCCTCACACGGCCGCCGATGGTGCCGGCCTCGGGTGCCTGTCCGGCCGGTCGGGCTGCGAGCGGAGCCAGGGCCAACAGCATCAGCGCCGATCGCATCAGCGTGCCGTGCATGGGAGTGTCCGGATTGTACCCTGAAGATTTGAGGATTTGAGGATTTGAGGATTTGAGGATTTGGGATTTGGCGAATCCGGGGATTCTCAGTAGATGTACGGAACGACCCGCCACTTGACCTGCTCCTTGTACGTCCGGTAGGCGTCGCCGAACCTCTGTTCGAGCGACCGTTCTTCCCACGGCATGGCGACGACCAGATAGAGCGAGCTCGTCGAGGCAAATGCGAGGCGGTCGCCCGTCATCACCGCCGGGCCGAACACCATAAGCATCCACCCGAGGTAGAGCGGATGGCGGACGAAGCGAAAGGGGCCCGACACGCACAGATCGCCAACCAGGCCGAACCGTATGCCCGCGAGCTCGAGGGCATCAATCCCTCGAACGGAGAGTACGATCAGCCCAAGGCCGGCGAGTTGGACCGTCAGGTGAACGCCGGTCAGCGGTCCGGTAGTGCGATACACCTCGCCGCCGATGGGTCGCCACAGCACGCACACGAGGATCAGCAGCAGGCTCGCGGTCCACACGAACACTGAGCGCAGGAGGCGCTCGGGGCACACGTGGGACAGCAGCGCTTTCGTCGCGGGCCGCGCGAGCGCGCTGTGGTGGACCGCGAAAAGCAGGAACAGCGCCCCGTCGACCGCGATCGGCCCCCATCCCGCGAAGGGTACAGGGCGCGCCAGCCGGACGACGTACCACCGGGCAGCCAGCGCCAGCGACGCGACGAAGAGCGCGCCGCCCAGCCACACGAACGAACGCTCGAGGAATTGGGTCATCAGATGATCAGATGACTCAATACTATAGGCACCCTATGCACCACGGTCACCCCCGAGTCGTCATCACTGGCATCGGCGTGGTGTCGCCCTTTGGCGTCGGCCGGGAGCGCTTCTGGGAATGCGTGCGTCGCGGCTGCAGCGGCACCCGCGCCATCGTCGACTTCGACGCCACCGGCTTTGCGTGCCGCGTGGCCGCGCCGGTCACCGGCGTCAGCAAGGACGACGTGCCGCGGATGGCGGGCGACGACGGGAGGGATGCCGGGTACCGGGCCGACCCGAAGCGCTACTCCCGCGCGGCGCTCATCGCCGTGATCGCCGCACGCGAAGCGTGGATCGATGCCGGCCTGGCGATCGGCGAGGCCGGGGCCGGGGTCATCATCGGCAGCGGTGGCGGCGGCATCGACGTCGGCGAGCGCCAGTACTACGACTTTTTCGTCGAGCACGGGAAGAAAGTCACGCCTTACGCGATTCCCATCTCGATTGTCGGCATGATGTCGAGCGAGATTTCCATCTCGCTGCGTCTGCGCGGCATCAGCCACGTGCTGTCGTGCGGCTGCACGAGCTCGACCGACGCACTCGGGTACGGCGCGGCGCTCATACGGTCCGGTGAAGCCGAGGTGCTCCTGTCGGGCGGCGCCGACGCGTGCGTGACGCCGGGAATGATCTACGGGTTCTCGCGCATGCGGGTCGTGTCGACGGGTTTCAACGAGCGGCCGGCGGAAGCCTCGCGGCCCTTCGACCGCGCGCGCGACGGCTTCGTGCTGGGCGAAGGCGCGTGGATGGTCGTGCTCGAGCGCGAGGATCGCGCGCGCGCGCGCGGCGCGCCGATCTACGCCTCGATCGACGGCTACGCGTCCACGTGCGACGCGTTTCATCGCGTGCAGATGGCACCCGACGGCGAGGAGATCGTCCACGCCATGGCGCTGGCGATCGAGCGATCGGGCCGGCGCCCTGAAGAGGTCGGCTATATCAGCTATCACGGCACCTCCACCGTGCTGAACGACGCGGTCGAATCGCGGTCGGTCCGTCAGGTCTTCGGACCCCACGCCGATCGACTCGCCGGATCGTCGGTCAAGTCGATGATCGGCCACCCGCAAGGCGCGAGCGGCGCGGCCGGTATCGTGACGGCGGCGCTGGCCATGCGTCGAGGCGTGCTGCCGCCGACCATCAATCAGACGGATCCCGATCCGTCGTGCGACCTCGACTACATTCCCAACGAGAGTCGCGCCGCGGACGTCGAGGCCGCCTTGTGCAACTGCCTCGGGTTCGGCTCGAAAAACAGCGCCATCGTTCTCGGAAGAGTCGACAGTTGACAGTTCACAGTCGCCAGTTCGGATGACGGTCGCCAGTTCGGATAACGATCAACGGCGTTGAGGACGCTGTCAACTGTCAACTGTCAACTGGTCCGTAACGCCCATGGATGACGTCCTCGTGGTCGGCGCGGGTCCGGCGGGCTCGGTGGCCGCGACGGTCCTCGCGCGCGCGGGGGCCAAGGTGCGACTGGTCGATCGCGTGTCGTTTCCCCGCGACAAACTGTGCGGCGACACCCTCAACGCCGGCACGCTGGCGATCCTGGCGCGGTTGCGGCTCGCCTCGCCAGTCGAGCTCCGGTCCCGGCCTCTCGACGGCATGATGGTGACGGGAGAGGGCGGAGTGGCCGTGGAGGGGCGATATCCCAACGGTCTTCACGCCATCGCCATCAGCCGGCGCGTGATGGACGAGATTCTGCTGCAGGAAGCGATTCACGCGGGCGTGACGTTCGAGCCCGGCATCACCGTCCAGGGGGCCAGTGTCGCCGGGGACCGCGGCGAGCGCATGGTCGTGGGCGTGACGGCGTCCTCACGCGGTTCGGTGCATCCGTGGCGCGCCAGGGTGGTGGTCGGCGCTGACGGCCGGCGATCGGCGTTGGCGTTTGGTCTCGGACTGGCGGCGCACCCCGCCGCGCCGCGGCGATGGGCCATCGGCGCGTATTTCGAGGAGCCGGATGCGGCCGCGACCTTAGGAGCCCGTCCGAGTCATGCACCACGGGCTCCTAGAGCGTGTTCAGATTTCTCGGACACGCTCCTAGGCGAGATGCACATTCGGCGCGGCCGCTACATCGGCGTCGCCCCGCTTCCCGGGGGCGTGGCCAACGTGTGCCTGGTGAAGCCGTCTGGACCCGGTGATCCGGACTTGCGCAACCCTGAAGCCGCGCTCAGGCGCGAGCTCGGCGCCGATCCCCTGCTGCGCGATCGATATTCGACGGCTCGGCTGGTGCGCCCGGCGATTGTCCTGGGCCCGGTCGCGGTCGATGCCGGTGGCGGCGCGATCGACGGACTGATTCTCGCGGGCGACGCCGCCGGGTTCATCGATCCCATGACGGGCGACGGCCTCCGGTTCGCGGTACGCGGAGGCGAGATGGCGGCGACCGCGGCGCTTGACGCGCTGGAACATGGTTGGACCGGTGTGCACGCCCGGCTTACCGCCGAGCGGCGGCGCGAATTCGGCGCGAAATGGCGGTTCAACCTCGTCCTCCGCACCGCCGTGGCGTGGCCCGTCCTCGTCCGCGCCGCCGCCGTCGGCGCGCGTGTGCTGCCCGCCGCCGTTCGGGCCATGATCGAGTACGCGGGCGACTGCGGCGTGGCCCGAGCCACGATGATGGAAAGTTAGAAGTGAAAAGTCAAAAGTGAGAAGGATCTAACGAGTTCACTTTCGTGCTCCGTCCGTTTGACTATGAGTTCTTACCAGAGTTGTCGGGCTCTGTCCTTCTTACTTCTAACTTTTCACTTCTCACTTTCTCCGCACCGTCCTTGATGTCCCTCGTCGCGATCGCCCTCGTGGTCTTTGGCTTCCTCCTCGTGGAAGCGCGCCGGGCCGCGCGCCACGAGCGCGCGCAGCGTGCGCGCGGCGGCATCGACGCGGCGGGTGATGTGTATGCCGTGATGCGCCTCGCCTATCCGGGCGTGTTCCTGGCCATGCTCGTGGAAGGCTTCCTGCGCCACCCGCCAGCGCCGCTCGTGCTCGCCGCCGGCGTGGCGCTGTTCGCGCTGGCGAAGGCGCTGAAGTGGTGGGCGATTGTGTCGCTCGGCTCTGCCTGGACCTTCCGGGTCATCGTCGTTCCGGGAGCGGCGCTGGTCGAGTCTGGTCCGTACCGGTACCTGCGGCATCCCAACTACATCGCGGTCGTCGGAGAGCTCGTGGCGGTTGCGCTCCTGTCGGGCGCGCGCGTCACGGGTCCGTTCCTGACCGCGGCGTTCACTGCGCTCATGCTGCGGCGCGTCGTCGTCGAGAACCGCGCGCTCGATGCTATACTCCGGCGCTGATCTCGAATTTGAGAATTTGAGGATTTGAGAATTTGAGGATTTGGGGACCTTCGCCCCCGAGTTCGCTGCCGCGCTGGGCCCGATCGATCGACCTGCTGTGTCTCGCGCTCGTTCTTCTTGCGGTCGTGGTCGCGACGTTTGGCGGCTTCCGGATGCGCCTCGCCGGGCTGCGCGTGGCGCTGACTTCGCCCTACCGCACGCTCGCGTGGGCGGCGGCGTTGAGCATCGTGCGGCACTTTCTTGCGCCACGGCCGCCGATCTACCAAGACGCTCCGACAAGACTCGCCGCGCTTCTGCGGACTGAAGCGGCGCGCACCGCGACGACCGTGCTCGTGGCCACGCGCCTGCCGATTCTGGCCGTCGGGTGCCTCGCGGTGTTCGCCTTCGGTTACCTTGGCGGAAGCCCTCCGTGGAGGTTCATCGAGAACAACGATTTTGCGAACCTTCAGGCGCGCTGGGATACGGGCTGGTATCTCGGCATCGCCATCGACGGCTACAGCTACCTTCCCGGCCGGCCCGAGGACCAGCAAAACATCGTGTTCTTTCCGGCGTTTCCCATTCTGGTCCGCGTGGTCAGCCGCTTGCTCGGCGGTTCGCCACCGTCGTTCATGCTCGGCGGCACGCTCGTGGCGCTCGGCGCATTTTTCGGCGCGCTCGTCTACGTGTACCGCTTCGCGCGCGATGTCGTGGGCGATGAGGAGACCGCCCGCTGGGCCTCGTGGATGCTCGCCGGATTTCCGTTTGCGCTGTTCTTCAGCGCCGTCTACACCGAATCCCTGTTCCTCCTCAGCGCCGTGGCGGCGTTCTACCACTTCCGGCGCGGCGAGCTTGCGCGGTCGGGCGCCTGGGGACTGCTCGTCGGGTTGTCGCGGCCGCCGGGATGCCTCGTGTCGGTCCCGCTCGCGCTGCTGGCGGTCTCACCGTGGCTGCCGGCCTGGCTCGCCGGAGGCGCCGCGGCCAAGTCTCAGTCGGGCTTGCGTCGCGATCCGCGCTGGCTGGTCGGGGCGATGGCCGCCGCCGCGATGCCCGGCGTCGGGATGCTGGTGTACTCGGCGTACATCTGGAACCTCACTGGCGATCCGCTGGCATGGGCTGAAGGCCATGCGGCATGGGGCCGTGAGTACACGGGCCTTGGCGTGCTCGTCACCACGCGGTACGAGTGGCTCTCGACCGGCGGCGTGTACGCCTACGCGTCGCAGTTTCCGATCGATCTGCTCAACGTGAGCGCCGTGATCTTCGTCCTGGCGACGACGTGGCCCGTGGCCCGGCGGCTGGGTCTGGCGTATGCGGTCTTCATCCTGATCAACATGCTGCCGCCGCTCGCGGCTGGCGGTCTGCTCTCGGCGGGCCGGTTTTCGTCGGTGCTGTTTCCTGCCTTCGTGTGGTTCGCGCACGCGCTGCCCGCCAGGCAGCGGCCGGGATGGCTCGCCGGGTTCATGGCCGTGCAGGCGCTGAACGCGGCGTTGTTCTATACGTGGCGTCCCATGTATTAGATAATGAGTTCTATGTGGAGCCGTCTCCGGCACGCCGTGGCGATCCGATGGCCGGGGTTGCAGCCGTCGCGCGCGTTCTACGCCCTCGCGTACTCATCGATCTTCGTCCTGCTCGCCCTCGCCATCATCCCGGTCCTCATTGCCCAAACGCGTCGGCCCGCGCCGCTCGCGCCCGGGCTGGTGTCGGCCGAGCGCGCGCTCATCGAGGGTCGGTACGACGACGTGGTGGGCCTCACCGCCGCGCTCGATCCTCGGGATCCCGCGGTCGTTGCCGCGCGCAGCCGAGCGCTCATCGCCCGGGGCCGCTATCAGGACGCTGAAACCGCCCTTCGTCCGGTCGCCGAGCGCGCGCCGACGAGCGACGCCGCGCTCGAGCTCGGGCTGCTGCTGGACAAACTGGGACGCGCCGACAGATTGGGG
>MEKT01000120.1:2412-16263 GCA_001767435.1 Acidobacteria bacterium RIFCSPLOWO2_02_FULL_65_29 | reverse complement strand
GCGCGCGCCCTGCGGGCGCTCGGCCGCTCGCAGGACGCCAACGCCGCGTACCGCGATGCGGTGTCGATGCTGCCGAAGGATCCGGCGCTCAACACGGCGTGGGGCGAGCTCTTCCTCGAGACGTACAACAACGCCGAGGCGTTGAAGTCGTTTCAGGCCGCGCTCGAGGTCGATGCGAAGTACGGTCCGGCGCTGTTGGGCGCCGCCCGCGTGCTCGCGGACGAGGATCCGCCGCAGGCCAACGCCGCCGCCATGAAGGCCCTCGAGGTCAACCCGTTCGACGTCGCGACACAGGTGTTTGTCGCCGATCGCGCCGTGGACGCCGGCAAGCGCGACGAAGCGCGGAAGATCCTCGACAAGGCGCTGGCCGTCAATCCGTCGAGCCTCGAGGCGCTTTCCCTCGGCGCGGCGCTCGACTACGTGGAAGACAAGCAGACCGGGTTCGACCGGCAGGTGCGCAACGTGCTCGCGATTGCCCCGAGCTATGGCGAGGTGTATCGCGTGGCGGGTGACCTGGCCGCGCGCAATTATCGCTTCGACGAAGCGGTCGCGCTCGTGCGCCGCGCGCTCGATCTCGATCCTGACGACGCCCGTTCGCTGGCGGACCTCGGAATCCATTTGCTGCGTACCGGCGACGAGCCCGGCGCCCGCCGCACGCTCGAGGCCTCCTTCAAGATCGATCCGTTCAACATCGTCACCTACAACCTCCTGCAGATGATGGACACGCTCGACGCGTTCGTCACGGTAGAGGATGGCGACGTCATCCTGCGGATGCACAAGGACGAGGCGCCCCTCCTGCGGGAATACGCGCTGCCGCTGGCGCACCAGGCGCTGAACGCGTTGACGAGGCGGTACGGGTTCGCTCCAAAGGGTCCGATTCTCATCGAGATCTTCCCGAAGCACGACGACTTTGCCGTGAGAAACGTCGGGTTGCCGGGGATGATCGGCGCGCTCGGCGCCTGTTTCGGCCGCGTGGTGACGCTGGACTCGCCGAAGGCGCGACCGCCGGGCGAGTTCCAGTGGGAGGCGACGCTCTGGCACGAGCTGGCGCACGTGATCACGCTGCAGATGTCCAATCAGCGCGTGCCGCGCTGGCTCACCGAGGGCATCTCGGTCTACGAGGAAACCGTCGCGCGTGCCGAGTGGGGCCGCGGCCAGGACATGGCCTTCGCCTCGATGATGAACAGCGGCGAGGTCATCAAGCTGAAGGACCTGAACGCCGCGTTCACGAACCCTCGATTGATCTCGATCGCGTACTTCCAGGCGTCGGTGCTCGTGGACCATCTCGTCAAGACGTTTGGCGATGCCGGGTTGCATCGGCTGCTGCGTGCCTACGGCCAGGGGCTCGAGACGGACGCGGCGCTGAAGGCGGCGCTGAACACCGACTTCGAGTCGATGCAGGATGGGTTCGACAAGGCGCTCGAAAGCCGCTTTGGCGGCCTGCGTCAGGCGCTCAAGGTGCCGGAGGACTCGAAGGAGCTGCTCAAGGCGCCCATCGAAGCCCTGCAGGTGCTGGCGGCCAAGTATCCCGGCAGCTACCCGGTGCAGCTCGTGCTCGGCAACCGGCTGCTCGAAGCGGGGAAGCAAGCCGACGCGCTCCAGGCCTTCGAGCGCGCCGCGGCGCTGGCCCCGGTGGCGACGGGCGACGACAACCCCAATCTGCAGATTGCGCGGATCGCGCTCGAGAACAAGGACCAGGCGAAGGCGCTCTCCGCCCTGGAGGCCGTGGTTCGGCACGACTTCGACAACGTCGACGCGGCGCGCCAGCTCGCGCGCGTCATGGCGGAGGCCAGGATCACCGATCCGGGCCGCACACGCCCGGTCTACGAACGCATCGCCGCCATCGATCCGTACGACGCCGAGGCGCACGTGACGCTCGGTCGTCTCGCGCTCGCACGCAATGATGCGGACACCGCGATCCGGGAGTTCAAGGCGGTGATCGCGCTGAAGCCCGTCGATCAGGCGTCGGCGTACACCGATTTGGCCGAGGGGTATCTGAAGGGCGGCCGGCGCGCCGAAGCCAGAAAGCAGACGCTCGCGGCGCTGGAGATCGCTCCGAGCTACGAACGCGCGCAGGACCTGCTGCTGAAGCTGTCGGAGCTGCGGCCGTGAGGAGGCTCGCGCTCGCCGCGACGACGACGCTGGTGACCCTCTTGATCTTGTTGCCCGTGCTGCAGCCCTCGGTCGACGCCCAGCTCCCTGACGTGCCAGACGACCGTTTTGCCGGATTGCAATGGCGGTTCGTCCGCATCCAGTACCACTACGACGTCGAAAACACGACCGTCCCGCAGGATTTCTACGGCGAGCCGTGGTACATCGACGGCCCGGCAGCCGAGCAGAATCTTTCGCGGCGCCTCAAGACCGCCACCACGATCCAGGTCGAGGATCCGATCGTGCTGTCGCTCGACGATCCGCGTCTCTTCGTCTATCCGTGGATCTACTTCGTCGAGCCGGGCAACTTGAAGATGACCGACACCGACATCGCGATCCTGCGAGAGTACCTGCTGCGCGGCGGCACGGCGACCTTCGACGACTTCCACGGACCGATCGAGTGGGACAACCTCGTCTCGCAAATGAAGCGCGTGTTTCCCGATCGCGAGATCGTGGATTTCCCGAAGGATCACCCGGTGTTCAGTTGCTTCTACCGGCTCGACGGCTATCCGCAAGTGGCCGGGCTCGGCTCGTTCATGGCCGGCCGGAGCTGGGAGAAGGGCGGCTACGTCGGCCACCTGCGGACGATCTTCGACGACTCTGGCCGGCCGATGCTGTTCATCAACTGGAACACCGACATGGGCGATGGTTGGGAATGGTCGAACGCCGAAGACTATCCGGGCTATATCAAGTACACGTCGCTCGCCTATCGCATGGGCATCAACGAGGTCGTGTACGCGCTCACGCATTAAGAAAGTGAAAAGTGAAAAGTTAAAAGTGAAAAGGACTGCGTGAACCCACAGGAAGAGGGCACCCTCAGCGTCGAGCGCGTCGCCGAAGGCCGCGAGCGGATCCTCGGCGAGCTCCGCAAAGTCATCATTGGCCAGGACGAGGTCATCGAGCAGGTGCTTCTCGCCCTGTTCACCGGCGGACACTGCCTCATCACCGGCGTGCCCGGGCTGGCGAAGACGCTCCTCATCAAGACGCTCGCCGATATTCTCGACCTCGACTTCAAGCGGATTCAGTTCACGCCCGATCTGATGCCCTCGGACATCACGGGCACCGAAATCCTGGATGAAGACCAGGGCGGACGGCGCCTGCGGTTCGTCAAGGGGCCAATTTTCGCGCAAATCATCCTCGCGGACGAAATCAACCGGACGCCGCCCAAGACGCAGGCGGCGCTGCTCGAGGCGATGCAGGAGTACCACGTCACCGCGGCCGGGCGCACGTATCCGCTCGACCAGCCGTTCTTCGTGCTCGCGACCCAGAATCCGATCGAGCTCGAGGGTACGTATCCACTGCCCGAGGCCCAGCTCGATCGCTTCATGTTCAACATCGTCATCGGCTATCTCACCGAGGACGACGAGGTGCGCGTCGTGACGCAGACAACGGGGACCAGGCGGGTGGCGCCGGCGCGGGTGCTCGGCGGTCCCGACATTCTGCAATTCCAGGAGCTGTCTCGCCAGGTGGTGATTGCCGAAGAAGTCGCGCGCTATAGCGTCCGCCTCGTCGACGCCTCGCGGCCCGGCCGTCCCGGGGCCCCCGAGTTCGTGGAGAAATGGGTGAAGTGGGGCGCGGGGCTGCGCGGCAGCCAGTCGCTCGTGCGCGGCGCGAAGGCGCGGGCGCTGATACACGGGCGCTACCATGTGTCGGTCAAGGATATTCAGGCGCTCGCCAAGCCGATTCTCCGCCACCGCATCATGACGAACTTCTACGCCGAGTCGGAGCGCATCAACTCCGACGCGATCATCGACCGCCTGCTCGAGACGGTTCCAGTGCCCAAGAGCGGGATGTAGGCGCATGCAGCCAGGGGTGCGGGAGCGGCGGTTCCTCGACCCGGCCGTCGTGGCGCGCCTCGGCACGCTGGAGCTCAAAGCCCGCACGGTCGTCGAAGGGCTCCTGTCGGGCCTGCACCGCAGCCCGTTCAAGGGGTTCAGCGTCGAGTTCGCCGAATACCGCCAGTACATGCCGGGCGACGACCTGTCCACGATCGACTGGAAGGTCTACGCGAGAAGCGACCGGTACTACGTGAAGAAGTTCGAGGAAGAGACCAACCTCGCCTGCCATGTCATGGTCGACGTCAGCGCGTCGATGGCGTACGGCGCCCGCGGGATGACCAAGTTCGAGTACGCCGCCTGCCTGGCCGCGTCGCTCGCGTATCTGATGAACCGCCAGCGCGACGCGGTCGGCTTGACGGCCTTCGACAAGCGGATTGTGGAGATGCTGCCCGCCAGCGCGCGGCCGGGGCATCTGCGCGCCCTGCTGCTGATGCTCGACCGCCTGCGGCTCGGGCGCGATACCAATGTCTCGAAGCCGCTGCACCAGCTGGCCGATTCGCTGTCGAAGCGCGGCATGGTGGTGCTCATCTCGGATCTGCTGGACGACCCCGAGCGGGTCATCCGCGGCCTGAAGCACTTCCAGTTCCGCGGCACGGACGTGATCGTGTTCCACGTCGTCGATCCGGACGAGCTCGAGTTTCCCTTCGATCGCCCGACGCGCTTCGAAGATCTCGAGACGAGCGACGAGGTGATGGCCGTGCCGTCGGTCGTGCGTTCGCACTACCTGAAGGCGATGAGCGATTTCATCGAGCGCTATCGGCGCGAGCTGGGCGGATGCGGCATCGATTACCACTTGCTCGACACGAGGGAGCCGCTCGAGCTGGCGTTGCTGGCGTATCTTTCGACGAGGGCGCGATCGCTATGAGTTTCCTGGCGCCCCTGTTCCTTGCCGGCGCGGCGGCGGCCGCGATTCCCATCGTGCTGCATCTGCTGCGACGCGAACCCGAGGCGCGCGTGAAGTTCGCGCCGGTGCGCCTGCTGCGCCAGGCGCCGGTCGAACACACCGCGCGGCGGCACCTGCGCGAGCTGCTGCTGCTGGCGCTCCGGGTGGCGGCGCTGGTCCTGCTCGCGCTGGCGTTCGCCCGGCCGTTCTTCACCGCCGACGCCGCCGGGGCGTCGGCAGGCGTGACGATTGTGGCGCTCGACACGTCGGTCAGTCTGTCGGCTCCAGGTCAGTTCGAGCGGGCGACCGCGATCGCGAAAGACGCGATCGATCGCGCGCCGGCGGGCGATCTGGTTGCCGTGATCGCCTTCGACAACGACGCGCGCGTCGTCCGTCCGCCGACTGGCGACCGGGCGCTGGCCGCGTCGGCCGTGGATTCCACGGCGACGACGTTTGGCGCCACGCGCTACCTGGTCGCGCTCAATCGCGCCGCCGGCCTGCTCGAAGGCCGCCGCGGCGCGATCGTGGTCGTCACCGACCTTCAGGAGGGCGGGTGGGACACCGGCGATCGAGCGCTCGTCCCTGCATCGGCCGACGTATCGGTCGCCGACGTCGGCGCGCCGCCGCCGAACCTGGCGGTCATCGCGGTGCGAGTGATCCCCGATCGCGTGGTCGCGACCGTTCGCAACGCGGGCCCGCAAGCGCGCGAGGCCGTGGTGCGGCTCACGGTCGACGGCCAGGCGACCGGAGAGGGCAGGGTGGCCATCGGTCCCAATCAGACCTCGGAAATCGCGCTTTCCGCCCCGCGTGGCGTCGCGGCCTCGGTGGCGGTCGACGATCCGGCGGGCATCCAGGCCGATAACATCCGATATCTGGTCCTCGGCACCGCGACCCGGCCGATCGTGCTCGTGGTCACCGCGAGCGGTGACGTGTCGCGCGAGGCGTTCTACGTGCAGCACGCGCTTACGGCGGAAGGCGCCGAAGGCGCCAGGCATCAAGTGGCCGGCGTCGCCGGTGCCGCGCTGGCGAACTGGGACGAGGCGAGGCTCGCGCGACACGCGGCCGTCGTGCTGCTGTCCACGCGGGGACTCGATCGCCACGGTCGCGAGCTGCTGGCCGGCTACGCGCGCCAGGGCGGCGGCGTGTTGCTGGCGGCCGGGCCCGAGATCGACGCCGACGTGGCCGCCGACGTTCTGGGTGACGCCGTGGCGATCGCCGACACGCCCGCGGCGGGACGGCCCGGCGGCGGAGTCCGGACCTTCGTACCCGTGGACGCGCGCCATCCCGTGTTTCGGGCCTTCGGGGCCGGCGCCTCCTCGCTGGCATTGATTGCGTTCACGCGCATCGCGGAGGTCCGCGCGCCAAGTTGCCAGACCCTGGCGCGCTTCACGACCGGAGAGAACGCGCTCGTCGAGTGCGCATCAGGGGATGGTCGCGCGCTGATCCTGGCGTCGGACCTGAACAACGCCTGGAACGATTTCCCGCGCCGCCCGACGTTCGTGCCGTTTCTCCACGAGGCTGTCCGGCATCTTTCCAGCGTCAGACCTGGCGCCGGCGAATACCTGGTCGGGTCGACGCCAGCCGGCGTCGCCGAGACGCCAGGGTTCGCCACCGTGACGGCCTCCGACGGCGCCAGCAGGCGAGTCGCGGTTAACATTGATCCCGTGGAGGCGAACCCCGCGCGGCTGACGCCCGAGGAGTTTCAGGCCGCGGTGACACGGTTGCACGACGCGGCCCGCACCGAGGTCCGAATCGAGGACCGGCAGCAGGAAGAAAGCCAGCATCTGTGGCAGTGGGTGCTGGGCGCGATGTTGGCCGCGATGGTCGTTGAGAGCGTCGTGGCGTCGCGGACGGCCTAGGGGCTGGGGGCTGGGGGCTAGGGGCTAGGGGCTAGGGGCTAGGGACTAGGGACTAGGGACTAGGGACAAAAAGATGCAGTCGCAGTCGGCACAAATTCGTGAGCTGCTGGATCGCGTGAGGGCGCGGTGGCGGCGGGTCTCGCTCTTTCGCGCGATCGTACGCGCCGCGCTCGCGGCGGCCGCGGTGCTGGCCGTCGCGCTGTTCTTCGCGCTCTGGACGTCGCGTGCGCCCGCGATGCTGGCCGCGCTCGGCGTGCTGGCCGTCCTGCTGTCGGTGGCCGCGGTTGTCTGGGGTCTCTGGCCGATCGGGCGTGCGCCGTCCGACGCGCAGGTGGCACGGTTCATCGAAGAGCGGGAGCCGGCGCTCGACGATCGACTCGCCAGTGCCGTTGATTTGCTCGCCGGCGGCGCCGCCGACCCCTCGGGGCTCACCGGTCCGATGGTCGCCGATGCGGCGCGCCGCGCGTCGACCATCGATCCCTCGTCGGTCGTTCCCGGGCCCACACTTCGCCGGCGGGGCGTACAGGCGGCGGCCGCGGCCGCCATCCTGGCCGCCGTGATGTTCGCCGGCCGCGATCGCGCGCGCGAATCCTTCGATGCGTTGTCGCTCACGCTCTTCCCTTCGCGCCTGAGCCTCGACGTTCGACCAGGCAGCGTCCGCGTGCAGCCGGGCGCGGCGCTGACCATCGAAGCGCGCCTTGTTGGCAATCGCGCGCCCGTGGTGGTGCGCGTGCTCAGCGTGGAGGGAGAGCCCGCGGCTCAAGCAGACGCCGAAGCGTGGCGCGCCACCGAGATGGCCTCCGAGGGGTCTGGCGCCTTCACCCTGGCGATCCCATCGATCGGCGCCTCGTTCCGCTATCGCGTCGTCGCGGGAGGGGTGACGTCGCCCGTCTACGACGTCCGGGTCGTCCGCGCACCGCGCGTGGCGCGCATCGACGTCGACTACACGTATCCGCCGGCGCTGGGTCTGCCGCCGCGAATCGAGGAAGACGGCGGCGACATCTACGCGCCCGTGGGGACCGACGTCCGAGTCCGCGTGCGCCCCGATCGCGACGCCTCGTCGGGGCGCCTGACGTTTGCCGACGGCGCCTCCCTCGACCTCGCACCCGGAGCCGGCGGCGCGCTGGCAGGAAGCTGGAAGATCGTCGGCAACGGATCCTATCGAGTGGCGCTTGCCGATCGGGAAGGGCTCGCGAGCCAAGGTGACACCGAGTACTTCGTCCGGACGATCGAAGATCGGCCACCGGACGTTCGCATCGTGCGGCCGGCGCGCGATCGCACGGTGACGCCGCTCGAGGAGGTCGATGTCGAGGCGCAGGCCGACGACGACTTCGGTATCGATCGGCTCGAGCTCGTGTACGCCGTGCGGGGCGGCGCCGAGCGGTCGGTGCCGATCGACGTCCCGAGACGTGCGACATCGGTGGCCGGCACGGCGACGATCTACCTCGAGGATCTCCACGTCCAGCCCGGCGACTTCGTCTCGTACTACGTGCGCGCACGCGACCTCGCGCGCGGCCGCCGGTCGATCGACGCGCGGAGCGACATCTTCTTCCTCGAAGTCAAGCCGTTCGAGCAGGCGTACACCGAATCGGACAGCCAGGCGGCGGGTGGCGGCGGAGGCAGCCCGGAGCTCGACGATCTGGTGTCCGCGCAGAAGCAGGTCATCGTCGCCACGTGGAAGCTCGATCGCCGCGCCGAAACCTCGGGCGGCGCCCGTTCCGAGCAGGACATCCAGTCGGTGGGCCGCGCGGAAGCGGAGCTCAAGACGCGCGTCGAGCAGACATCGAGCGGTTTTCGCACCACGACGATGCGCGATCCGCGGAGCGGGCCACCGGTCGGACGTGGCGGCGCGCCGCCTGCGGGGGGAGCGCCGCGGGCGGGCCAGACCTCGCCGCAGGAAGACGCGATGACGGCCGCCGCGGCAGCCATGGGCAAGGCTGTCGAGTCGCTGAGTCGTCTCAAGACGCGCGACGCGATCGCGCCCGAGCTCGAGGCGCTCGACCACCTGCTCAAGGCGCAGGGCGACGAGCAGCAGCCGCGGCAGGTGTCTCGCCAGCAGGTGGGCAGCGGCGGAGGCGGCAACCGCCCGGGGCAGGACATGTCGAGCCTGTTCGATCGCGAGCTTCAGCGCCAGCAACAGACCAATTACGAGACGCCGACGACGACCGAGCAGCGCCCGGACGCCGCTGCCGCCCTGCTCGATAAGATCAAAGACCTGGCCGAGCGGCAAGACGAACTGCTCGGGCGGCAGCGGGAGCTGGCCGCAGCGCGTCCGCAGATGACGAAGGAAGAGGTGACGCGCGAGCTGGAGAAGCTCACGCGCGAGCAGTCGGACCTGCGAGAGCGTGCCGAGGACCTCTCGCGGCAGATGGCTCAGCAGGGGCAGCAGAACCAGGCAGGGCAACAGAACCAGGCAGGGCAGCAGAACCAGGCAGGGCAGCAGAACCAGGCAGGGCAACAGAACCAGGCAGGGCAACAGAGCCAGTCGGGGCAGCAAAGCCAGTCGGGGCAGCAAAGCCAGTCGGGGCGACAGGAGGGGCAGGGCGGTCAGCAGATGCGCGCCGTGTCCGAAGAGATGCGCAACGCGGCTGGAGACCTCCGCCGGCAGGATCCTCAGCAGGCCAGCGAGCGGGGCAGCCGCGCGCTCGAGAAGCTGCGCCAGATTGAACGGCAGATGCAGTCGTCGGCGCCAGACGAGCGCCGCCGCGCGCGCGGCGATCTCCAGCTCGAGGCCCGGCAGCTCGCCGATGCCGAGCGGCAGATCGAATCCGAATTGAGCCGCCTGGGACAGAACGAGGCCGCGAGAGACGCCATGCGCCGGCTCGCCGGAGAACAGGAACGGCTGGCGGAACGGGCCGAGCGGCTCGAGCAGCGTCTCGGCCGCCAGGCCGCGACGGCCGGCGACGCGAAGGCGAGCGATCAGCAGGGCGAGCGGGCCGTGGCCCGGGCGTCACGCGAGTTCGACGGGCAACGCGTAGACGAACGCATGCAGCAGTCGGCCGACGCGCTGCGGGCCGCTGCGGAGGCCGGTCAGGCCGCCCCCAGTCCTCCTTCGGCATCCCAGATGGCCAAGGCTCAGGAGGATCTGGCGCGCGCGCTGGACAAGCTGGCCGACCAGCTCGCCAACGCGGACCAGGCCGGAGACGAGGACTCACGGAAGCTGGCGGACCAGCTCGCGCGCGCGCAGGAACTGCGTGAACGCATCGACGAATTGACGAGCCGGCTCGAACAGCTTGACCGGCCGGGCGCGCCAAGCGGCGCGCAGCCGCAGCCGGGCGATCCGTCGGGCAGGGGCAGTCCGGCCGCGGGAGCTGGCGCGTCGCTCGAGTCGCTGCGCGAGGAATACGCGCAACAACTGCAGGAGACGCGTGAGCTGCTCGACGAGCTCGACCGAAACGACACGTACTCGCAGGGCGGATCGGGCTTCACCTTCGAGGCCGCTGACCGGATGACGCTGTCGGCGCCCGGAACCGAAGCCTTCAAGCAGGATTTCGCGAAGTGGGAGTCGCTCCGCAAGCAAGCCACGCTGGCGCTCGAGCGGGCCCAGCTGGCCATCTCCAAGAAGCTGCAGGAGGAGATGGCCCGCGACCGGTTGGCCGCGGGCGCCGACGACAAGCCGCCGGCGGATTACCAGCAGCAGGTCGACAGCTATTTCAAAGCGCTGGCAACCGGACGAAGACCCTGACAGTCCACAGTCAACAGTTCACAGTTGACCGGACTGTCAACTGTCGACTGTGAACTGTCGACTTTGACTGTGACCATGCATTTCGCGAATGCGCCGTCGTGGTGGTTGGCGGCCCTCATCATCGCCGCCATCGTGGGCGCGGCGTTCGTCTCCTATCGCCGTCCGCTGGTCGCGCTGTCGCCGGCCGAGCGTGCCGCGTTGGCCGCGCTCCGCGTGCTCGCGCTGGCGGCGGTCGCCCTCTTTCTGTGCCGGCCGATTCTGCTGACGCCACCCCCGGTTGGGACGAGCGTCGTGGTGCCGATTCTCGTCGACGTGTCGCGCAGCATGCGCGTCGCTGACGCGGACGGACAGACGCGCATCGCGCGTGCAGCGGCGCTCGTCTCGCGCGAGCTCGTGCCGGCCCTGTCGAATCGCTTCTCCCCCGAGATCTACAGCGTGGGCGACGCGGCGGCTCCGGCCTCGGCGGACCGATTGGCGGCCGACGCGCGCCACAGCGACTTGACGAGCGCCCTGAACGCCATCCGCGATCGGTATCGCGGCCGCCCGGTGTCCGGCATCGTGCTCATCTCGGACGGCGGCGACACGACGAGCGATGCCGCGGTCGTCGAGGACGGTCCGCCGATTTTCGCCGTCGGCATCGGGTCGCCCGATGGCGTCAGCGACCGGGAGATCCTCGGCATCACCGTGGGCGATCCGCGATTGGATCAGGCATCGGTCGATCTCCACGTCTCGGCGTCGAGTGCCCACTACGGCCGAGCACCCTTCGAGTTGCGCGTGCTCGCCAACGGGCGGCTGGTCGAGAGCCGCCGCGTGTCGCCGCTGGCTGACGGATCGCCCATCGACGAGGTGTTCACGGTTGCGCCCGATCCGCTCAACGCGACGGTGTACAGCGCCGACATCCGGCCCGAAGCCGACGAGATTGTCACCGAGAACAACACCAGGAGCGTGCTCGTCAACCCAGCCGGCCGCAGGCGCCGCGTGCTCGTGATCGCGGGTGCGCCGGGCTTCGAACACAGCTTCCTGTCCCGCGCCTTGGCGATGGATCCGGGCCTCGAGATCGACACGATCGTACGGAAAGGCCGAAACGAGACCGGCGAGGGCACGTTTCTCGTGCAGGCCGGACCGGGCCGTGTCTCGGCCCTTGTCTCGGGGTTCCCATCCACCCGTGAGGCGCTGTATGCGTACGACGCGCTCATCATCGCCAACGTGGAAGGCGAGTTCTTCACGCGCGCCCAGCTCGCTCAGGCCGCTGAATTTGCCTCCGAGCGCGGCGGCGGCCTGCTCGTGCTCGGCGGCCGATCGTTTGCGCCGCGTGGTCTGATCGGTACGCCGATCGAGGGCGCGCTGCCTGTCGAGCTCAACGACCGGCGCGGTGGCATCGTGCGCGCCCCGAGCCTCGAGGAAGGCTCCGAGCCGGGCCACAACGCGGTCGTATTGACGAGGGAAGGCGAGACACATCCGGTCACGCGTATTGGATCGTCGCCCGAAGAGACCCGCCGGCTCTGGGCGGCCCTGCCCGCCCTCGCCGCGAGCGCGCGACTCGGTGGTCCCAAGCCAGGCGCGACCGTGCTGGCCGTGACGGCCGCCCCCGGCGGGGCCGTCTATCCGATCGTGGCGGTGCAACGCTACGGCCGCGGGCGCTCGATGGCGTTTGCCGGAGAGGCCTCGTGGCGCTGGCGGATGATGCTGCCCTCGACCGATCGGTCCCACGAGTTCTTCTGGCGCCAGTCCGCGCGGTGGCTCGCCGGATCGGCGCCCGACCTGGTGAGCATCCAGGTACCGGAATCCGCGGAGCCGGGCGACGCGTTCGACATCCGCGTCGATGCGCGCGATCGCGCGTTCCAGCCGGTGGCCGATGCCCTCGTCTCTGCCACGCTGACGGCGCCTGGAGGCGATACGCGACCGCTGACCTTCAGACATGAAGCCGGCGCGGACGGTCAGTTCGCCGCCGCCGTTCGATCCGACGAGGCGGGTCTCTACCGCGTTCGCGTCGACGCTCGGCGCGGCACGGCGATGCTGGGCGAGGCCGATCGCTGGTTCCACGTCGGGGGCAGCGACCGCGAATTCGCCGACCCGCGCCTCGACGAAGGGTGGCTGCGGCGCGTGGCGCGCCGGTCGGGTGGCCGGTACGTGCGCGCGGGCGATGCGTCGCAGATTGCGTCGTGGCTGCGAACCGCGGTTCCACAGGACGTCGAGCCCGCACAGCGCGATCTGTGGCACGAACCATGGGCATTCGCGCTGGTGATCGGTCTGTTGTCGGCCGAGTGGGTGCTGCGCCGCCGTTGGGGATTGCGGTAATGAGCCACGCATGCACCATAGCAAGCCACGAAGACACGAAAGCGCGAAAAGGACGACCTAGGCACGAAAATCGCCACCACGGTGGACACGGAGGAGTGGTGGAGCGTTTGATGATGCAACCGGCTCCTAAACACGTTTCGTGTTTTCGTGTTGTCGTGGCTGCCTTTGGTCTGATCGTCTTCGTTTCGTCGCACGCGATCGCCGGCGACCGATATGCGCTGATCGTCTCCGGCGCGGCGGGCGGCGCCCAGTACGCGCAGAAGTACGACGCGTGGCGTACCGCGATCGTCTCCGTTCTCCGCGATCAGTTTCTCTACCCCGTGGACCATGTCATCGTGCTCGCCGACGTCCCGGCGAAGGAAGGTCGTCAGGCAACCGTGCTGACAGGGGCGACAGGCGCGAACGTCCGCGCGGCGCTCGTCCGGCTCGCCGAACGGGCGAAGGCCGATGACGTGGTGCTCGTGCTGCTCATCGGGCACGGCAGCGTGCTCGACGGCGATGGTGGGAAGTTCAATCTCGTGGGGCCCGATCTGCGGTCGGACGAGTGGGCGAACCTGGTCGCGCCCATCGCCGGCCGGCTGGTGTTCGTCAACGCGACGGGTGGCAGCTTTCCGTTTCTCCGATCGATGGCGGGCCCGGAACGCGTGGTGGTGACGGCCACCGACTCGGCAGGGCAGCAATTCGAAACCGTGTTTCCCGAGTTCTTCGTCAGCGCGTTGACCAGTCAGGCCGCCGACATCGACAAGAACCAGAAAGTGTCAATCTGGGAGGCGTTCACCCACGCCAGCGCGGCCGTGAAAGCCTGGTACGAAGAGCGGGGCCAGCTCCCCACGGAGCGGCCAGCGATAGATGACGGTGCGCCCTCGGGTAGCCAGAGCTCGCTCGCGCGGATCACGTATCTGCAGCCCGACGTCCGGATTCCGGCCTCGGCGGACGCCGAGCTGGTCGCCCTCCTGAAGCGTCGCGCCGCGATTGAGTCGGCAGTGGAGCGGTTGCGGTTGAGCAAGCCCACGCTTCCCGTCGACCAGTACGAGCGCGAGCTCGAGACGCTCCTCCTCGAGATGGCGCGCGTCGACCGCCAGATCCGCGCGCGATCCTGATACCGGAGAGCCGACAAGGAATTACCTGTCTAGAAAC
>MEKT01000120.1:2188-2310 GCA_001767435.1 Acidobacteria bacterium RIFCSPLOWO2_02_FULL_65_29 | reverse complement strand
TCGGTATTACTCTTACTGGTAGGAGTAATACCATTCGACTGACCAGCAAGGGCCAGGTGACCATTCCTCAGGAGCTGCGCGAGAAGCTCGGCCTGCTCCCGTTTGTCGAAGTCGAGTTCGAC
>MEKT01000120.1:0-2088 GCA_001767435.1 Acidobacteria bacterium RIFCSPLOWO2_02_FULL_65_29 | reverse complement strand
GCCAGATCCGCGCGCGATCCTGATACCGGAGAGCCGACAAGGAATTACCTGTCTAGAAACATTTGACGACGCGCCGAATCTGGCGGAGGCGGCAGACAGCGGGCCGATGGCCATCAACCCGGTGATCTACGCGGAAGTATCCGTCCGGTTTGCGGCGATCGAGGAGGTCGAGGCCGCGCTGCCGCGCGACTATTTCATCCGGGCGCCACTGCCATGGGAAGCCGCCTTTCTGGCGGGCAAGGTCTTCGAGAAGTACCGGCGGCGCGGCGGAACGAGAACCTCGCCGCTGCCCGATTTCTTCATTGGCGCGCACGCCGCCGTTGCCGGCATGACGCTCCTCACCCGCGACGCCCGCCGGTACTGAGCCTATTTTCCAAGACTCAAGATCATCGCCCCCTGAAGAAATCCTCAATCCCTCAAATCCTCAAATCCTCAAATCCTCAAATTCCAGCATCATCAGCTCCATTCCATCGTCCGCCTTCGTTTCCTGAACGCGAAGACGCCGCCGACGCCCATGACGAAGCCCGCCACGTGCGCCATGAAGGCAATGCCGCCGCCCCCATGGGTGCCGGCCGTCGCGGCGATGGCGCCCGCGCTGAAGAGCTGTATCAGAAACCAGAAGCCGAGCAGAAAGATCGCCGGGATCTCGAAGATCTCGAAATAGAACCAGAGCGGCACGAGGGTGAGGACGCGCGAGTGGGGATAGAGCACGAGGTACGCGCCCATGACGCCGGCGATGGCGCCGCTGGCGCCAATGGTCGGCAATGTCGAGGAGGGATCCATGACCACCTGGCCGAGCGCCGCCACGATGCCGCAGAGCAGGTAAAAGACGATGAAGCGGCCGTGCCCCAGCTGGTCTTCGATGTTGTCGCCGAAAATCCACAGGTACCACATGTTGCCGATGACGTGGGACCAGCTGCCGTGCAGGAACATCGAGCTGATGAGCGTGGGCGGGGAGAAATCCGCGGGCACCACACCGTAGAACTGCAGGAAGAGCGGCAGCACATCGCGCGGCAGGGCCAGCTCGTAGAACCACGCCAAGCCGTTCAGCGCGATGATCGTGACGGTGATATAGGGGGTGGTCCGGGACGGAATGACGTCACGCAACGGGATCATGCGGAATGATCTTATGAAAGTTTAGAGTTCAGAGTTCAGAGTTCAGACTTGCGATTCTGAAGAGCGTCGATCGGCTTCGCTTCGCTTCGAATGCGATCGAGCGCCGCGGGAGGGTTGGGGATGTCGAGGCCGTTCAATCTGAACTCTGAACTCTGAACTCTGAAATGTCACCGAAGTACTATTGATCCAGATCGCACGCGTTCGACGATGCGCCTGAGGTCGCCGTCGCCGATCGATTTGCGGTGCTCGCCCATCGTGATCACGGCCTGATAGACCTGCGCGAGCTCGTCGCTTGTCAGGACCAAACCGATTGTCTCGCAGCGTTTCACGACGGCGTGCCGGCCGGAATGTCGGCCGAGCACGAGTTGCTCGGGCTGCTGCCCGACGTCCTGCGGCCTCATGATCTCGTACGTGCGCGCGTCCTTGAGGACGCCGTCCTGATGGATCCCCGCCTCGTGCGCGAATGCGTTCCGGCCGACGATCGCCTTGTTCGACTGTACTGGCTCATCGGTGACCTTCGAGAGCAACCGACTGGTCTCGTACAGACGCTCGGACTGGATCGCCGTGTCAAACGGCAGACGGTCGCTTCGCACACGGAACGCCATCACCAGCTCTTCGAGTGAGGCGTTGCCGGCTCGCTCGCCGATGCCGTTGATAGTGCATTCAATCTGCCGGACGCCGCCCTGGACCGCGGCGATGGTGTTGGCGACGGCCAGGCCGAGGTCGTCGTGGCAGTGCGTGCTGAAAATCGCCTTGTCGGCGTTCGGCACGCGCTCGATGATGTCCGCGAAGAACTCTCGGATGTCTTCCGGCGTCGCGTATCCGACCGTGTCGGGCAGGTTGATGGTCGTCGCACCCGCTGTGATCGCGGCTTCGACGACCCTGCACAGGAAGTCAGGATCGCTTCGCGTCGCATCCTCGGCCGAAAACTCCACATCGTCGGTGAAGCGCCGCGCGCGGCGGACGGCGTCG
>MEKT01000119.1 GCA_001767435.1 Acidobacteria bacterium RIFCSPLOWO2_02_FULL_65_29 | reverse complement strand
GCTGACGGGGAATCAGCATCAGCTCGAGGTCGAGCGCTCTCGCGACGTTCTGGATGGTCGAGAGCCGCGGGTCGATTGTTGAGCGCTCGAGATCCGAGATCTGACGTTGATGAACTCCAAGTTTGCGAGCGAGTTGCTCTTGGGTGAGGTGACGGTTCAGACGTGATTCGCGCAACACGTCGCGGAGGGTCTTGTAATTATCATCTTTAGGGGATACAAGATAGCGATTATCACTTTTACGTGAGTGATTCCTCGGTGACATACCCGGATTATATCACTGAAACAGCATACATATTAAATTACATCATTTATAAATGATGTCATCGTCTGCGGGGGGGAATACGCGACACCAACTGAGGCGAGGCTATAATCGCCGCACTTCACCCTTGATTCGGTCCCTAATGCTTCGTTTCATCTCAAGGGCCGCCAGGGATTAGATCAGGGAAGATCCGGGAGAGGCATGCAGCCTGGAACCAGGATTGGACACTACGAGGTCGTTTCGCCTCTCGGCGCAGGCGGGATGGGTGAAGTCTACCGCGCGAAGGATGCGCGGCTGGGACGCGAGGTCGCCATCAAAGTCCTGCCAGAAGCCTTCGCAGTGGATCCCGAACGTCTCGCCCGGTTCCAGCGCGAAGCGCAAGTGCTCGCGTCGCTGAATCATCCAAACATAGCGGCCGTGTACGGGCTCGAGCCGTTCGATCACTCGAACGCCATCATCCTCGAGCTGGTCGAAGGCCAGACGCTTCAAGAGGTCATCGGAGATTTGAGGCGCTCGCGAGATGGTGCCGCGTCACCGGCCATGCCGATCGACGAAGTCCTCCCCATCGCGCGCCAGGTGGCCGAAGCGCTCGAAGCCGCGCACGATCGCGGCATCGTCCACCGCGATCTCAAGCCCGCGAACGTCAAGCTGACACCGGACGGCGTCGTGAAAGTGCTCGATTTTGGTCTCGCCAAGCTGAGTGGTCCCTCTGACGCCCCGCATTCCGATCCGGCCGGCGCCACGCACTCGCCGACGCTGTCGGCGATGGCCACGCGCGCCGGCGTCATCATTGGCACGGCCGCCTACATGTCGCCGGAGCAGGCGCGTGGGCGAACGGTCGACAAGCGCACGGATGTCTGGGCGTTCGGTTGCATGCTCTTCGAAATGCTGACCGGAAAGCGCGCATTCGATCCGTCGACGGGCACGGGATCGCCACGAGCCTCGTCGAAGGGCGAAGTCGACGAAGTGTCCGACACGCTGGCGGCCATTCTGCGCGGTGAGCCGGACTGGGACGCTCTGCCCTCCAACGTTCCGCCCGCGCTTCGGACCCTCTTGCACCGCTGCCTGGAAAAAGACCGGCGGCGGCGGATCGGAGACGTTGCGGCCGTGCTCTTCGTGCTGAACGAGCCGGCGATGCTGGCGGCGCTGCCCGGCGCAGCCTCCGCGCAGTCGAGCGCAGGCACGCCGACGTCCATGCGCCGCGAACGGCTGCTCTGGGCCGGCGCGTTGCTCGTATCGCTGGCGGCGTCTGCTGTCGCCCTTCTCTACCTTCTTCCGCGGCCGCCCGACCAGAAGGTGCTTCGGTTGTCGATTCCTCTTCCTGGCAGCCCTGGCCACCTTGCCCTTTCATCCGATGGCCGTCGACTGGCGACGACGTCGTTCGACGGGGGCGAAAAAGGGAGTGGGCTCTCGGTCCGTTCCCTTGACGCACCGCAAGTGCAGCTGCTGTCGGGCACAGCCGGCGCCCGAGCGCCGTTCTGGTCGCCGGACGCCCGTTCCATCGGCTTCTTTGCCGACGGAAAGCTGAAGATCATCCCCGCGACTGGAGGTCCATCGCAGGCCTTGTGTGATGGCACGGGCCTCGGCAGCGGCGGGACCTGGAATCATGACGGCGTGATCCTGTTCGGAAGCCAGCCGGGTCCAGTCAGGCGCGTGAGCGCTGCCGGCGGCGCCTGTACGGAGGTGACGAAGCCCGAGGGGACGGCCGGACATGCATTTCCGGTCTTCCTGCCCGATGGCCAGCACTTCGTGTACGTCGTCGGCGGCGGCGAAGAAGCGAAAAGAGGTCTGTATCTGTCGGCTCTTGGCGACGCGACCAGTCGGCGGCTTCTGGCGGATCAGTCGAGCGCCATCTTTGCGCCGCCGTCATCGTCAGCAGGCCCCGGGCACCTGGTGTTCCTGCGCGAAAGCACGCTCATGGCCCAGCCGTTCGATGCGCGCACGCTTCAGCTCGCCGGCGACGTCTTTCCTGTCGCGCCCGACGCGTCCAGAAGCTCTTCTCTTCTGCAGGTGGCGGCAGGCGTGTCGGACGACGGGCTGCTTGTCTATCTGACGAACCCGTCCGCGATCACCCAGCTCCGTTGGATGGATCGAAGCGGCAAGGAGTTGAGCACGGCCGGACCGCCGGGCGAACTGGTCGGGGCGTCGCTGTCGCCGAACGAACAGACCGTGGCATTCTGGCGCAGGAATCAGGGTATTTTCCTTCGTGACTTGACGCGCGACGTCGAAACACGTCTGCTCGAGAATTTGACCCGGATCACCGTCTGGTCGCCCGATGGCAGGCACCTCGCGTTCGGACGCCCTGGGGGAAAACTGTTTGTCCGGGACCTTGGCAGCGGACAGGAAGAGGAATTGTCCGTCAGTCAGAGCACCCCCAACGCCGAGGCCCCATCCGACTGGTCGGGCGACGGCCGGACGCTGCTGTACACCAACGTGGATCCCAAGACTCAGGCAGACATCTGGTATCTGGTCGATCCATTGAGCAAGGCCGCGGACCGGAAACCGGTTCAGGTTCTCGCGACGAACGCTATCGAAAGCCAGGCCCAGCTTTCCCCAGACGGCCGGTGGCTGGCGTACACGTCCAACGAGTCCGGCCAGCTCGCGGTGTACATCAGTCCCTTTCCCACTGGAGCGGCGTCCCGCATCTCGCCGAGCACCGCCCGCGAGCCGCGCTGGCGGCGGGATGGGAAGGAACTGTACTACCTGGAGTTCCTTTCGGGCGGGCGAAACAGGCTCATGAGTGTGTCCATCCAGGCCGCAGCGTCCGCGCAGCTTCGAATCGGATCGCCGGTCCCGCTGTTCGAGTTCCGCACCGGCACGATCGTTCCGCAGAGCAACGTGTTCGCCTACAGTCCCGCCGCGGACGGACAGCGCTTCCTGGTCAAGGTGTCGGTCAGCGACGCCGATCCGATCGTGAACGTGATCTCGAACTGGGAGAAGGCTCCTCGATGAAGGCCTATATCCTCGCGAGGAGTCGATCGGCGGGCACCACGAGCATGCCATCCACCTTGCGCGGTGAGCCCTGCCGAACGAGCTGAACTGCGTGCGTGGGCCGCAGTCGATCCCGAAAATAGCGCAAGGCGGGGCTCGGCTGATGATCGGAGAGCTTGGTCTCGAGCAGGAGGTAGGGGCGGCGGCGTTCGGTGATCAGGAAGTCGACCTCGCGACGCTCCTTGTCACGGACGTACCAGAGCGCGAAGTCTCCGTGCCCACGGTCGTTCCAGGCATCGACCAGCTTGAGAAAGTGGAGGGCAACCAGATTTTCGAAGCGTGCTCCGGGATCATCCACTTCGGTGAAGTCGAACAGGTACACCTTGGCCTCGCGACGCAAGGTGCGCGCCAGTTTGCCGGCGAACGGGCGCAGCTCGAACAAGAAGTAAAGGCGCGCCAGCGTGCCGAGCCACGACTTCACGGTCTCGAACGCGACGCCAAGATCCTCCCGGATCGCGTTGACCGACAATGGGTTGCCAACGCGCTCGGGCAGTAGAGCGACGAGCTGATCGACGAGCCCGAGCTCGCGGATCCGTGTGAGGTCGCGCAGGTCCTCGCGCAGAACCAGGTCGCGCCGCGCGCGCCGCCACCGTCGCAGCCGATCCATACGACCGCCGAAGAGGGGCTCGGGGAAGCCGGTGAACCGCTCGATCTGTGCGAGCGCCTCCTCCGCGCCCGGCACTGGGGCTGGCCCGGCGAGCTCGGCGTCGAGCTGCGTGGGCGTGATGAGGTCCTGACGACCATCCGCGAGGAGCTCGCCGACCGTAAACGGGTGCAGCCGGTTAAGCCGGTAACGGCCGAGCAGAGAGTCCCCGCCCTTCTGGTAGACATCGAGCCGACCGCTGCCGGTGACGATGAGGTCGACGTCGTCGCGGTAGGTATCGAACAGCCCCTTGAGGAATCGCTTCCATCGCGGATACTTGTGAATCTCGTCGAGAACGATTCTCGCTCTGGCTGCCCCCGGGGGAGAGGTCCAGAACGCACCGTTCGCGCGCAGAATGCGGCGGCGATCGCGCTCGAGGTCCCAGGTGAAGTAGAACTGCTTGGGATCCTGGAGCAGGCTCCGCGCGAGCGTGGTCTTCCCGACCTGGCGCGGGCCGGCGACGAAGGCCATCTTGCGTTCTGCGAGCGCATCCTCAACGGCGGAGGCGATGTATCGCACCCACGGATTCTCACATATAGGTGGGAAAAAGTCGCGACTTTTTTCTATGAATGCAGAAACATCCGAGGCCGCGCAACGCCTCTCACGGAGCGTGGGTGAGGACTCTCCTCGCCGTGAAGCAGTCGCGACGAGGGCTTCCCCCGTTCGACCCTTCGAGCGCACGTTCGCATGAACCGACAACAGGTGGCTGACGGCCGCGGCGTGCCCACCGGCAGCGATTCGACTACTGCCCCGATCGTCGTCGTTAAGCGGCGGCTGAAATAAAAGGCTTTAGGGAGTTGGTGGACCAGAACAGCGCCAGTTGGAACCGATTGACCAGCTGGCTTCGTGACCTGGAAGGTCTTCGGCGGTTCGCATAGCCTTGCTGGACACGTCAGCGGGCTACCGTGCTTGAATAGCACACATCATGATGGTGCCGGCACTCGAGTATGCCAGGACGAGCGACGGAGTGAGTATCGCCTATTTCACCGTTGGGAGCGGCCTGCCAATCGTATTTGCCTCGAACATCTTCGGCGACGCGCACCTGTACCGAAGCCTCGAATGGCAGCACGTACATGGCGTCACCGATGGTTTGTCTGCGCTCGGATGGAGAGTCGTCCGGTATGACGTTCGCGGAATGGGCGCATCCGATCGGAACCCGCCTGACCTGTCCCTCGACGCAAGAGTCAGAGACCTCGAAGCAGTCATACACCGTCTGAGCCTCGACCGCTTCGCCCTCGCCGGTGTGGATCTCGGCGCCGCGACTGCCGTGGCCTACGCCGTCCGCCACGCTTCGATCGTGTCGCGACTGGTGCTTCTCAGCCCCTGGGTCTCGGGCCAGGAGATGTTTGCGCTTCCAGACCTTCGAGTGGCGTCGGGCATGATGGCCACCGGGGATCGCGAGTGGAACGTCTTCACGAACGTCCTGGGCAACGTGGCGAGCGCCTTTGAGGACGCCGCGCTGGGCAACGAGATCGCTGCCGCGATTCGGCAGAGCACGAGCCCTGATCGGCTCGCAGCGTACTACTCGGCGTCGGCCGATATCGATCTATCCGATCTCCTGCCGGATCTGAACGTTCCGGTTCTCGTTATTCACGAACCGGCCTTCCCTTTCGGATCATTGGACCTTTGCCAGGCTGTGGCAAAGAAGATCCCTCACGCACAATTTGTTGTCGTCAGGGAGAAATCGATCGCTGGCACGGCTCATCATGGACACGTGGCGGCGATCGACGAATTCCTGCGCTCGGGCGTAGGCAGAGAGTCCGCAAGCAATCTGTCTCTCGAGCGATCGGGTCCGCCGGTTGCGGCGCCGTCCACTGAAACGCGCTCTTCCTTGACCGCTCGCGAGCGTGAAGTGCTGACGCGTCTGGCGTCGGGCCTGACGAACAAGGAAATCGCCCTCGACCTGCGCATCTCCGTTCCGACCGTTGAGCGTCACGTGGCCAATCTCTACTCCAAGATTGGAGCGCGAGGGCGCGTCGACGCGACGGCGTGGGCTCTCCGTCACGGTCTCCTGAGGCTGGGTTCCTAATTCGACATCCTGCCGGCCTTCTCTCGGCCTACAAGATCTCCCTCAGACGGCGCTACATGGTTTCGAGGATGCGGAGCCGCGGTGTCACGAGTAGTCTGACGACTCATGTGTCGCCAGACCTCGCCGACACCGGCATTTCTCGAGGAGACCTATGGCAGCGGACGCACGAAGCGTTGACGGCCCCGGCACCCCCGTGAGCTTGCTTCAAATGATGACCGGCTATTGGGTATCGCAAGCGATATACGTCGCGGCGAAGCTCGGGATCGCAGACCACATAGCTGCGGGTGCCGCGGATTCCAGGGATCTTGCTGATGCCACGCATACCGATGCGCAATCGCTTCAGCGCCTGCTGCGCGCTCTGGTGAGCATCGGCGTCTTTTCAGAAGCCACGCCAGGAGAGTACGGACTCACACCGGTAAGCGCGCTGCTGCGCACCGGAACACCCGACTCCATGCGGGCGCTGGCGATTATGTACAACGAGGAACAATACCGCGCTTGGGCAGACCTGCTTTTCAGCGTCCGGACGGGGAAGCCGGCGTTCGAGCACACGTTCGGCAAGGGTATCTTCGAGTACTTCCGCGAGAATCCAGAGCCCGCTTGGACTTTCGGCGAGGCGATGACCGCGTGGACCAACCAGCTAGCCGGTGCGGTCGTGGCCGCGTTCGATTTTTCTCCGTTCAGTACCGTTGTTGATGTCGGTGGCAGTCATGGCACGCTGCTCGCCGCGATCCTGCGAAAAAACCCCGCGACCCGCGGAATCCTGTTCGATCTGCCGAATGTGATCGCCGGTGCCGCGGAACATTTAGCCGCGGAGGGAGTGGCGGACCGGTGCACGCACATCGGCGGCGATTTCTTCGAAGCGGTTCCAGCCGGCGGGGACCTGTACGTGATGGCGCAGATTCTTCACGACTGGGACGACGAACGGTGTGTAGCGATTCTCCGTCGTTGCCGAACCGCACTGCGCGATGGCGGGAAGCTGTTGATTGTGGAGCTTGTCTTGCCGCCGGGCGATGGACCGTTCTTCGGGAAGTGGCTGGATCTGCACATGCTCGTGATGGCCAGTGGACGCGAGCGGACGGCCGCGGAATATCAACAACTCCTTCAGGCGGCGAGATTCGAGCTGACTCACGTCCAGCCCACTGCCGCTGGAGCGAGCATCGTCGAAGCGGTGTAAACCTAATCACCCCGAAAAGACCAAGGATGCTATCGCTGCGCTCGGTCGACAGCCTGTGGGCTGGTCCGTCTATGCTGCTCTGAGAGGCCGGTAATCTTGCTCAGCCAACGGTGTCTCTCCGAGGTCCGCCAACAACTGATTCAGTCGCTCAAGGGGGACGGCCTGCGGAGCCGTGATCTCTACGCCGACGGGCCGCCCGGTAGCACTGTAGTCGACGATGAGCAGGCCGTCCTGAGACGCCACCGTCTTCGCGCTCTTCTCACCTGTCGCGTGGGACAAATGCAAATACGCGGCGAACGCCCGGCCCTTCCGGTAAGTGACTTGTAGCGACCGTTCTGTCATTCGGACACCCCGTAAACCGTCACGACGACCAATAGTTTGGCGTCGGCATCCGGCTCGACGATCACGATCCACGAGCTCTCCAGGTGGCGAACGTGGATCATGAATCTGCCCTCGACGACGTTCGGCTCGAAACGCGCAGCTCGCTCCAGCATAGCGCGAACCTCCACCTCGGTCACGCCTCGTTGCTCCATGCGCAATTCGGCGTGGCCGGTGAACGAAAGGTCCCAATTCCACCACTCCGGGAATGTCGGCATCGAGCCTCTGGCGGGCCGATCGTACCACCCGGTCACACCTCAAAGGCGTTGTCAGATTCGTTTGCCATAGCAGGGGCACATCTTGAGCGACCGGTGCGCAATCAGCGCTTCAAGAGGGGGAACACCGGGGGGGAACACCCCCTCAGCGCGAGGTGTTCCCCCTGGATTGGTCTCCTTCGAGGATCTCGTTCTGGTTGACGAACACGACTGACACGCGGCGAGCCCGCGGGACAACTGCAAGACGTCGAGCAGGTTGCAGCCGTCGTCCTCGGGCGGCGCACTGTGCCGCCCGCTTGGTGGCGCCACTGCCGGAGCGGTCGCCAACAGCCATCCGTGGCGTGAGCGACCACTCGAAATGACCGCTTGACCTGCCAAGCTCGCGGCCACGGACGTGGTCGCTCACGCCACGCTGAAAGACTGTTGGCGCCCCGTGTCAGCGGCGGTCCGTCCGCTGGAAGCGGGGAAGAATCCGCTCGTTTCTGAGCAAGAACTTGATGAACTTTGCGGCTGTCTTTTCACAGTGGCCCCAGCATCTGGATTGAACCGGCTGACGCCGCGAGGGGAGCCGCGACAGAGCGCGGTGGTTGGCGTCGAAAACCGGAGCCCGAATGACGACCACTGCGCGGAATACCAGTGCCAGCCGTAACGAAGTCCCACAGTCGGATCCGTCACGGCGCCAACCACTTCCAGTGAATGCCTGGCGCGTTCGGGCGGACGGCGTTTTGTGCCGTCCGCTGCTCGGCGCTCGCAGGCTGGCTGTCAGTGGGGGCGTGAGCAACCCCCCGGTTTGGAGAGGATGCCGACCCCGGCCCCGGCCCGGAGGGTTGCTCACGCCCCGATGTCCGTGCCGGAATGCTCGCGGGTTCCCGCGTTGATCTGCGCGCCGAATGTACGCGTGTCGTCACGTGCGAACGCGCCGCAGATCCCTCGCGAAACGCGCCGTACTTTTTCACGACTATGTTCGCCAGAACATCGGCCATCACATGACCAGGATCGAGCTGTGCTCGGCGTCGTCAAGGCTCTCGCTGCGCTCGACCCTGCGGGCTACGGCCTTGACGGCGCCTCCGCGCAGCTCGAGGTCGCACTTATGTGATGGCCGACGAAGCTCGTCCTCATTTGTGCGTTGACCCGGCGCGTCCGCTGTCGTATCGTGAAGATCTCGTCGGTGCCATCGCGTACCCCTCCGCAGTCCTGCCAGACGCGGAGCGCTGTAGCCAACGCTCTCAGAGCAAAGCTCTCAGCCCCTTCAACAACCTGTCGATTGATCGCGCACATCCCGTTGCGATCAGCGTGCTCGACTTCAAGTCTCGCGCTTCGGTGTCGGCGTCACGCCACATCCACGCTCATCGTCTCGGCGCGCCGACACCATGTCGGCGCGCTTCGAGCGCACTCCACCCCATCACGAACGTCTGCAATGACTTCGCAGGGGTTGCCCATGGAGTACGTCGAACAACCAGATCCGAGGCCGGAACCGATCTCGATCGCGCGCTGTCGAGAGCTGCTCGGCGAGGACGCGGAATCGATGACCGATCAGGACATCGAGGACATCCGTCGCCACGCAGACACGATGGCGTGCATCGTGGTCGAGATGTACCAGGAGCAGTGCCGCACTTCCGAGTAGCACTATGCCTCGAAAACGCAGCTTGCCCGACTCGGCGAATGGATCTACGCTGCCGATCATGGTCGGCGCGGTGGTCTATGTTCGCGTCAGCACGAAGGAGCAGACCGAGAATCTCAGCCTGCCGACACAGCTTCGGGCGTGCGAGGAGTACTGCCGCCGCCAAGGCTACGAAGTCCTCGAACGCTTCCACGAGGAAGGCGAGAGCGCCAAGACCACGGATCGCAGCCAGCTCCAGAACCTGCTCACGTACTGCCGCTTGAACAAAGGCCGTGTGCACTTCGTGGTCGTCTTCAACCTGACGCGCTTTGCGCGTGACAAGTACGACCACTTCGCGTTGCGCTCGCACCTGCAATCGCTTGGCATTTCGCTTCGTTCAGCCACTGAGCCAATCGATGACACGTCCACGGGCAAGTTGATGGAAGGCGTACTCGCAGCGTTCGCGCAGTTCGACAACGACGTGCGCTCCGATCGAACACGCGCCGGCATGAAGGCCGCGCTCGAACTCGGTCGATGGGTATTCCTTGCGCCAATCGGTTATCTGAATGCGCCGCGATCGATGGGCAGGAGCTTGATGCACGATACGGAACGCGGACCGCTTGTACGACGCGCATTCGAGGATTACGCGACAGGCCGATACACGAAAGAACAACTACTGAAGCGGGCCAGGACCTGGGGCCTCACCAATCGCCGCGGGAAGCTGCTCACGTCACAGGCGATCGGCGTGCTGCTGCGCAACCAGTTGTACGCCGGCATCGTGGACGTGCCCGAGTACGGCGTTCGCGGCAAGCGTGGCGACTTCGAGCCGCTGATCTCCGACGAGCTGTTCTATCGCGTTCAGGCGATCTTGTCCGGGCGAGTGCCAAGCACGGCGCCGAGGCAACGAGCGCATCCCGATTTCCCGCTGCGCGGCTTCGTTCGTTGCGAATCCTGCGGACGTGGCCTGACCGGCAGTTGGTCGAAAGGACGCAGCGAGTACTACGCGTACTACCACTGCCGCCCTGGTTGTCGTGCGGTGAACGTCTCGAAAGCCATGCTCGAAGGGCTGTTCGCAGACGAACTCGCCCTGCTGCAGCCGACGCCAGGCTACATGCGACTACTGAAGGAATCCGTGCTGCGGATCTGGAAGACGCGGAAGGCGGCCGTGCGCGAGGAGATCGAAAGCGCTGAGCGAGCAGCGAAGGCCATCCAACAGAAGCTGGACCGTCTGGACGAGGCGTTCCTTTTCGAGCGCTCGATCGACATCGAGACGTACGACCGTCACGCCGAGAAACTGCGCGAGGAGCTGACGCTCGCTCGGATAGACCGTCACTCCGGCCAGCTCGATGAACTCGACGTAGAGGGCATCGTGGCGTTCGCAGAACGCGTTCTGCCGCGCGCCGCCGACCTCTGGGTGCAGGCATCGCTCGAACAGCGCCAGCGGTTCCAACTGTTGTTCTTTCCAGGTGGAATCGCGTTCGACGGAAAAGGCTTTGTTGGAACCCGCGTAACCGCACAGGCCTTCAGCTACTTGCGGGAAATTCAGACAGGAAATGAAAGAGTGGTGGACCAGACCGGGATCGAACCGGTGACCTCATGAATGCCATTCAATAGCCGCCGAGTTTCGTCCAGTTTCACCGGGTAACACGTTCCCTCGAAATCGCTGTTTTCAGGCGCAAAAGTGCCATGTGACCCCACTATCGTGTGTCATGCGGTTTCACGCGAGGCCATCTATAGTTGTGACCCCGGTGCTACCCCCGGCGTGGGGAGCTTCTTTGGGAGATCGCACGCACCGAGCGGCCGAGCGCCGCAGGAGAGTGCATGGACACGTCCGGCGCAGCCGCCAAGGGCCGCAACCCGAAGCGGCTCACCGATCGCACCGTCGTTGCGCTGAGGGCGGAATCGGGTCGGCGCGTCACGCGTCCAGACGGCGATGTTCCGGGCCTAGACGCCGCTGGACGCTCGGTACGTATCCGGTGATCAGCCTCGCTGCTGCTCGCAAGAAGGCGCGACCAGCGGCGACGTCTGGACGCGGATCCCCGATGTCCGCGACACCGAGGAAGATCGGGTCGCCGCCGGCCGTGGGATACGCCCACACATGCACGGTGTCGATGCCCGATCCGTCGGTCGATGCGAAATCGATCGCCCAGCCCGCAACAACAAACAGCTGCTCGGCAACAATACCCCCGGCCGGCGTGTCGATCGCCAACCTTACTGACGGGCCGACGACGACGCGCACTTGGATCGAGGGGTTCAAGAGGTTCGAGAATTCCAGCTCGAAACTCCCGAGGAATCCCGCGGCAGGCTGCCAGTAAAAGATTCCCTGCTCCGCGTCGAGCGACGAGCCGAGCGGCAGCGCGCGTGATTCACCATTCAGGATCTGCGCGCCCGTGTACGTTGGGCCGTCGGCGACTGGCAGCTGGACTTCGATCCGCTCGCTCTGATCGATCGCGATGATGTGTGCGCCCGTCGCGGAGGGCGAGACTTCGGTCCAGTCGCCGTTCAGCCGGCGCACGCGAACTACGTCGCTGCCCTCGAAATCCGGCTGAAGCCGGACACTACGGACAGTCGCCGTCGTCAGGCTGCTCCCGTTCAGCACCGAGAAAAACCGGCTGCCGATGCCGTCCGCCCGGTCGCAGCTGTCCACGACGTACCACCCGATCTGATGCACGCCGTTGGCCAGCGTCATCGTGTCGACCAGGTAATGGCCGCCGCCGCCGCTTCCGTTCGAGAACCCCGGAAACGCGCTCGCGATGTCCGTGCGGTTGTCTCCATAGTCCACCGTCGTCAGCGGCCCCGAGTCGATCCCCGCAAACACATTCCCGTTCGTGATCGTGCACGTGCGACTGTCGACCGCGTTCGGATTCGGCGTCAGCGCCCACCCGAAGTTGAAGAACAGCCCCGCCTTCGTCTCCCCATACGCCGGCACGTCCAGCGCCCCGAACGGCTTGGTCGCGTTCGCGTTGTCCGATGTCAGCGTCTTCGTCCCCAGCGTCGTATTGTTCCCCTCCTGGTCAAACGCGAACGCATACAATGTGACCGACCCGTTTCCTTGATCCCACAAGCCCCACGTCAGCAGGAGATATCCCCACCCGGCGCGATTCGCAAACGGATGATTCTGGTACGCTGCCTCGACGTCGGGCCGAGAGCCTGCCACGAATAGCGGTTTCGCGATGAACACTTTGCCGTGCCCCGGATGCCCCGGCGCGTTGAACGGCACCGTCGTTTCGCCCGTAACCAAGTCCCGCCAAATCTCGACGCGATCGATCGCGACGTCATCGAGGGCCCAGCCCGTGACCGCAATCGACCCTTGGATCGTCGTGTTTGCGGCCGGCGTATCGAACACGCCAAACGGCGCCTCCGGCGGCTGCGTGGGCGCGCGGATCGTCAGATTCACGGTCGTCATCGGCGCGTTGGCGGGCCACGCCGTTGAAGCAATGAATCCGGCTGAAGCCGGATCCCACGGTGGAGCGCCGACTCCGGCTGAAGCCGGGTCCCACAGTGCCGGCGCATCGGCGCCCGCAGCCGGCGTCACGGTGATCGTGCCCGTCAACGATCCGGACGCCGGCAGCACGCCACCTGTGTTATTGATCGACATGGTTAGCGTCCCCGACCCTGATCCGGACGTCGGGCTAAGCGTGATCCACGAGTGATCGGCCGCCGCCGTCCACGCCACAGAGCCTCCGGTCTGCGTGAGGGTGAGCGTCTGCGGCGGGGTTGCGACCGTCAGCGTCCCCGCGCTGTTGACCACGCTGAAATTCACGGTCGAGGGCGTGAGCGCCAGCGTCGGCGTTCCAACGATCAGGCTGTAGCTGCGTGACCCCGTGCAGCCGTTCGCATCCGTGGTGGTCACCGTAAAGTTGAACGTGCCGGAGGCCGTGGGGGTGCCCGTGAGCGCGCCCGCCGTCGAGAGCGTCACACCAGCCGGCAGCGACCCGCTCGTCACCGCGAAGGTCGCGGTCCCCACGCCGCCGGTCTGCGTGATCGCCGCCGAGTACGCCGTACCCATCGCGCCGTTTGCAATCGTCGTCGGACTGGCGTGATCGTCGGGCACCCTATCGTGAGCGTGTAAGCGCGCGATCCGGTGCACCCGTTGGCATCGGCCGCAGTGACCGTAAAGGTGAATGTCCCGGTCGCAGTTGGCGTGCCGCTCACCACGCCGGCGCTCGACAGCGTCATCCCGCTCGGCAGCGCCCCGCTCGTCACTGCGAACGTCGTCGTCCCCACACCGCCGATCTGCGTGATCGCCGTGTTCGCGTACGCGCCGCCAGCCGTCCCGTCGGCGAAGCTTGTCGTGCTCAGTGTGATCGTGGGGCAGTTGATGGTCAGCGTGACGTTCTGCGATGCGGCGCATCCGCTGGATGTGTCGGTCGCGGTCACCGTGAGAGGAAATGTCCCAGTCTGTGTCGGCATGCCCGAGAGGACTCCACCGCTGAAGGTGACCCCAGCGGGCAGCGTGCCCGTTTCCCCGAAGCTGACGACGCCGATGGCGCCCGTCGCCGTGAACGTCGTGGAGTATGCGAGGCCTGCGGTGCCGGCGACCAAAGACGTCGGCGCAATCGTCGGGCATGAGACGAACACGTTTCGGATCGATTCGTCGATTGAGCCGGACCCGGTAGTCCAGCCCGTCGTCACGTAGTATCCGCGCGCGCGGATGAACAAGTTTTGATTGGTGGCAAGGCTCTGGCCAGCCAACTGCCACCCGTTGGCGACGCGCGTGCCGCTCCCGAGCGACGTGTACGTGACGCCATCGGTCGACGCGTCGAATGTCACCCGCCAGACGTCTGGCCCGGCGCCGCTGCGCAACCAGGTCACAAGACTGCCACCGCCAGTTACGCCGAGACCCTGGAGCGCAGCATCGGTATTGGTTAGCCGGCCGAGATAGTTGCGCGTCGTCGTGCCGGCCCCGCCGCCGAGGCGCGTGAAATTGCCGCCGGCCAAAATCTTCCCATCCGGCTGCACCGCCAACGCGTAGACGATGTAATTCGCGCCCGGATTGAAGGTGGTGTCGAGCGATCCGTCGGGGTTGAGCCGGCCGATGTCATAGCGCGGCGTCGTACCGAAGCCGCCACCACCCAGAGTGGTGAAGGCGCCGCCGACGAGGATCTTGCCATCCGTCTGTGTCGCCAGAACGTAGACGGTGCTGTTCGCACCGGGATCGAAGCTGGGATCGAGTGAGCCGTCGGGGTTGAGCCGGCCGATGTAATTGCGCGTCGTTGTGCCGGTCCCGCCGCCGCCCAGCGTCGTGAAGCCGCCGGCAACCAGAATCTTTCCATCCTGCTGCACCGCGAGCGCGTACACCGGGCCGTTCGCGCCCGGATTGAAGCTGGGGTCAAGCGAGCCGTCGGGGTTGAGCTGGCCCAGCGAGTTTCGTGCAGTCGTACCGACGCCTCCACCGCCCAGCGTCGTAAAGGCGCCACCGACGAGAATCTGCCCGTTTGATTGCGGCGCCAACGCGTAGACGGACCCGAACGCGCCCGGGTTGAAGGTCGTATCGAGCGACCCGTCGGGATGCAGTCGGCCGATCCGGCTTCGTAATGTGGTGCCGGTCCCACCGCCGAGTCCGGTGAAGGCGCCGCCGACGAGGATCTGTCCATCCGCCTGCACCGCGAGGGCGTAGACCGCGGCGGTCGCGCCCGGATCGAAGGTGGTGTCGAGCGAGCCGTCGGCGTTGAGCCGGCCGATGCGGTTGCGCGTGGTGACACCAGTCCCGCCGCCGAGCCCCGTGAAAGCCCCGCCGACCAGGATACGGCCATCTGGCTGCACGGCCACCGCATAGGCCACACTGCTCGCGCCCGGATCGAAGCTGGGGTCCAGCGAGCCGTCGGGATTGAGTCGGCCGATGTGGTTGCGCGTGGTGCTGCCGTTCCCGCCGCCGAGCCCGGTGAATTCGCCGACGACCAGGATTTTGCCGTCCGCCTGCACCGCCATCGCCGTAACCGGTCCGTTTGCGCCCGGATTGAGATCCGCGTCGAGCGCTCCATCGCCGTACAGCCGGCCGATATAACGGCGCAGCGTCGTGCCCGTTCCACCGCCGCCCAACATTGTGAACGCGCCACCGATCAGGATCCGCCCATCCGCCTGCACCGCGATGGCGGAGCCGGAATAGGTGCTGGCGTTTGCGCCCGGATCGAAGGCGGCGTCGAGCGAACCATCTTGGTTGAGTCGGCCGAGGTGGTTGCGCGTCGTCGCGCCCGTCCCCCCACCGCCCAGCGTCGTAAATGCGCCGGCGACGAGGATCTTCCCGTTCGGCTGCACTCCCAAGGTCCGGATCTCGTCGTTCGCCCCAGGATCGAAGCTCGGGTCGACCGAGCCGTCAGCGTTGAGGCGCCCCATCCGATTCCGCGCTGTCGGGCTCGGCCCGCCGCCCAACGTCGTGAAGAGCCCACCGACCAGAATCTTCCCGTCCGGCTGGACCCCGATGGCAGTGACGAGACCGTTCGCATTCGCGCCTCTGAAGCTGGTGTCGGGCGAGCCATCCGCGTTGACCCGGCTTCCGCCGATCAGGATCTTCCCGTCTTGCTGCACTGCCACGGCGTAGACGAAGCTGCCCGAGCCCGGATTGAAAGTGTTATCCAAGGACCCGTCGGCGTTGAGCCGCCCAACGTTGTTGCGCGGCGTCGTGCCGCTCCCGCCGCCGCCCAAGCTCGTGAACTCGCCGCCGACGACGATCTTTCCGTCCGCTTGCACGGCCAAAGCGAAGACGGTGCCGTTCACGCCCGGATTGAAGGTCTGGTCAAGTGAGCCGTCGGCGTTGAGCCGACCAATGTGGTTCCGTGTCGTCGTGCCCGTTCCACCGCCCCCCAGCATCGTGAAAAACCCGCCGACGAGGATCTTTCCGTCTGGCTGCACGGCCAGAACTTTGACCATTCCATTGGCGCCGGGATCGAAAGATGAATCGAGCGAGCCATCAGGGTTGAGCCGGCCAATCCTGCTGCGAACTGTCGCGCCGATTCCGCCGCCGCCCAGCGTTGTGAATTCTCCAGCGACCAGAATTCTTCCGTCCGGCTGCACCGCGATGGCGTTGACCTGATTGTTTGCGCCTGGATCGAAGCCGTCCACGGCCGTCACCTGGACAGGCGACGCGAACTCAGCGCCCGTCAGTGCAATGGTATAGGTCCCGCTCGTAAACGCCGTCCCCGACCACCCTGTGATCGGAGATCCGCCGCCTGATCCGGTCGGACCGAGCACCGCGTACGGAGTGCAGATCACGCAAGGGAAAATGGGCGCTGAACCACCAATCGGGTAGACATCTATGCTCGAGATAGCCAAAAAGTAGCGACCGGGCTGGACGGGAGTTAGCGGATGCTCCGCAGGGAGCTTCGCAGAGCCCGGGGCCAAATTCGGGTCTGGAGGAAACTCATCATCGTCTGCAGCATAAACGCCGCGTCCCGTTGAATCGAACAGGAATAACTGGGGGTCCAAGGAATAGGGTGACGATGCGCTTTGTGCAAGGGCTGAGAAAGTTGCCCCGCCGGTCAAGACAATCTCGTACATATCGACGTTTCCGAAAGCGAGATCGCCCTTGATCGTCGTCAGGGATCCAGTACCGATTGTGGCCTGGGCTGTCGCCGGCAGGTCGCCCGCATCCCCGACTTCATTGAACGTCTGCGCAATCGCCGTCGGTACGGCAAACATCCACCAGCAGAGAGCTGCCCCAAGAATCCTCGCCAGGTTCATCGCCATCTCCATGCGAGAGCTGCTGTTGCCTTGGCACGGATTGCGAAACAAACCGTTCCGGGTCTTGTGCGCGCACACCCCACCGAAGCCGAAGGGGGTGCTACGGCACGACGGTCACGCGGACAACCTGAGCACCGTCGAACGCGTTGGTCGCGGCGCGGTGTGGATAGACGACGATATCGTACGTTCCGAGGGCGAGCGGCGGCGCAACCAGACTGAAAGATGACCGCTCGAACTGTTGCCCGTAGATCGCGGCGACGTCGGGACGCGCGTCGCCGATGCTGGCCACGCCGAGAAAGACGGGATCGCCGCCTGCCGTCGGATACGCCCAGACGTGTACCGTGTCGATGCCGGATCCGTCGGTCGAGGCGAGATCGATCGCCCAGCCCGCCACGACGACCGTTTGTTGCGACACGACGCCGTCCGCCGGCGTGTCGATCGCCAGCCGCATCGACGGCCCGACGACGACCCGCACGCGGACCCGCCCTCCATCGGTCCGCGTGAACGCGAGATCGAAACCGCCGAGGAACCCCGCCGCCGGCTGCCAGTAGAAGATCCCCTGCTCCGCGTCGAGCGACGATCCAAGCGGCAGCGCGCGCGTCTCGCCATTCACGATCTGCGCGCCCGTGTACGTGACACCGTCGGCCGGCGGGAGGTGCACTTCCACACGCTCGCTCTGCCCAACCGCCACCACGTGCACCCCTGCGGCGCTCGGCGGGACGGCCCGCCACTCGCCGCCCGTGGTCCGCGCCGTCACCGTCGTCGCAGGCGCATCGCCCGCGACACGCTGGATCCCATGAGCGCCGTCCGTCTGCACGGCCGGGTCCGACTGCGTCCGCCCGCCCTCCTGGATCGCGAGGCCACGTCGTCTGGTCCCGGCATCCGCCGCCGTCAGACTGCTCCCGTTCAGCACCGTGAAGAACCGACTGCCGATGCCGTCCGCCCGGCCGCAGCTGTCGACGACGTACCAGCCGATCTGGTGCACGCCGTCGCTAAGCGCCGTGCTGTCGAGGAGCCACGCGCCGCCGGCATTCGTCCCATTGCTGAACCCGTGGAACGACGCCGCAATGTCCGTGCGCAGATCGCCGTAAATCACCGGCGTCAGCGCCCCGGAATCGACGGCCATGAACACGTTCCCGTTCGTGATCGCGCACGTGCGAGTGTCCACCGCGTTCGGGTTCGGCGTCAGCGCCCACCCGTAGTTCCAGAACGCGCCCGTGACGGTCTGCCCGTACGTCGGCGTATCCAGTGCCCCGAAGGGTTTGATCGCGCCAGCATTGTTCGCCGTCACGGTCTTGGTGCCCACCGTCGTGTAGTGACCGTTTGCGTCGTACGCAAACGCATACAGCGTGAATGGTCCGTTCCCCAGGTTCCACAGCCCCCACGTCAACATCAGGTATCCCCAGCCGGCGCGGTTGGCCTGAGGCTCGTTGCGAAACAGACGTTCCACATCCGGGCGCGCGCCGCTGACGAACAGCGCGTTCGCGATGAAGATCTTGCCGTCCCCCGGACCGGAGCCCGTGTACACCGGCGTCGTTTCACCCGCGGCGCGGTCGCGCCAGATCTCCACGCGCTCCACGCCCACATCGTCCAGGGCCCACCCCGTCACCGCGATCGATCCCTGAATGGTGGCGTTGTTGACGGGCGTGTCGAACACGCCGACCGGCGCCAAGCTCGTCCCCGCCAACTGCACCCGCAGAGCAATCGCAATCGTCGCGGTCAGGCCGACATTCACGGCCGTCACTGTCACCGACCCGCTCAGCGACGTGCTCGAGCCAATGACGTTGGCCGGATTGATCACGCGGACGACGAAGTGGCCGGCCCCCGTACCCGACCCGTTGAAGACCTGCAGCCAGGGCTGATCAACAGTGGCGGTCCAGACGGGAACAGACGGCGCGTTGTAGCTCACCGACACCGTCTGCGCCGGCGTGACCGTGATCAGATCCCCGAAGGCACCGGCCTTCGTCGCACCGAATGTCAGCACGAACGGAATCAGGGTCAGCGATGAGACCGTGAGCGTCGCCGCCTCGCTCGTCGCGGTTCCAGCCAGGTTCGTGATCACGCAGCGGAATCTGAAGCCCGTCTCCTGGGGGGATGCCGGCGCCAGCGTCAGCGTCGGCGTCGAGACACCGCTGAATGGCGCAAAGTTCGGGAGGTCCAGCCACGATTCGCCGCTCACAAACCCCTGCACCTGCCAGCGATACCCCGGTTGCGGCGTGCCGCTGGCGGCGACGGTAAACTGCACGGTCTGCCCTGCGGCAACAGACTGGCTCGCTGGCTGCGTGGTGATCGTGGGCGCTATGGCCGACCCGAGGAAGCCCTGCCGAACCGCGTAGTTGCCGCTATCCACGACGTACAGCGTGCCGGCGGCGTCTGCGGCGATGCCCTTCGGTGACGAGAACCGCGCCGCGGCCCCCACACCGTCCGCTCGACCCACGAACGGCGCCAGGCCCCCGATGGTCGTGACCTCTCCTGCCGGCGTGATTCGCCGGATCGTGGAGTTGCCGAGCTCGCTGACGAAGAGGTTCCCGCTGCCGTCGATCGTCAGCCCGTACGGCTCGCTGAATCGTGCGGCGCTGCCTGTCCCGTCGCTGCTGCCGGGCGTTGCCGCAACGCCAGCAAATGTCGTCACGACACCAGCCGGCGTCACACGCCGGATCGTGTGGTTGCCGCTGTCGGCGACATACACGTCGCCCGAGCCGTCGACGACCAGGCCTGCCGGAACGCTGAAACGCGCCGTGCTGCCCGCGCCGTCGCTGCTGCCTGGGTTGCCGGCGAGGCCGGCGAGCGTCGTAACGTCGCCGGCCGGGGTGATCGCTCTGATCGTCGAGTTGCCATTGTCGGCCACGTACACGGTGCCGGCATTGTTCACGGCAAGGCCAACCGCTCGGCTGAAGCGCGCAGCGGTGCCCGCGCCGTCGATCGACCCGCACTGCTCGGGTAACACAGCCGGAAACGCCCCTGCCAGCGTCGACGGCCCTTTCTGGACGCCACAGCCGATGGTCAGGTACATAGTTCCGGCTGAATCGAACGCCACGCCGCGCACTGCGTCCACCTGCTGGTCCGACCGTACGACGCCGCCCGGGGTGACCCGGCGAGTCTTCATGCCGTCGGTCACCCAGACCTCACCGAGGTGAAACGCGGCGGCGCCTGGGGACAGGAACTGAGCCGCTGCTCCCGCGCCGTCGTTCTGGCTGGGGTAAGACGGGCCGCTTGCGGGAAACATCGTCGTCACGGTGGTGTCGGCAGCCATCGCACGCAAAGCCGTGACGTAGCCCACCTCAAGGAAATACGCGGTGCCGGTGGGGCTGACAGCGAGGCCCGTGACTCCCGACAGACGTGCGGACGACCCGGTTCCGTCGACCGAGCCGCACACGCCGACCTGGCCCGCCAGCGTCGTGACGGTTCCTCCGGGCGTGATTGTCCGGATGCGACAAGTCTCACCGGCAAAGCTTTCAGCCACGTATAGATTGCCACCTGCACCCGCGCTGAGCGGACCCGGGTAGCTGAACCGCGCCGCGCTGCTGGTTGCATCCACCGTGCCCCGGACGCCCGCGACCCCGGCCAGCGTGGTCACTTCGCCCGCCGGCGTAATCATCCTGATGGTGTGGTTCGAACTGTCGGACACATAGACGTTGCCGGCGGCACCGACCGCGATCCCTCGCGGGCTGTTGAATCGGGCGGCACTGCCCGCTCCATCGTTGCTGCCCGTCGCACCCGCGAGCCCGGCCAGGGTTGTCACGAGCCCACCCGGCGTGATCTTGCGGATCGTGTGGTTCGAGGCCTCGACGACGAACAAATTGCCCGACGCGTCGGCAGTGAGGGCGAACGGGTGATCGAAGCGTGCCTCGCTGCCGAGACCGTCCGCGCTACCTTTCTGCCCGGGCGATCCGGCCAGCGTGGTCACACTGCCCGCCGGGGTGATCTTGCGGATCGTGGCGGACCACGAATCCGCAACATACAGGTTTCCCGCGCTGTCGACGGCGAGGCCGGATCCCAGCCCGAACGGGCGAGCCCGCCACGATGCTCACGAGCCCGGAGGGCGTGACTTTGCGGATGACGAAATGGCTGGAATCGTAGATGTAGATCGTGCCCGCGCCGTCCACAGTAATGCCGGAGGCAAATGAGAAGGGCGACCCCGGGGGCTGCCCCGCGATCGTGTGAAACGTGTATGTGGGCGGCTGTGCGTTGGCAGGCTGACCCACGAGGACAGCCAGTGAAAGCTGCACGAAGGCAAAGCAGGCGACAACGTACGATGACTTCGTCATGGGGCCCTCCGCCGAAGGCAATAGCCGCGACATGCCCCGCGCGTCCGTTTCAAGACACTATGAAGGATTCCGCGTATTAAGGTTACAGCCCGCCCGTCCCGCCGCCGGCGGGACCGATTCGCGACGCCGTCCGTGCTGCTGCTCGGTCCCGGCCCCCACCTTGCCCGGTGTTGTTACTCGGTCGGCCTCAGATGGTACGCTCTCGGTCGCAGCGGACCAGGACTCGTGCCAAGACAGAGCCCCTTCGCCATCACGCTCAGTCGCGAGGAACGAGCCACCCTCGAAGAGAGGACGCGTAAGTATACGTCTCCGTATCGGGACGTCGTTCGCGCGAAGATCATCCTCCTGGCCGCCGCCGGCCTGGGCAACGACATCATCGCATCTCGCGTCAGTCTTCAGCGTCAAATCGTCAGCAAATGGCGTAAGCGCTTCTTCTACCAACGTCTGGCTGGCTTGGACGAAGAGCCACGAGGCGGGCGGAAAGCCCGCTTTTCCTCCCAGCGTCGTCGTTGAGATCAAACGCCTCGCGTGCGAAAGTCCCCGCACGGCCGGCGTCCCGCTGGCTCGCTGGTCATTGCGGGAGTTGCAGCGCGAAGTTCGTCACGCGCGGGGTCGTCGCCACGATCAGCGGCACGACCGTGTGGCGCTGGCTCGCCGCCGATGCGATCCGGCCGTGGCGCCATCGCAGTTGGCTGTTCCCGCGCGACCCCGACCTTGCAACGACAGCGGGTCCCATCCTCGATCTGTATGCCGGCCTCTGCCAGGGCGAACCGATGGCGTCGGACGACTACGTCCTGTCGGCCGACGAAAAAACGAGCATTCAAGCCCGCCGTCGCCGACATGCGCCGCTGCCGCCCGGGCAGCTTGACGGCCTGCCACAGCTCGTCGTCGACAATTCGCAGGTGGGACACATCCTTGACCTTCAGCGCAGACGCCGGATTCTCGATGGCCTTCCCTCGCCGACCGTTCTTCGGATTCCGGCGGTATTCCCGACGGCCATGAACGAGCCGGCCGATGTAGAGCTCGTTGTTCAAAATGCCGACGCCAGTCTTCTGGTAGCCGCGAATCGTGCTCGGTCGCCAGACCGGTCCGCGTGGCGCAGGGACGCCTTCGGAATTCAAGCGCGTGAACCGCTCCTTGTTGTGGCCCAACGCCTCGGCCACAGTAAGGTCGAGATGACGCTGAACATCTACGCACGTCCTACTGGATATGCAGCACGATGCGGCGGCACCCTTGGCGCGCTGTTGCACGGCTCGAAAGGCGGCGTCTGATGCCGGAGACACCAAGCTGGTCACAAGACGCTATAGTCACCGTGGGTCACGGTCGGGGCTTTCTCGTCAAGGCTCAGTGTGGCGTAGTGGTTGTCACTGCCGCGCATTGCCTGCCGAAAGTGCCGCAGACAGACCCACACCCAGACTCTACCGAGCGGATTTGCCCCGGCAAGCTTCTCGGCCAGTTGGGCAAGAAGGCGACCGTTCGGGCGGAATGTCTCTTCGCAGATCCGGTCGAAGACATCGCAGTCCTCCGTGAGCTGCAGGGCCATGAGTTCACGAGACAAGCTGACGCCTACGCCGTCTGGTCAGTGACCGACCAACGCTACGCATCGGCAGGGCAACAAGGGAGCCCGGTCCCGCATGGCTACTGTCGCGTTCTCGGCAGTGGACCCATGGCACCGTGACACTCAACGGCTGGGGCAATGGGTTGTTGCTGAACGATACGACGATGGACGTCACGTGGCTTGGCACCTCGGGTTCGCCGGTCGTGACTGCCGATGGCCACGCTTTGGGCATCGTCACCCTCGGAAGAGGCGAATTAAGGTTGAACCCGGCACTCGCTGGCTGCCTCCCTTGCTGGCTGCTTGCGGACTTGATCGATTAGAGGACGATGGGTGTTCTGTCGAATCGCGGTACCCGATGGCGTGGGCGAGCAGGCCGAGCGGCACAGCGCAATATCGGTGGTGGACGCGGCCGCTCGCTGTTACCCCAGTACCCAAAGGAAAGGAAGTTGGTGGACCAGAACATCGTCAGTTGGAACCGCCTGAGGGCGTGACTCGCCCGGCTCGACGCGATAAGGCTGGCCCTCCACGCCAGGCCCGCGTTGAATTGACACCCCAGCAAGAGGCCTTGCCCGCAAACTACGTGCTGCACGTATAATACGTGCAGAGGTTGCCGTGGCCACACCAGAGCCTACCACCCAGAACATCACCATCCGACTCGAACGCCGAACGCTGCGAAAGGCAAAGATCCTCGCCGCCAAACGCAACACGTCGATCAGCGGCCTACTCGCCGAGCAGATCGAGACGCTCGTGGGCGAGGACGACGCGTATGAGCAGGCGCAGCGTCGGGCGCTGGCGCTCCTTGACCAAGGATTCCATCTTGGTGGCCGAATCGAATCAACCCGTGACGAGTGGCACGAGCGATAAGACGTTCGTCGACTCGAACGTCTTGATCTACGCCCACGACGTCGATGCGGGTCGCAGGCACGAGATCGCCAAGGGCTTGCTCCGCGACCTGTGGGTCGCGCGCACCGGGGTTCTCAGCACACAGGTCTTGCACGAGTTCTATGTGAACGTGACGCGCAAGATTCGGACGCCGTTGCCGAAACCCGCTGCACGAAGCGTCGTCGGCACGTACGTCCGCTGGTGTGTCGACCCCACGATCGCGGATGTCGATGCGGCTTTCCGAATCGAAGACGAGGCGAGCATCAGTTTCTGGGATGCCCTCATCGTGGCCGTCGCGGTGCGAAGCGGCGCAAGACGTGTTCTTTCCGAGGATCTGAACTCGGGCCAAGTGATCGCGGGCGTGACCGTTCACAACCCGTTTGAGGAGTTGGGGTGATTCAAGGACGCAAGCGTTCTTGCTGCTATCTGCGGAGCTGGTCGAACGGAGGGCGCTTGAGCGTTGTGTGGAGGGCGCGTCCACTCCCGCCGGTTCACACGCCGGTTCAGGCTGGAGAAGCTCAGTTCCCTCCGTATTCGCTTGGCGCCTATAATCGCGATACTGCACCATCATGCCCATGACACCCGAGCGCTGGCGGCGCGTCGAGGAGCTCTATCACGCGGCGCTCGCGCGTGACGCACGCGACCGGGCGCTGTTTCTCGGGGACGCCTGTGCGGGGGATGACGCATTGCGACGCGATGTCGAGTCGCTGCTCGCACAGCCGACGTCGGCGGAGGCATTTCTCGGACAACCGGACCGGCTGTGGTCATGGCGGCACGCCTCGTGACCGGTCCCGGCCCGTCGATACCAGTTGGCCATCGAATCGGCGGGTATCAGGTTCAGGCCCCCCTCGGCGCGGGCGGCATGGGCGTCGTCTACCGCGCGCTCGACACGAAGTTGAATCGGCCGGTCGCGATCAAGTTGCTGTCCGACGACCTGGCCGACGCTGCCGCTCGCCGCCGTTTTCAGCGCGAAGCGCAGACCGCATCCTCGTTGAACCACCCACACATTGTGACGGTCTACGACGTTGGGGAGGTCGATGGCCGTCAATATCTGGTCACCGAGTTCGTCGACGGCGGCACGCTCAAGGACTGGGCTCAGGCCACGAAGCGCACCTGGCGGGAGATTATCGAGCTGCTGACAGGCGTGGCCGACGGCCTTGCCGCCGCACACGCCGCCGGCATCGTCCACCGGGACATCAAGCCCGAGAACATCCTGGTGGCGAAAAACGGCTACGCCAAGCTCGCGGACTTCGGGCTGGCCAAGCTCTGGGAAGCCACGGACAGCCAGGCGGCGACCCGAACGCGTTCGGCAGGGCACACGCGACCCGGCATGATCGTGGGGACCATCACGTACATGTCACCGGAGCAGGCGGCGGGCCAGCCGGTGGACGCGCGCAGCGACATCTTCTCATTCGGCGTCGTCCTGTACGAGCTGCTCGCGGGCCGGCGGCCGTTTGAAGGCGCGACAGATCTGGAACGGCTGCAGGCTCTGGTCAGCCGGCCGGCGCCGCCATTGGCGGAATCGCTGGACCTGCCCGCCGGCTTCCGGAATGTGGTCGAGAAGGCCCTCGAAAAAGATCCCGCCGAACGCTATCAGACCGCACGTGAACTGGTCGTTGACCTGCGGCGGTTGACGCGGGTGACAACAAGTGCGAAGCCCGGCGTCACACCAGCCATCACCAAACGCTGGAAGGCGATGGTTGCTGCTGCGGCGGCGGCTGCGCTGGCGCTCTTCGTCGCAGGTTACGTCTACTTTCAGCGCCCACCAAAACTCACAGACAAGAACACGATTGTCCTCGCTGATTTCACGAACACGACAGGCGACCCCGTCTTTGACGGGACGCTTCGCCAAGGGTTGGCAATACAGCTTGAACAATCGCCCTTCCTGAAAATCATGGACGATGAGCAGGTGCGACAGAACCTGCGGCTGATGAGCCTGCCTCCCACCGCGCGCATCACCAACCAGATCGCCCATGAGATCTGCGTGCGCGACGCGGCCGCGGCGACCATCGAAGGATCCATCGCCAGTCTCGGTAACAGTTACATCATCGCGCTCCAGGCGATCACTTGCGAGAGTGGCGAAACCCTTGCTCGGGAGCAGATCCAAACGGACGACAAGGAGCACGTGGTGAACGCGCTGGGAACCGCCGCGACGGCCATGCGCGGCAAACTTGGAGAATCGCGTAGCTCAATCCAGAAATTGAATCGTCCGCTGGAGCAGGCGACCACGGGTTCGCTGGAAGCTCTCCAGAGCTACACGGCGGGCTACGCCGAGTTGGCCCAGGGCCGATTTCTCGCGGCTGTTCCGTTGTTCAAGCGCGCTATCGCGCTCGATCCGAATTTCGCCATGGCTTACCACCACCTCTCGACCGCTTTCAACAATGCTGGGGACGCAGGGCTCGAGGCCGAATACAAGCGCAAGGCTTTTTCGTTGATCGACCGCGTCTCCGAGTATGAGCGGCACCACATAGCGGCCGGCTACTACGAGTCGACTGGCGAGTTGGACAAAACAATTGACGCCTTTCGAGCGGGTATCGGGAGCTATCCCCGCACCTGGGGATTTCATAACAACTTGAGCGAAAACTACATAACCCTGGGGCAATTCGAAGAGGGACTCAAGGAAGGCCAGGCGGCGGCTCAGTTGCAGCCGAACGCGGAACCGCCCTATCGACGGCTGTTGGACGCCTATATGTGCCTGGACCGGCTCGACGAGGCCAAGCAAGTCGCTGAGAAACTGCGGACGCTGGGAATCGGCGGCGCGAGGATCCACCAGCGTTTCCTCGAAATCGCCTACATCGACGGCGATCAGGCAGCGGTCGCCAGGGAAATTCAATGGTACGCAGGCAAGCCGGAGGAGTACCTGAGCTTTGGCTTGCAGGCGGCCAATCGGAATGTGCTTGGCCAGCGTGGTGAATCCAGCAAGTTGTACGCGCGAGCCGCGGAGACGGCGCTGCGCCGGGGGCTCCGGGACGTCGGGGCGGACTTCGAAGAAGCGGATGCGCGCGCCGACGCGCTGTCGGGGAACTGCGACACCGTGCGCCGCCTGGGGCGTCCGGCGCTGGCGCTGGCTCTGTGCGGCGATGCGGCCCGGGCGGAGAAGCTCGCCGCGGAGGCTTCCAAGCGTCTTCCAAATGGAACCCTCTGGAATGCGGTGCAACTCCCTGAGATTCGCGCAGCTAGCGAACTCCAGCGCGGTCAGCCCGCAAGGGCCGTGGAGCTGCTGGTATCCGCCTCGCCTTACGAGCGCGCTTACCCCGAGGCGGTGTACCTGCGAGGCCTGGCGTATCTGCGTCTACAGAAGGGCGCGGAGGCCGCGGCCGAGTTCCGGAAGATCCTGGATCACAAGGGCGCCAGTTGGGGTAGTACCTGGCGCTATCCGAATTGGGGACTGTACTATTCGATTTCCTACGTGGGTCTCGCGCGTGGCTCCGCGCTCGCGGGCGACGCGGCGAACGCCCGTAGAGCCTTCCAGGACTTCTTCGCACTGTGGAAGGACGCCGACCCCGACATCCCGATCCTCAAGCAAGCTCAGGCGGAATACGCCAAGCTGCCGCTCTAAGAAACTTCCTCAACAACTACTTGGATCGATCGCGCGATCGCCAACTCACGCGATCAGCGCGTCTGACCTCACGTCACGCGCGTTGCTCACGTACTGCCGGTTGAATAAGGGCCGCGTGCACTTCGTCGTCGTGTTCAACCTGACGCGATTCGCGCGGGACACATACGACCCCTTCGCGCTGCGCTCGCACCTGCAATCGCTCGGCATCTCGCTGCGGTCGGCAACGGAGCCGATCGACGACACGTCCACGGGCAAGCTGATGGAAGGCGTGCTGGCCGCATTCGCGCAGTTCGACAACGACTGTCGCTCAGACCGCACCCGCGCCGGCATGAAGGCTGCGCTGGCTGGAACTGGGACGATGGACGTTCCTGGCGCCGATCGGGTACTTGAACGCCCCGCGTGACGAGACGGTTCAGCTTGTCCTGAATCGCCTTGGCAGCACGCTCGGCGGTCGCGAGTTCCTCGCGCACGGCCGCTTTCCGTGCCTTCCAGATCCACAGAACGGATTCCTTGAGTCGCCGCAGGTCGCCTGGCGTTGGCTGCAGCAGGGCGAGTTCGTCTGCCGAACAGTCCTTCGAGTTTGGCCTTCGTCACAACAAGATCTCCGGCGCTGCCGCGCGGCCATCTCGTCGCAACGATCCGCCGCGTAGTCGCCAACGGTCTTGTGTACGCTCTTGAAGCCCTCGTCAAGGGGAACCGAGCGCCGCTATAATCTCGGCATTGAGCCGGTCTCGTGAGCGCCAGTCGCGCATCGCCGTGCTCGGAGCCGCATGTGGCGCCGCCCTCGCGGTCTGCGCAGCCGGTGCCATCGGCGAGACGCTCCGCGCAGAGCAGGACGCGCCGCGAACCATCTGGGATGGCGTGTACACGGAGGCCCAGGCCGTGCGGGGCCAGCTCTTGTACAAAGAGCACTGCGGGTACTGCCATCGGGACAACCTGACGGGCGGGGGAAGCGAGGCCGGCGCGCCGGCGCTCGTGGGCCCCATCTTCGTCCATCGCTGGCGCGATCAGCCGGTCGCCGATCTCTTCGTCACGATCGGCACGACGATGCCCCAGAACAAGCCGGACACGCTCGCGCCGCAGACCGTGGTCGACATCGTGAGCTTCCTGCTGAAGGCGAACGACGTTCCCGCGGGGCAGACCGAACTGCCGCCTGAGGTCGAGAGGTTGAAAGCGATTGCGATGCCGGTCAGCCGGCCCTAGTCAGCCCTTCGACATTCCGCAACGCCAGCACGTGAATCCGCTCGTCCAGAGTGTAGTCCTTCTCCCCGGGATAGCCTGTAGCCCACTTTCTACTGCGGTCTCGGCGGCGGCACCTGGTCCGGCGCCGGCTGCACGAGGCGGTTGCCCTCGGCGTCGCGGCGGGTGCGGTCGTTTCGTCCGCAATCGAAGCAGGTCCGGCCATCGTCGGCCATTCCGGCGGTCGAGATGCCACGATCGGCCATGAGCTTTTCGAGAAGCGCGGCCGTGTTGCGCTGCTCCTTGAAGAAGAGCGAGTAGAACACGCCGTTGGCGATCGTCCACGGCGTCCAGCCCTGCGCGCTCTTCGCGTCGAGCTTCGCGCCCTTCGACACCAGGTACTCGACAATGGAGTTGGCGCCGCGGTAGGCGGCGCCGTGCAGAGCCGTCTCGCCGCGATCGTTGGCGGCATTGACGTCGTGGCCCAGCTCAACGAGCATCTTCACGGCCGCGAGCGCTTCGGGTTCGAAGCCCGGGGCCGAGCCGCCGTCTTCGCCCGGGTTCCAGATGTCCACGCCGGCTGCGACCATGAGCGCGGTCGTTTTGTCCGCGTTCGCCGTCATCGGGTTCGCGCCGGCTGCCAGGTAGATCTTCATCAGCTCGGTATCGACGTTCTTCGCGGCGAGGAGGAAGGGCGTGGCGCCGATGCGGTTGAACCGGTTGCGATAGCCGTCGCGGAAGTCGCGCGCCATCGGAGCGTTGACGTCGGCGCCCTTGGCCAGAAGCTTGCGCACGAGATCCGTGCTGCTGATGTTGCCTTTGCCGGAGGGCGGGGGCATGAACCCGATGTTCGTCCGGCGGATGCGCGTGATCTGATGGAGCGCGCCGAAGCCCTGCCCGGCGGCGTTCACGTTGGCTCCGCGATCGACGAGGTAGCCGCCGAGCTCCCAGTGCCCGTTCTGAACGGCGAGCACGAGCGCGCTCGTGCCATCCGGCAATCCCTCGTCGACGCTCGAGCCGCCGTCGAGCAGCGTGCGGACAGACTCCGTATTGCCGCGTTGAACGGCGAAGAGAAAGGCGGTGAACGTCGGCCGCAGGTTGGCGGCGGGCGCGACGCCGGCCGCGCGCGAGAACGAGCCGGCGCCGGGAGCCGCAGGGGCGGCGTCGCCGGTACGAGCGTCGCGATCAGCGCCACCGGCAAGGAGCACGGGAATCGCGGCCGCGTTGTTCTCGGCGGCCGCCCACATCAACGCGGTCTGCCCCCGTGACTTTTCACGCGCGTTGGGGTTCGCGCCCTTGTCGAGCAGTGCCTTCAGCACCTCCGGCCGGCCGGTCCGTGCGGCGGTCATCAGAATGGTCTCGCCGTTCGGCAGGGCGGCGTTCGGATCCGCGCCGGCTGCCAGGAGACGATTCACGATCGTGAGGTTCCCGTTGGTGCTGGCGAGCGACAGAGGAGTCACGCCGTAGCGGTTGACCGCGTTGGCGCTCGCCCCGGCCGTGACGAGCGTCTCGACCAGGTCCGCGGCGTCTCGGTGGACCGCCCAGTGCAGGGCCGTGGAACCGTCAGTGGCCGCACTGTTCGGATCGACTCTTTGTCCGAGCAGACGCTGAACGGCCGCCTTGTCGCCGTCCTTGGCCGCTTGGACCAGCGCCGTGTCGCCCGCCCCGACGACGGATCCTGTCCCGAGCGCGAAGAAAGCCAAAACCAGCGCGGTCGCACGTTTCAGATCCATGCCTCGCCTCACTGCCTCGCCGGGTCCACAGGACCCGGCCTACGTCTCGCTACGTTGCCGGGTCCTAAGAGCATTGCGAAAAATTGGGAATTAGGAATTGAGAATTCAGATTTCGTCGCCCGAATTCTTAATTCCGAATTCTTGATTCTTAATTTCGCAATCCTCACCAATTGATATGGACCCGGCCTACAAAGTTCTACAAATTCGCGAGCCGGCCCGTGCTGTCGCCGACGCGCTCCACTTGAACACCGACTTTGTCCAGCACGGTCATCCCGAGATTCATCATCGGCGTATCCGCCGGGTATTGCACGAACCGGCCCGCGTCGAGCCTGCCGCACGCGCCGCCCGCGAGCACGGTCGGGATGTTGACCGGCGTATGGTGATCGCTATCTCCCATGCCCGTGCCGTACATCATCAGCGAGTGGTCGAGGAGCGACCCGTCGCCGTCCGGCGTGTCGCGCATCCGCTCGAGGAGCCGAGCGAAGAGCGACATGTGGTACGCGTTGATCTTGGTCGCCTTGGTGATCTTCTCCGGATCCAGCTGATGGTGCGACACGGAGTGGTGGCCGTCCGGCACGCCGATCCACGGATACGCCCGGCCGTTCAGCTCGCGCGAAATCTGGAAGGCGACGACACGCGTGATGTCGGCCTGATAGGCGAGGAGCGTCAGGTCGAACATGAGCTTCGCGTGCTCGTCCCAGGAGTCCGGCACGCCGACTGGCGCCGGCATGTCGGGCAGGCGCGTGGGGTCGGTGCTGCGCTCGGCGCGCTGGATGCGCAGCTCGACGTCGCGGACGGCCGTCAGGTAATCGTCCACCGTGGAGCGGTCCTTCAGCCCGAGCCGGCGACGCAGGCGAGCCATGTCTCCCTTGGCCAGATCGAGGACGCTCCGATCCTGCCTGAGGCGCGCCATGCGCTCGGCTGCCGTCCCGCCCTCGCCGAAGAGCCGCTCGAACACCGACCGGGGATTGCTCTCCATCGGCATCGGCGTCGTCGGCGATTTCCACGAGAACGTGTGCTGGTAGACGCAGCTGTAGCCGTTCTCGCAGCTGCCGACGATGATGTCGTGGTCCAGGGTGATCTGGAGGGACTGCAGCGGCGTGTCGCGCCCGATCTGGGCCGCCGCGATCTGGTCGATGGAGGTCCCAGCCTCGATGTCGGTGCCCTCGGTCTTCTTGGGACGCGTGCCGCTCAACCAGGCCGCCCCGATTCGCGTGTGCACGCCGCCGCCCTCGCTGAGGTTCTCGGCGCCCTTGTTGGCCAGGCCGCTGACGACGACGATGCGGTCCCGAACGCTCTCGAGCGGTTTGAGAACCGGCGTGAGCTCGAACTGGCGACCCACCTGCTGCGGGAAGAAATTCGGCAGGAAGGACCCGTTCGGCGCGTACACGAACCCGAGGCGCGGCACCGCTGGACGCGCGGCCGTCTGCGCCGCGCTGAGCGCGGGCACCATCGCGTCGAGGACCGGCAGCGCGACCACCGCGCCGAGGCCTCGAAGGAACGTCCGCCGGGGCAACGCCATCTTCGTGATGATCATGACGAAACTCTCCTGTGCTGGAACGGGAGGCTGTTCACAATGCCGAGCATGATCGATTGCAGGCTGTAACGACTATCCGCCGAGGCGCGGACGATGGCGCGGACGGCTGGCATGTCGTACGGCTCGAGGCCGCGGCCGAGCGCGTAGGTCAGCAATCGTTCGGTCAGTGTCGTGACGAAGCGATCGGGTCGCCGCAAGAGGGCGGCGTTCAATTCGGCGGCGCCGTTGAACCTGGTCCCATCGGGGAGGACGCCTGAGGCGTCGATCGGCTTGTAGAGCTCGTCAACCTCGCGCCGGCGGCCGACCGGGTCGAACTGCTCCAGGCCGAACCCGAGCGGGTCGATCATGGCGTGACAGCTCGCGCACACGGGGTTGCTGCGGTGTTCCGACATCCGCTCGCGCATCGACGGCTGACGGTCGGCGTACACGCCCGTCCTCTCGGCCAGCGGCGGGACGTTCGGGGGCGGCGGGGGAGGGGGCGTGCCGAGGACGTTGTCGAGAATCCACTTGCCGCGAAACACCGGCGAGGTGCGCACGGGATGCGACGTGATGGTCAGGATGCTGCCCTGGCCGAGCAGGCCTTGACGCTGTTTGTCGGGCAGCGTCACGCGGCGGAAATGGCTGCCGTTCACGTTCGGAATGCCATAGTGGCGCGCCACGCGGTCGTTCACAAACGTGTAGTCGGCCGACAGCAGGTCGAGCACGCTGCGGTTCTCGCGGAGGATGCTGTCGAAGAACAGCTCCGTCTCGCGCTTGAACCCCGCCTTCAGCCCATCGTCGAAATCCGGGAACAGCACTTCGGACGGTGACGCCGACTCGAGGTTCCTGAGCCGCAGCCACTGCCCCACGAAGTTGTTCGTGAGCGCCCCGGACTTCGGGTCGGCGAGCATGCGGCGTACCTGGCGTTCGAGAGCCGCAGGATCCCGCAGCTGCCGTCTGGACGCCACCTCGAGCAGCTCATCGTCCGGCACGCTGCTCCAGAGGAAGAACGACAGGCGGGACGCCAGCTCGAGGTCGCTAATCCGGTAGTTGGCGCCGACGGCGGCGCCAGGCGGATCCACCTCGAGGCGGAACAGGTACTCCGGGCTGACGAGCAGTTGCTGCAGCGCGCGCTCGATGCCGCGCTCGAAGCCCGCGTCGGCCGCACCCGCGCGATAGGCCAGCAGCAGGGTTTCGATGTCGGCGCTCTCGACCGGCCGTCGGTACGCGCGCCGGGCCAGGCCCGAAAGAATCGTCGTCGCGCAGGAGGTCGCGTCTCCCATCGCACGCGGTCGGCACGAGAAGATCCGACGCCGGCTCGCGGTATCTCCCGCGCCGGTCGCGTCGAATGGGCCCGTCACCGTGATACTGCGGAGCGCCGCCGCGGCGGGCCGGCTGACGGTCGGGTTCAGAAACGGCCGGCGGTTCGCCTCGGCGATTGGGGGAGACCCGCCGAGGAACGCGGCGGCGACCTCGCGACGGCCTGCTTTCACGGGCAGGCGGACCTCGAGTTTCTCGTTGATTTCGTTGCCGTCGGCGTCGACCGACCGTTGTCCGCGGTTGACGCTGAACTGCTTGAGGCGCTCGCCGTCGAGCAGGAACTCGAGATCCGCGCCCGCCGTCGTGTTCGCAAGCTCGAAGCGGAACACGTACTCGGCGTCCTGTGGAAAGAAGTGCTGGACAAGCGCGCCGCCACGGGTGCCGAAGGGAAGCCCTTCGATGTGCACGTCCTGGGGAATCGCCGGCGAGATCTTGTGCGTCTGCGCAACCGGGGCGGCTGGAGGCGAGCCCACGGCGGATCGGCTGATCTGCCTGGCCGCCAGCAGGTACCGCTCCATCAGAGACTCCGACAACTTGATCCCGCCCGCGACGTTGTCGAAGCCGTGGCTGGCGGTGTCGGCTGGAAGGAGGCTGTCGACGTCGATCTCGAGCGCGAGCACGTCGCGGACGGCGTTCCGGTATTCGGCGCGGTTCAGCCGGTGGAACGTCTCTGTCCGCCCTGGATTGGGCCGCGCCGCCGCGGCCCGGTCGAGGGCGGTCTCGAGCCACGTCACGAAGCCGACCGAGGTCGTCTCGTCGGGCCGGGGGAGTCCGGCGGGGGGCATCAGACCGCCGCGCAGCTTGCGGACCACTTTTTCCCAGGTCTCCGTATGCGCGCCGACGTCCGCGAGATCGAGCGGAGCCAGCGTCAAACCGCCCGTCTTCAGCCGATCGTTGTGGCAGGAGACGCAGTAGCGGTCGAGCAGGATCTGCTGCGGGGACTTCGCCGGGACGGTCGCGGGCGGCCGCGCCGAGTCCGGCTGCTGGCGTGCGCGCACCGGCGTCGCGGCGACGCAGAGTGTCACACCAATACCGAGCAGACCCAGGACGCTGGCCCCTCGATGCTTCATTCTCAGTCCGCGACCCCTCTTAGGGCCCGCTTTCGCGGGACCTTAATCCCGGAAGGCACTTGTGTTGACGTGTGTAGTGCAGGTCTTTAGACCTGCGGCCGCCGGCGGAGCAGGACTGAAGTCCTGCACTACATCGGCGCGGTCGACTCAAGTACCTTCCGAGATTAGCTGCCAGCCATCGTAGCCCAAACCGGGGCGTTTTTTGGTACGATTCCGCCCCAATGGTTGTCGGACTGGCGCTCCTGGTCCTTGCCCTAATCGCGCGCGGCGCGAACGCCAACCGGCACGTCCGCGGGCGTCTGGTGGCCTCGTCGGTCGCGTTTGTCGCTTACGCGATTGCCGCCGCGGCGCTGGCCAACGTCCCTCTGTCGCCTGCGCTTGCGCAGCAGCTGGGGCTCGCCCTGCCTCTTCTGCTGGCCTTCGGCGTCATCAACGCGGCCGTCGCGGTTGCCCTGAATCCCTGGCGGGTCGACAAGCTGCCCGATCGATTTCCGACGATAGTCCAGGACACGATCGTCATCGCGCTGTTCACCCTGACCGCCACGCTCGTCCTCCAGGAAAGGATTTTCGCGACGACCGCGGTGGGCGCCGTGGTGATCGGTCTCGCGCTGCAGGAGACGCTCGGCAATTTCTTCGCCGGGCTGGCCGTCCAGATCGAGAAACCCTTCCGCGTCGGCCAGTGGGTGAACGTCGCGGGCAAGGATGGGATGGTCACCGAGGTGACCTGGCGCGCGACCAAGATTCGGACGAAGCTGGGAAACTTCGTCATCGTGCCCAACAGCGCGCTCGCGCGCGACACCATCACGAACTATTCGGAACCAACCGACGAAACGCGCGTCGAGGTGGACATCGGCGTCAGCTACGATGCGGCGCCCAACCACGTGAAGGAGGCCATTCTGGGGGCCATCAAGGACGAGCCGCTGATTCTGAGGACGCCCCCGCCCGAGGTGCTGCTCTGGGACTTCGCGGCCTTTTCGGTGGCCTACCGCGTGCGCGTCTGGACGCGCGAGTTCGCGCTCGACGATATCATCCGCGACCGCGTTCGCTCGGCCGTGTACTACGCGTTCCGCCGCGCGGGCATCGTCATTCCGTTTCCGATCATGACGAACCTGTTCAAGGAGGACATGGCGCCCGGGGCGCCCGATCCCGCGATCGCGGAGATGACGCTCCGCGCGGTGTCGATTTTCTCGAGCCTGTCCGAGGAGCAGTCGACCGCGCTGGCGCGCGCGACGCACTTGCGGCTGTACGCGACGCGCGAAACCGTCGTGCGGCAGGGCGATGCCGGCAGCTCGATGTTCATCATCGCGCACGGCGGCGTGCGCGTCACGATTGCGCCTGCAGGCGCGGAGGTGGCCCGCCTGGGGCCGGGCGACTTCTTCGGCGAAATGTCGCTCCTGACCGGCGAGCCGCGCTCCGCGACCGTGACGGCCAGCCGCGATTTGGAGCTGCTGGAGATCACCCACGAGGCGTTCCGTCACTTCGTGCTCGGCAATCCGGCCGTGTTGGAGCAGATCGGCGTGGCGGTGGCTGCCCGGGCCGCGAAGCTGCGGGAGCATCACGCGGCCGGCGCCGCCACGCCGGAACACGTCGATACGCCGCAGACCTTTCTTGCGCGCGTGCGCCGCTTTCTCCACGTCGCCACGCACTGACAGGTTGTCCGGCTTCGGCCGGATTTCGCGGTCCGCCTGAAGGCGGACATTACGTACCCGACAGTTACGGGCCGCGATTTCTTCACGGGCTCTGAGAAGTCAAGAGTTAGGAGTCGCGATAACCGCGTTCGTAGCCCTGCTCGAACGCCGCCCGATATTCGCGTTTGTAGCGTTCGCGCGACCCGTATCGGCTGGTGAAGTCGTGATCGCCCGCGCGATACCGCGGCGCGCGAATCGGATCGTACCGATCGCCGCCGCGGGCGTCGTCGCGTCCCTGCTCGTAACCGTCGCGATAACCGGCCTGCGCCGCCGGCGATCCATACCGAGGCGGGTAGACCGGCGCCGAGTATTCGGCGACACGCGCGTTCCGTCGATAGCCGTCGCTGTACCCCGCGACAAAGCCTTGCCGGAAGAGGGTACGGTACGCGACGCGATCTCCGTCGCCGCGATAGCCGACGTCGGCGTCGCGGAAGTCGCCATGCCGCATGTGGTCGAAACTCCTGTTGCGCCGCGCGTCGCTCTCCCCACGAACGCGGCCTTCATCGTAGCCGCGGGCGTACACGCGCTGATCCACGGCGCGGACGGCCGGTTCGTACTGATAGAAGGCGGCCGTCGCGGCGCAGGCCGACGAGGCAATCGATACGGCCGCGACGAGCGCGGCGGGTAACAGGCGATGGACGCGGTCCATGGTGTCCTCGACTGGCAGAGCTGGCGTACCCAGCCAGTTCAAGCGCTGTGCCACTCGCACGGGCCGGTTTTACGGGGAAATTACGTCGACCCCGACCGGGCCGTCCGCTTCATAGGGCAGCGCAGCAAGCCGAACCCTTGCGCCGCTTGTGCCTTCTGCATACAATCTCACGGCCTGCTTTCTGTCGATGCACGCCGGAAGGCATGGCCACGAACGACCGCCGGACATCAAGGAGCTTTGCGTTGGATAAGGTGGCGACCTCCGGAGCAGCCGCGCACGGCCATGCGCACGAGCACACGCACGAGCACCACGAGCTGGGATTCTGGCGGAAGTACGTCTTCTCGCAGGATCACAAGGTCATCGGCATCCAGTACGCCGTGACCGGGCTCGTGTTCCTGTTCTTTGGCTTTACGCTGATGATGATCATGCGGTGGTCGATGGCGTATCCCATCCGTCCCATCCCGCTCATCGGCTCGCTCCTCGGTCAGACGCGTGCGCCGGGCGGCATCATGCTGCCGGAGTTCTACAACCAGCTCGGCGCCATGCACGGCACCATCATGGTGTTTCTGGGCGTCGTGCCCCTCGCCGTCGGCGGCTTCGGCAACTTCGTGGTGCCGCTCCAGATTGGCGCCCCCGATATGGCGTTCCCCAAGCTCAACATGGCGAGCTACTGGGTGTATTTCCTCGGCGGCGTGACCATGTTTGTGAGCTTCTTCGTGCCGGGTGGCGCGGCGATGTCGGGCTGGACCTCATACGCGCCGCTCTCGGTCATCGCGCAGCCGGGGCAGCTCGGCCAAACGCTGTGGCTCGTCGGCATGGTGTTCCTCATCACGTCGTCGCTCCTCGGCTCGGTCAACTTCATCGTGACGATCGTCCAGCTGCGCGCGAAAGGGCTCTCGTGGATGCGCCTGCCGTTTTTCGTCTGGGCGCAGCTGGTGACGGCCTTCCTGCTCCTGCTCGCGTTTCCGCCGCTCGAAGCGGCAGGCGTGCTCCAGCTGATGGACCGCGTGGCCGGCACGAGCTTCTTCATGCCGAGTGGGCTCGTTGTCGGCAATGTGCCGGTGCAGGTCTCAGGCGGTGGCAACCCATTGATGTGGCAGCACCTGTTCTGGTTCCTCGCGCACCCCGAGGTCTACGTGCTCGTCCTTCCGGCGATGGGCATCGTCGGCGAAATCATCGCCAACAACACGCGCAAGCCGCTCTGGGGCTATCGCACGCTGGTCTACGCGGTGGCGTTCCTCGGCTTCATGTCGTTCATCGTCTGGGCCCACCACATGTTCATGACCGGGATGGGCACCACGATCAGCGCGTTCTTCCAGACGACCACGATGATCATTTCGATCCCGTCGGTGATTATTCTGACGGCGCTGCTGCTCTCACTCTGGGGCGCATCGATCCGGTTCACGACGCCGATGCTGTTCGCGCTGGCGTTCCTACCGATGTTCGCCATCGGCGGGCTCACGGGCCTGCCGCTCGGGTTGGCGCCCTCCGACATCCCGCTGCATGACACGTACTACGTGATCGGGCACTTCCATTACGTCGTGGCGCCGGGAACGATCTTTGCCCTCTTTGCGGGGATCTACTACTGGTTCCCCAAGGCCACCGGGCGAAAGATGAACGACGTCCTCGGCGCGATCCATTTCTGGGGATCGTTCGTCTGTATCAACATTGTCTTCATGCCGATGTTCATCCAGGGGCTGGCGGGCATGAACCGCCGGATGTATGACGGTGGCTTGCTGTATGCGAACAATCAGGGCCTGCCCCTTCAGCTGAACGTGGTGATCGGCATGGCGGTGTGGACGCTCAGCCTGTTCCAGATTCCGTTCATCATCAACTTCTTCGCGAGCATGAAGTGGGGGAAGAAGGTCAGTGACAACCCGTGGGACGCCACGACGCTCGAGTGGTCGGCGCCCTCGCCGCCCGGGCACGGAAACTTCCTGACCGAGCCCGTCGTGTATCGTGGCCCGTACGAGTACAGCGTCCCGGGCGCCGCGAAGGACTTCTCGCCTCAATTCGAACCGGAGCGCGCTTAGGACACTAGGATGGAGATTCCCTACATCGTCGACGCACGGCCCGACACCGGTCTGCACAACTGCAAGCTGGGCATCTGGCTGTTCCTCGCGTCGGAAGTCATGCTGTTCGGCGCCCTCTTTTCGACCTACATCATCCTGCGAACCGGCGCGGTCGAGTGGCCGTTCGGTGAGCTCAACGTGTGGCTGGGCATGGCCAACACGTTCATCCTGATCGGATCGTCGGTGACGATGGTGATGGCGTGGGCGTCGCTGAAGCTGAACGACTTCGGCAAGCACCGCCTCTACCTCATCGGGACGTTCGTGCTGGCCGGGATCTTCCTGGTGAACAAGTACTTCGAGTACGCCGATCACGTCACGCGAGGGGAGCTGCCGTCGCACAGCACGTTCCTCGCCGTTTACTACACGATGACGGGCCTTCACGGCCTGCACATCGTTGGCGGGATGGTGGTGATGGCGTACTTGCTTGGGCCGGGCGCGAAGATGTGGAAGACCAGGCCCGACCAGTTCTCGAACCGCATCGAGGCAACGGGTCTCTACTGGCATTTCGTCGACCTTGTATGGATCTTCCTGTTTCCGGTGTTGTATTTGCTGTAGTCCGCCTGAAGCCGGACACGACACACGAGGTAGTATCCACCTTTAGGCGGACCGAAGCTTCGCGCACTCTCGAGAGGATCGTGACTCATGCATTCTGACGCGGCCGAAGTCAAAAAGACGATTCGTACCTACCTGATGGTGGGCGCGGCGCTGTTTGTCGGCACGGTCATCACCGTCGCGGCCAACCAGATCCATTTCGCGGTGCCACTGGCCATCACGGCGGCGCTCGTCATTGCGAGCATCAAAGGGTCGATGGTGGCCGCGGTGTTCATGCATCTCAGCCACGAGAAAAGGTGGATCTACGGTTCGCTCGTGCTCACCGTGGTCTTCTTCATCGTGTTGATGATGCTGCCGGTGCTGACGACGGCCGACCACATCGGCACGCCGATTCACGCACCGAGCGCCCTCAGCGGCGCGGAGGGCGGGCACGAAGGCCACTGAGATGTCGCTCAAGGCCTTTCATCTCCTGTTCATAGCCCTGTCGGTCGTCCTCGCGATCTTCGTGGCCGCGTGGGCCGTCGGACAGTATCGGCTCGAGCACGAAACGCTGTATTTGGCGACCAGCATCGTCGCCGTGGCGACCAGCGGATCACTCGTCGCCTACGGCGCAATGTTTCGACGCAAGACCAGGAATCTGTAGGCATGCGGCGCACGCTCTTCACGCTGTTGATGGTCATGGCTCCTGGGGCTGCCCTCGCGTGTCCGGTGTGCTTCGGCCAGAGCGACGCGCCGATGGCCAAGGCCATGAATCTCGGCATCATGCTGATGCTCGTGGTCGTCGTGTGCGTCCTCGGGGGATTTCTCTCGTTCATCGCGTCGCTGGCGCGGCGCGCGCGGCTCGCCGACGCCGCGCCGCCTGTCGCGCGGTCTGAGCCACAGGAAGGAACCGTTCAATGCTAGAGCTTCTCGGGATGCCGACCCAGGCGTCCACCCACGCCGCGGACATCGACAACATGATCGCGCTCATCCACTGGCTGATGGCGGTGCTGTTTGTCGGCTGGGGAATTTTTTTCGTGTTCGTCCTCTTCCGTTTCCGGAAGAGCGCGAATCCCACCGCCAGCTACTCAGGAGCGAAGGGCAAGGTCGCGAAGTACACCGAGTATGCCGTCATCGTCGTCGAGGCCGTGCTGCTCGTGGGTTACGCCATTCCCGCCTGGGCCATCCGTGTCGGTTCGTTTCCTTCCGAGAGCGAGGCGGTCGTCGTTCGCGTCGTCGCCAAGCAGTTCGAATGGCAGGTGCATTATGCGGGGGCTGACGGCAGGTTCGGGCGGCGGGAGGTCAGACTCGTGGCGGCGGAAAATCCGATCGGCCTCGACCGGACCGATCCAGACGCCAAGGACGACTTCGTCGACACCAACAACCTGACCCTGCCGGTCGACCGGACGATTCTCATCCATCTCTCGAGCATGGACGTCATCCACAGCTTCGGTCTGGTCGAGATGCGCGTGAAGCAGGACGCCGTGCCCGGGATGGACATCCCCGTCTGGTTCATTCCGAACAGGATCGGCGAGTACGAGATCAACTGCTCGCAGCTCTGTGGCCTCGGGCACTATCGCATGCGCGGTTTCTTGCACATCAAGAGCGAGGCCGATTTCAGAAGCTATCTGGACGAACAAGCAAAAGGCTTGACTCAATAGCCATCAGCCATCAGCCATCAGCTATCGGCCATCAGCCATCAGCCATCAGCCTGGAGAGGAGTCGCATCCGTGCCCCTCATTGAGCCGGGAAAGAAGGCGCCCGCCTTCGGACTGAAGGATCAACGCCAACGGTTGCATCGTCTCTCGGAGTACGCCGGGCGTCCGGTGGTGCTGTACTTCTATCCGAAGGACGACACCTCGGGCTGCACGAAGGAAGCTTGCGCGTTCCAGGACAACCTGCCCCGCTTCAAGACGAGCAAGGCGGCTGTCCTGGGTGTGAGCATTCTCGACGAGGCGAGCAAGGCACGCTTCGCGGAGAAGTACGACCTGTCGTTCCCGCTGCTTGCCGACGCTGGCCACGAAGTTGCCGAGAAATACGGCGTCTGGCAGAACAAATCGCTCTACGGCCGGTCGTTCATGGGCATCGCGCGAACGACGTACCTCATCGATGGTAACGGCAAAGTGGCGAGGCGCTGGGACAAGGTGAAGGTCGACGGCCACGCAGAGGCAGTGCTCGCCGCGGTCGACGCCCTCCGGGCCGAAAAAGCTGATAGCTGATAGCTGATAGCCGTCTATTTCTCTCTAGCGAGCTTTTCGAGATTGGTGCTGTCCATCACCGCGTGCAGCACCTTCATGCCGTCGATGTTTCGTCCTTCGATCTGAACGATGAATCGTTTGTTGACGATGGCGTTCAGCTCGCCGTCCTTGTCCTCGCTGTCCCATTTCTCCCACCCGGGATACTGGCCGATCTTCACGCCCTTCTCGTAGCCGTGGTCGGTTTCCTTCTCGTACCCGACAGCCAGGAACATCGCGAAGGGCGCGACGATCAGCTGGTTGAGCGCCGAGTCGACGATCTTGACGTTGATCTCGGAATCGCCTTTCGTCAAGGTCACCTTGGCTTCCGCGTAGTTGATCGGGCTGCTCATGCGCTCGCCAGTGGGTTTCCCCTTTTCCCAGCCCTTCACATCGGGCAGCGCGCTCTTGAGCGCGTCGATCGTGAGAGGATTGACCGGTTTCGCGTTGGGATCGCCGCCAGCCATCGCGCTCAGACCCTTGGCGAGGTCCTCGAATCCCTTGGCCATTCCCTCGACGCCCTTGGCCATTCCCTGAGCGCCCTTGGCCGCGGCCGTCTCCGCGCCTTTCTGCAGGTCCGCGGCCGCTTTCTCGATCTGCTTCGCCGGTGGCTCGGCCGGGGAGCCTCCGCACGCCGCGAGCCCCACCGATGCCGCCAACATGAACGCCAGGTTACGACACATGTGCCCTCCGTTTGATTCCCGAGGCCCCCGCCTCCGCTCGCTTCGAATGCTGGCGAGCTACGGCGTGGCTCGCCGAAGCGCCTTCGCCGCGAAGGCGGCGAGTCCCCAGTTCTAGCTTCTGAGAAACTCCCGCGTCAACCGATCGAGCAGCGCCGAAAGCGATTCGCCGTTCAGCGCGAACACGCCGGACTCCGGCACCCACGAGAGTTTATAGCTCTTTGCCATGGCCGAGACCCAGATTTGGCGGACCGGCGCGTTGGGCGACACGACGAACTTGGCGTCCTGCGGCGCTTCAAAGACGAGGACGAGCACGCCGTTCTGCAGCTCGACCTCGAACTCTTCCGTATCGGCGAGCGGCAGCAGGGCGCGCCTCGCCTCTTCGAACGCGTCATCGCTCTTCACGCGGAATTGCTGCTCGGATAGCGTGGTCATGAGCGCATTAAACCTTTGGCGGTGTGCTCGCGTCTAACTCTCTGAAAGGCGGGTGATGGGCAATGTATGAATGGTCGTTTTCGTCGACAGCCGAAGTCGTGGTCGGCGTGCTCCTGGCGGTCGTGATCGTCGCGATGATGTTCCCGTGAAGTGGATCGCCTGGCTCACCTCTCTGTGATCTGGAACTTGTCCGCGGCGGCCACGTAACTGCGGCGCGCCCGCGCCGTCATCCCAGACTGCTTCACTCTCACCGTCAGTTTGTGCACGCGGTTGTCGAGCTGCGTCGGCGTAAAGCCCAGCACGTACTGGCTGTGCAGCTCCTGGGCGATGCGCGTGAACGTCGGGGCGAGGTCGGCGGTCTTCTTCAGCTCGAAGTACCCGCCGCCGGTCTCGTCGGAGATCTTCCTCAGGCCTCCGTCCGGCTTGCTGCGGATCATGCGCTGGCCGTTGAAGTACTCGCTCTCGAGCCCGATCGAGTACACCATGACCTCCTCGGCCCGCGCCCGCTCGATGGACGATCCGAGGCTCGTGCGGCTCGCCGTGTCCTCGCCATCGGTGAAGGCGAGCACCACCTTGCGTCCTTCGATCCCTTTCAGCTCGTCGAGACTGATCGCCAGCGCGTCGAACAGGCGAGTCCCGTTGCCGTAGTCGAGGTTCTTCATCTCGGCGATGAGATCGTCACGATCGCCCGTGAAGCGCGCGCTCACTTCGATCTTGTCGTTGAACGCGCCGACCTTCGCCGTGTCGCCGGGAAACAGCCGGAGCAGGAACTGCTCGGCGGCCAATTTCAGCAACGCGATATTGCCCGTCATGCTGCCGCTGGTGTCGAGCATCACCACGACGCTGATCGGCTGCACCTGGTTTTCGAAAAACACAATCGGTTGCGGCTTGTCGTTGTCGAGGATCTCGAAGTCCTCCCGCAGGAGGTCTGGGATGAGGCGCCGCTGGGCGTCGGTGACCGTGACGAAGAGCGACACGAGCTCGGTGCCGGCTCGAAACGTGGGCTGCTGTGCGAGGGTCAGGGCTGAACCGGCGGCGACGGCCGACAGCACCGCCGTCGACATGATTCGGCTACGCATGACCCCAGCTTACAGCAACCGGCGTGCCCGGATCTGTGCGCAGCGGCCCGCGCAAACGCCCTGAAGCGAGGACGCTTATTATCTAGGACTTGACAGGTCGTATATGCCGAAGTAAGCTTTTTCTCATCTTGAGACTCAGTCTCGTTTAGACTGCAACAGTAGGCAGGACTGAAGTCCCTGCACTACATGGCGGTAGGCAGGACTGAAGTCCTGCACTACATGGCTCCAGGCTTCGGGCCCTGGCAAGAACTCGTAAAGCCTAAAGCCCAGAGCCTAAAGCCCAAACTCATGTCGGTTACTTGGTCATGATGCAGGCGTTCATCATCACTCTGCGCGAAGGGCTGGAAGCGTTTCTCATCGTCGCCATCAGCCTCGCGTACCTCCGCAAGTCGGGCCGTCAGGAGCTCGTGCCGGCCGTGCGGTGGGGGATCGCGCTGTCTGTTCTCATCAGCATAGGAGCGGCCTTCTTCTTCCAGCGAGCGAGAAACCAGGCGCTCTGGGAGGGACTGCTGGCCGTGGCCGCGGCCGTCTCGGTGGCGTCGCTGACCGTCCACATGTGGCGCACCGCGCGGCGCATCAAGCAAGACATCGAGGGGCACCTCGAGAGCTCGACCCTCAAGACGGGTCGGGCGGCGTTTCTCGGCGTCCTCGGTTTTACGATGCTCATGATCACGCGAGAGGGCATGGAGACGGCCCTCCTCATGGGCACGTTGTGGTTCCAGGTCAAGTCGATGAGCATCATCATGGGCGCCCTCGTCGGCACTCTGTCGGCGGCGTTCGTGGCGTGGCTCTGGTCGCGGTATGGCCACCGCGTGAACCTGACGCTGTTTTTCCAGGTGACTGCCGTGTTCCTGCTCGTGTTCGTCGTGCAGTTGCTGATTTACGGCTTCCACGAGCTGACCGAGGCCAACATCTTCCCCTACAGCGAGCCCTTGCACTGGGCGACGGAGCCCTACGGGCCCGACGGCCGCTACGGCCAGTACTTGTCGTACTTGCTCGTGATGCTGCCCCTGGGTTGGCTTGTCATCAGTTCGTTGATGCCGCGGCGGCCGGAAACCGCGAAGGTCCAGGCCTAGCTCGCACGGAGCCGTCAGCCAGCTGCACCCCCTGGTGGACCCAGGGCACGCCAGACCTTCCCGACAGAAGTCCTTCTGTGATAAGTATTTGACTGTCTAAATGCCTGGGATTCCCGATCCGGCTACGTCGGCCGACGGCCGAAAAGCCTTGAGATGCGCCGTGCCCGCTCGGTAGAATCCGTCTCTTTGGGCCTGCCCACAACTTTATGATCAACGTAGCCGCGATCCGCATGCAGCAGTTCGGGGTGCAGTTCTACCAGGCATCACTGACCGCGAGCGATATCGACAAGCTGGTCCGTTTCGAGGTGTTGAGCTACGGCGAAGGCGCGCAGCCGCCGGTCCGCGGCGGCAAGCCGCGGCCCGGCGTCATCCCGTCGAAAGTCAACTGGGACCTGCTCGAGCGGCGGATTGCGTCGAGCGAGAAGGCGTATCAGCGCCAGATCATCCGCCGCAAGATCGACGAGCTCGTGCAGTACTACGAGCAATGCCGGCAGGCGCGCGATCTGCCGTCGATTCCCGGCGCCGTCATCATCAGCTGCGACGAAAAGCTGACGTTCCAGCCGTCCGGGGACGATGCGCGGGTCGGGATCCTGAAGGTGCCGGAGCGGGAGGGCATCTTGCGCGCGATTGACGGGCAGCACCGGCTGCTCGCGCTGCACGCGGACATCGATCGTTTCCAGGGCGAGGACTTCAGCGTGCCGGCCATCATCTTCGACCGGCTCCCCGAGGACCACGTCGTTCAGATGTTCGTCACGATCAATGCGAAGCACACGCGGCTGAACGCGTCGCATTTGGTGAGCCTGTCGGGCCGCCAGTTGTACCGCGACGAGGCGCTGGCGGCGTCGCACGACGTGGTGCGCGCGCTCAACGATCGCGAGGATTCCCCGCTGTACGACGAGATCAAGCTGCTCGGCGTCGGCCGCGGCCGTGTGGCGCAGGCGCCCCTCGCGCAGGAGCTGAAGAAGATGTTTGCGGCAGACGGCTTCACGCGCCGCGGGGGAGACCTGCACGAAGACGCGAAGAAGTTCTTCGTGAACTACTTCAAGCAGATCGCGCTCGTATTCGGGGGCGCCTGGAACGGCCGGAAGTACAGCATCCGGAGCGCGTCGGCTCTTCGCGCGTTCATCCGGGTGGCGCCCGACGTGGTTCGCCGCCTGGATCAGGAGCACGCCGATCGCGGAGATTTCCGGGCCATCGGACGCGTCATCGCGCCGTGGGGCCGCCGGATCGGCGATCTCAGGTTCGAAACCGAAGGCGCCTGGAAGCGCAGTGGCACGACGGTGGATTCGCTCGCCAAGGAGCTTCGGCTCGCGCTGCAGTATCCAGAAGGAGCGGCCGTATAGGCACGCTGCTCGTCACGGGCGGCGCGGGGTTCATCGGCTCGAACTTCGTCCGCCACGCCCTCGCTCACACCGCCGAACGGCTGATCGTCGTCGACAAGCTGACGTACGCAGGCAGCCTGCTGAATCTCGAAGACGTGCGGGCCGACCCGCGCGTGGTGTTCGTGCGCGCCGACATCGCTGATGGCGAGGCGATGACCCGCGTGTTCGCGGAGCACCAGCCCGATGCGCTGATGAACCTGGCGGCCGAAACCCATGTCGACCGCTCGATCGACGGCCCCCGTGCATTCCTCGACACGAACGTCGTCGGAACCTTCGTCCTGCTCGAGACCGCGCGCCGGTTCACCGCGGATCTTTCGCCGCAGGCGCGCGAGCGCTTTCGCTTCGTGCACGTCTCGACCGACGAAGTGTACGGCACGCTCGGGCCGGCCGGATCGTTCAGCGAGGAGACGGCGTACGCGCCGAACTCCCCGTATGCGGCCAGCAAGGCGTCGGCCGATCATCTCGTGCGGGCTTACGTCCATACGTACGGGCTCGGGGCGATCATCACCAATTGCTCGAACAACTACGGCCCGTATCAGTTTCCGGAGAAGCTGATACCGCTGATGATTCTCAACGCGATCGACGGCCGCGCGCTGCCCGTCTATGGCGACGGCGGCAACGTGCGGGACTGGCTGCACGTCGACGACCACTGCGCCGGCTTGCGCCTGGTTCTCGAGAAGGGCCGCGTGGGCGAGAAATACAATATCGGCGGCGGGGCAGAGCGGACCAACCTCGAGGTGGTCGATCGGCTGTGCGCGGCGCTCGACGACCTGCTCCCGCCCTCGCGGAATCCCGCGCTCGGGAGCGCGGCGAGCTACCGGACGCTCAAGACATTCGTGCCGGATCGGCCCGGCCACGATCGGCGGTACGCGATTGACGCCGAAAAAATCCGCCGCGAATTGGGCTGGACGCCGCGACGATCCTTTGAAGACGGCCTGCGTGAGACCACCGAGTGGTATCTGCGGCATCGCGACTGGTGCGCGCAGGTGCAGGAGGGACGCTACAATCGCGAGCGGCTGGGCCTCACGTCCGAACCCTGGAATCGAAAATCTGAACTCTGAACTCTGAAATTTCGCATTTCATCATGAAGGGCATCATTCTCGCTGGTGGCACCGGTTCGCGGCTGCACCCGCTGACGCTCGCCGTCAGCAAGCAACTGCTGCCAGTCTTCAACAAGCCGATGATCTACTACCCGCTGTCGACGCTGATGCTCGCCGGCATCCGCGACGTCTTGATCATCACCACGCCCCACGAACAGGAGAGCTTCCGGCGAGTGCTCGGCGACGGTTCTGCCCTGGGGCTCAGCTTCGCGTATGCCGCGCAGCCAAGACCCGAGGGCATCGCGCAGGCGTTCCTGATCGGCCGCGCCTTCATGGGCGGCGATCGGGTGGCACTGGCGCTCGGCGACAACATCTTCTACGGGGCGCATCTTTCGGATTACCTTCGCGCCGCGGCGGCGCGCGAGCACGGCGCGACGGTCTTCGGCTATCAGGTGCGCGATCCGGAACGGTACGGAGTGGTCGAGTTCGATGCGCAGGCACGCGCCGTGAGCCTCGAGGAGAAACCCGCGCGGCCCCGTTCGAACTACGCCGTCACGGGCCTGTATTTCTACGACAACGAAGTGGCGGCCATCGCCGCTGGTCTCACGCCCTCGGCCCGCGGCGAGCTCGAGATTACCGACATCAATCGGGCGTACCTGGATCGCGGCCGCTTGCACGTCGAGAAGCTGCCGCGCGGCGTGGCCTGGCTCGACACCGGCACCCACGAGGCGCTCATGCAGGCCGCCAACTACGTTCAGGCGATCGAGGAACGCCAGGGGCTCATGGTGGCCTGTCTCGAGGAGATCGCGTTCCGCATGGCGTATATCGACCGTACCCGGCTCGCCAGTCTCGCGCGCTCGATGGAGTCGAGCGCCTACGGCCAGTACCTGTGCCGTGTGCTCGAGCAGGAGAGCTAGTGTCTAGAGGGTATGTCATGAACGGATGTCGCCACGAAAGCTCGAAAACACGAAGAAGAAACAGCACAGGGACGGGAGACTAGCTGTGCGGTTTGTCCCGACCGAGGCCAAGCTGCTGCGCGTGATCGAGGGTGAGATCTACGACGTGGCCGTCGATGTCCCGTCGCGGATCGCCGACCTTCGCGCGTTGGGTCGGCGTCACGTTGTCCGCCGACAGCCACCGGCAGTGTGACGTGCCGGTCGGCTTCGCGCACGGCTTCACCGTGATCAGCGAGACCGCTCAGGTCGCGTACCAGTGCACTGACGTCTACGACCCCGATGCGGAGCTCGGCATTGCCTGGGACGACCCCGAGATCGGGATCCGATGGCCGATCGGGCGGCCGATCCTTTCCGGCCGCGATCGCGCCAACCCCCGACTCGCTGCCGTCCGGGAGCGGCTTCCCATCTACCTGCCAACAACTTTGTAACGGGATCCACGAAGTGGGCGGCGGCCCCGACGGCACCACGGGAAAACAGGCCTGATTTCGCAGGATCGACCGGGCACGCGCCTTGCCTCTTCCCCTGGTATATCGCCGGTTTGATTACGGCAGGGCGCCGTAATAATGCTGGGGGAGCCGGACCGGCGGGGCAGGAGGGCATCACATGTCGTGATGTCCTTTTGTTTGTACTGCTTGTTTGTACTGCCGGTAGCTCTCAGCCATCGGCCCTCTCCCTCCACCCCTTGCCCTGAGCCCTTGGCCCTTTGCCCTGAGCCCTCTGCTCTCTACAGACCCATCAGACGAAGTAAGCTGCTGACAGCTGATAGCTGATAGCTGATCTGAATGTTATCCATCGATCTGAACGCAGACGTCGGCGAATCCTTCGGTGCCCACCTCATCGGGTGCGACGCGAGCCTGATGCGATCGATTACGTCCGCCAGCATCGCAGCGGGCTTTCACGGCGGCGACCCTTCCGTGCTTCGCGAGACGGTGCGGCTGGCGAAGGCGCGCGGCGTGGCCATCGGCGCGCATCCAGGGTTTCCGGATCTGGCCGGGTTCGGCCGGCGCGAGTTGCGGGTCACGCCACAGGAAGCCGAGGACCTCGTGCTCTATCAGGTGGCTGCGGTTGCGGGTGTGGCCGCTGCCGAAGGCGCCGGGCTGCAACACGTCAAGCCTCATGGAGCGCTCTACAACATGGCCGCGCGCGATGCTCAGCTGGCTGGAGCCATCGCACGCGGCGTCGCGTCGGTCGACCCCTCGCTCATCCTGTACGGGCTGCCCAACTCGGAGCTCCTGAAGGCCGCGCGGGCGGTGGGGCTGCGGGCCGCCGCTGAAGGGTTCGCCGACCGCGCCTACGAGCCCGACGGATCGTTGATGGCGCGGCGCAGACCCGGCGCGGTGATTTCAAATCCCGATCTCGTCGTCGCTCGCGCGATTCGTCTCGTCAAGGAACATTCGGTGGCCGCCAGCGACGGCACGCGCCTCACGCTTCACATCGATACCATCTGCGTGCACGGCGACACACCCGGCGCCGACGATCTCGCCTCTCGCCTGCGCGCCGGTCTCGAGGCGGCCGGCGTCGCCGTGCGCGCGTTGGGCGGAGCTGTCTGAGGGAGGCGTGAAATCACTGGTTGTTCTCGACGACGTCCCGCACCGAGTCGAGCGTCCGCGTCATCGATTCGCGCGCAATGCGGTTGACGATCGGTCCGGCGACCGGCGTGAGCAGCATCGGCATCTCACGACTGAGCGAGAGCGATTCGAGCTCCACGAGCACGTCGTTGCCCGCTTGTGAATAGCGCCAGTACGAGTTCAGGCGCCACAGGAACCCACGATCGCGGCCGTCGGCTTCCGCGATCTTCGTCGACACGCTGCGACTGGCCGCGAGGCGCGGCGACTCCGAGACGAACGTCACCTGATGCTCGGTGTCGTAGGTGACCGTGATGATGGTGCGGCGCACGAGTTTCAGGTAGACGCGGGACGAGCCGCCCGATCTCGCCAGTACCCGCGACTCGAGGACGTCCTCTTGCGGCGGCCGCATCCCAGGGCGAGTCAGCGCCTCCACGAGCGCGCCGACCGTTGTCCCGCGTACGAGGGTCGAGCCCCGCCAATGGTGAATCGTGCCGCCCGGCACGCCGACGCCGTGGCCGCGCGGCTCCTGCGCGCGCGGATCCGCGGGCCTCGCACGCGCCACGCGCGCCTCGGTTTCCGCGACGTACTGGTTCCAGGCGGCGATGGTCTGCGGCGTCAGTTCCGCTGCGGCGGCGCGCGACGGTGCGACCGCAATCGTGATCGCCAGCACCGCGGCGGCGCGCGTGAAGACCCACCGGTCCGAGACGACAAAGTTCGCCAGGCTCATCGCGGCGACGGCCACCGCGTTGGCGGCGATGGCGTTCAGGCCGAGTGCTTCGACCAGCACCGTCACGCACACCAAGTTGCCGACGATCGAGGTGGCCCCAGTGGTGATCTGATATCGCAGGAACCTCGAGAAAACACCCGCGTGTCGCGAACCACTGGGGCGGGACACTAGGCGGTCGCGCCAGGTCCATCGCTCGTGCCAGCCGAAGTTGTGCATCACGGCCAGTTGCACGGCGATGGCCGTCGCTGGCTCATACGGCCAGCCGGCAGCCATCGTCAGCGCCGCGAGCGAGCCCAGCTGGATGAGAAACCCGATCGCGCCGATCGCGATGAACACCGGAATTCGAGGCGTCATGACACCCTCACGACCGAGGACAGCGAGCGTTCGCCTGCGTCCTTCGCGTCTCTTGAGGAAGCCGAGCCCTTGGGTCCTACCTGTGTGTCCTTCGCGTCCTCGGCGGTAAGAGGTTGAGTGACCCGAGGCAGAGGTTCAGCCTGATAGAGCGCTCGCGTGTTGCGAACGCCGGCTGCGACAAAGGCCGCCACGAGTCCGGCGATGGCGACGCCGCCTCCGAGGTCGAAGAGGCGCATCGAGGCGAGGCCGGCCACGTCGACGACCGGCGTCTCGGCGGCCTTCATCGCGCCAACGGCGAGCACGATTCGAAGCTCGGTCGGACCGAAACCAAGAAACGACATGCGGAAGACCCCTGCCGCATGCGTGGCCAGGTAGGACTCGGCCGAAACCAGCAGGTACGCACAGAGCAGCGCCGCGGCGAGAAGAGGGTTCATGAGCCCCGAGCAGGCCAGTCCTGCCAGAAGGGCTGTCGATCCGGCCAGGTCGATCGCGTGGTCGACGTAGAAGCCGTACCGGGGACGCTGGTGGCCCCGTACTCGGGCCACGGTGCCGTCCAGGCTGTCGCCGAACCAGTTTGCGG
>MEKT01000118.1:18875-60818 GCA_001767435.1 Acidobacteria bacterium RIFCSPLOWO2_02_FULL_65_29 | reverse complement strand
CGACCGTCCTGCAGAGCGGCCCGTAGCGGTTTTTCTTCTTCTCCAGCGACCGGAACGAGCCCGCGCACGTTCACGTTAAGCGGGACCGCAAGATCGCGAAGTTCTGGCTCGCGCCCGTGCGAATTGCGTACAACTCGAAGGCGTGGCATGACTACTTCAAGCGAAGAAACGGAAACGGCGGCAGCTCAGAACGTTCGCGTCACTGATCGCGCGCTCGTCGTGGAGTTGCGAGACGCGGGGCGATCGTCTCCAGGAACGCCTCTGGAGTCGACGGTACGTGGCGGTTGCACGAGCACCTGGCCGGCCGCGTCCAGGAGGCAGAGGTACATCGTCTTCACGTGGAGATCGATTCCGCAAATAGTGGCGATGCTGACGGTTGTGGAGCCCAACGGTGTGGTGGCATCATATGTCGCCGAGGCGCGCGGCTCATTTGGCACGTTGACGGACAACGCGTTTCATCTTTCGGCGATGATCTTTAACCCGCAAATCCAGGGTGCCGTTCCGATCCGATTGGCCGCCCCGGAATTCCTGGAGGCGTTTCGCCAGCGGATCAGTGCCGGTTTCCTAACAGGGCGGCCCCATCCGCGCTCCAACTATCGAATAAGCGAAACCGGGCCCGATCGCCTCGTGGTCCACGCCGCCGACTGGTGGACCGCGATCAACGTGGGTCTCAACGAACTGGCGCTTGACCTACCGCAGCGTGGCTCGGTGCACTACCGGGTGAGGTATTGGCGCTGGGTCCAGTACGGCCTCGCCTTGAGCGGAATGCTGGGGCTCATCGGAATCGTGCTGCTCGTGAGCCTCGACGTTCGCGGCTACATCGCACGGCATTCGACGTCAATGCTGCCAGGCTTGTCTGTTGATCAGAACCTGCTCATCGCTTGGTTCATGGTTCTGTTTTGGGGTTTCGCCTGGCCTTGGCTCCTCATCCCCATGCACAAGCGGCCCCTGCGTGGATTGGTCGAGCGCCTCATCGCCGAGGTCGATGCTCAGGTAACGCTCAGCACCCACTAATGAATTCCGGGCTGTCAACGAACCAGGCAGGACTGAAGTCCTGCGCTACACGCAGGCGCAAAGCGCTCTAACCACCATCTCGAAGAGCGCGCCGGAGAATCTTGCCGACCAGCGTCTTCGGCAGCTCTTTTCGAAACTCGATGTACGAGGGCACCTTGAAAGGCGCGAGTTGCTCGCGGCAATACGCGCGGAGGTCGGCTTCGGTCGCCGTCTGGCCGGGGCGCAGCACGACCCACGCTTTCACGGCTTCGCCTTTCATGTCGTCGTACACGCCAGCAACGCCCACCTCGGCGACGGCGGGATGCGACGTCAACGCCTCCTCGACTTCGCGCGGCCACACCTGATAGCCGCTCGTCTTGATGAGATCCTTCTTGCGATCGACGATGAAGAGATAGCCGTCCTTGTCGAGATATCCGAGGTCTCCGGTGTGAAGCCAGCGGCGCGTGCCGTCGGCGTCTGTGTGCTCGCGCAGCGCTTTCGCGGTTTCCTCCGGCCGGTTCCAGAAGCCGGTCATGATTTGCGGGGCGGCCACACAGATCTCGCCGACTTCTCCGATCTCCATTTCCCGCATACCCTCGTCGGCGTCGTAGATGCGCACGCGCACGTCAGGGAGCGGCATGCCCACCGACCCCAATTTGTTGGGCCCCGCGACCGGGTTGATGCACAGCGCCATCATCGCTTCGGTCAGCGAGTAGCCTTCGACGATGCGTCCGCCGGTGAGCGCCTCGAACCGCTGCTTGGTCTCGGCCATCAGCGCCGAGGCGCCAGAGAAACAGATCCGAATCGACTTGAAATCCGCCTTCCCCCGCTGCACGTCGGCATGATTCATGAGCGCGGTGAACAAGGTCGGCACGCCAATGAAGAACGCGGGCTTGACGCGTCGAATCGTCGCGAGCACGTCGCCAAGGTCGCGTGGATTGGGCACGAGCGCGATGGAGTTGCGCGTGACGAAGCCGAGCCCCTGCGCGCCGAGGTTGGCGTACACATGGAACATCGGGAGCGGCAGCAGGATGACGCTGTCGCCCATGCCGATGACCGCGGAATTCCACGCTTGCACCTGGAGGCCGGTCATCACGTACGCGCCGTGCGAGCCGACGACGCCTTTCGGCGTGCCGGTCGTGCCGCCGCTCATCAGCAGTACCGCCGGATCGGCAGGCCCGATCGATGCGCGTGCTGGCGCCACCCCGCGGCTGGCGCCGAGGAGCCGCGCCCACTCGTGGTCGCCGGGCGCGAGCCTCGCCCGGTCGCTCTCCTTCTTCTCGCGGAACAGCGTGAAGAGCAGCCGAAGCGCCGGAGGAAAATGCTCCTTGATGTTGGTGGCAATGACGCGCTTGAGCGGCGTGCGCGGCTGCACGCGCTTCACCCGGTCGTAGAACCGGGTGAGTGTCACGATCGTCTCGACGCCGCTTTCTCGCAGCGGACCTTCGAGCTCGTGTTCCGTGTAGATCGGATTGAGCGGCGCGACGATGGCGCCAATCTTCCAGGCTCCGAACTCGGCGATGAAGAACTGCGGGCAGTTGGGGAGCAGCAGCGCGACCCTGTCACCGCGTGTCACGCCCAGCGCGGCGAATGCCGACGCGCACGCATCGCTGGCGCGGTCGAGCTCCCCGAAGCTCAGGCGGGCGCCCTTGAACAGCAGCGCGGGCGCTTCCGGATGCGTCCGCGACGCGTCCGACAAGTAGTCGACGAGCGTCCGGCTCGGATAGGGCGCGAGCGTCCGCGGGACGCCGGGGTCGTAGTGTTCCAGCCACGGCGCCGTCATGTGCCGTCATATCCAAGAGAGCGTTGCGGAAAACTAGGAATTAGGAATCGAGTACTTGGAATTCGTGAGTGCATTCTTAATTCCGCATTCCTACTTCTGAATTTCGCAATCCGCTCTAGGCCGGCGCCGTCGAGAAGAGCATCACGAGGAGCGCCTTCTGGCAGTGCAGCCGGTTTTCGGCCTGGTCGAAGACGATCGACGCGGGCGACTCGAACACCTCGGCGGTCACTTCTTCGCCGCGATGGGCTGGGAGGCAGTGCAGGAAGAGCGCGCCGGGCTTGGCCAGCGACATGAGGGCCTCGTTCACCTGATAGGGCGCGAAGACCCCGCGCCTCACCTCGGCCTCCGCCTCGCGGCCCATGGATGTCCAGGTATCCGTATAGACAGCATCCACACCGCTGACGGCGTCCGCCGGGTCCGTAAAAAGACGCAGTCGGGCCCCGTGTCGGGCGGCGCCCGTCGCCTGCTGGACGACCGCGTCTGGCAACGTGTAGCCGTCGGGGCTCGCCACGTGCAGGTGGACACCGAGCATCGCCGCCGCATGCGCCAGCGAGGACGCGACGTTGTTGCCGTCGCCGATGTAGGCGACGGTCCGGCCGGCCAGAGGGCCCCAGTGTTCGCGCAGCGTGAGGAAATCGGCGAGCGCCTGGCACGGGTGCTCGTCGTCGGAGAGCGCGTTCACCACGTGGAGCATTGGCGCCGCTGTCGCGAACTGCTCGAGCTGTTTGTGGGAGTACGTGCGGATCACGATCGCGTCGAGCCACCGCTCGAGGCTGAGCGCGATGTCAGCGACGGCTTCGCGCTTGCCGAGCACGATGTCGGGCTGCAGCGCCACGACGTGCCCTCCGAGCTCCTGCACCGCGATCTCGAAGGTCGTCCACGTCCGCAGCGAGGCCTTCTCGAACAGCATCGCGACGTGCCGGCCGCCGAGCGCGTCGGCGGTGGGCGCCTCGCGTCCGAGCAAGCGATCGGCCTTGATCTGCGCCGCCAAGTCGAGACAGCGCTCGAGATCCGCGCTGTCCAGATCGAGGATCGAGAGGAAGTCCTTACGCGTCCGCGTGACCGACGTCGTCATATGTGAGACACAACACCAATCTCAGAGCGGACTGCGAAATTAAGCATGAGGAATTACGAATTTAGAATTCGTGGGTCCATTCTTAATTCCGAATTCTTGATTCTGAATTTCGCGGGGTTCTCTAAGTTCTATAGTCCGCATTGATCCGGACATACTCGGCGCTCAGATCGCACGTCCACACCGTCGAGGACGCCGTGCCCGCGCCGAGGTCGACGACCACCGTCAGCTCGGGATGCTTCAGGTACGCGGCCGCCTCCGGCGCCGCTTCGTCGTGGGGCCGGCCGTCCTTGAAGAGCACGATCGGGCCCATCATGACGGAGGCGCGCGACAGCTCGAAGGCCACACCGGCGCGCCCGGCCACGGCTATCAGCCGCCCCCAGTTCGGGTCGCCGCCGTGGATGGCCGTCTTGACGAGCAACGAATTGGCGATCGCCTTCGCGGCCTGCCGGGCCTCGGCGCGACTAGCCGCGCCAGAGACCGACACCGTGACGAGCTTGGTCGCACCTTCGCCGCCGCGGACGATGCCGAGCGCCAGGCGGAGGCACACTGCGCGAAGGCCCTGCACGAAGACGTCGTAGGTGCCAGCGTCGATCTCCGCGCCGCTCGCGCCGTTCGCCAGCAGCATCACGCAGTCGTTGGTCGAGCACTCGCCATCCACGGTAATCGCGTTGAACGTATCGTCGACCGCGTCGCGCAGGGCCCGATCGAGCAGGGGCCTCGGCACCATGGCGTCGGTGGTGACGAATCCGAGCATCGTGGCCATCATGGGCTCGATCATGCCCGAGCCCTTGGCCATGCCGCCGATGGTGATCGGGCGCCCGCCTGCGGAAATGCGGGCCGCCGCTTCTTTCGGGAACGGATCGGTCGTCATGATGGCGCGCGCGGCCAGTGGTCCCTGGTCGGCGCCGAGCAGGCGCATGGCGGCCGGCAGGCCGGCGCGAATCTTGTTCATGTCGAGGCCGACGCCAATCACGCCGGTCGACGCCACCAGCACTTCGTTGGCCGGGCAGCCGACGAGCCGCGCGGTTTCCTCCGCCATCCCGCGCGCTACCCGCAGACCCTCGTCGCCGGTGCAGGCATTGGCGCAGCCGCTGTTGACGACGATCGCGCGCGCCAAACCGCCGGATTGTGCGAGATGCTCGCGCGAGACGAGCACGGGCGCCGCCTGCGCCCTGTTGGTCGTGAACACGGCCGCCGCGTGCGCCGCTCGATCCGAGACGATGAGCGCCAGATCGAGCCCCCCACGGCCCTTGATGCCGGCCTCGACTCCCGCCGCTCGGAATCCGGCCGGCGTCGTCACCCCGCCGGTGGCCATTTCGAGGACGTTCGGCGCGAGCGTCGTCATGCGTGCCGAAAGGTGATCGCCGTCGAGCGATCGGCCGGCTCGAACGTCGAATCGAGCGCCACTTCCATGGCGTACTGGCCGCAGCGTCTGAAGAGGGGGCACTTCACGCAGTCGGTGAAGACCTTCTCGGAGAGCCACAAGTGCGGCACGATCGAAAAGCCGAGCTGAATGAAATAGCCGGGCCGGTGCGTGAACGCGCACAGCTTCTCGAATCCTCTCCGGCGAGCCTGGCGCCGGAGCTCCTCGACCAGCATCGTCCCGACGCCCAGATGCCGAGCGGTCGCGTCGACGGCCAGCGATCGCACCTCGGCGACGTTCGGGCTGAGCGGCGCCAGCTCGGCGCAGCCGACGATCTTTCGCCCGCGCGTCGCCACCACGAAACGCTCCGCGTGCACGCGGAGCTCGTCGAGCGTGCGGGGCAGCAGGCGGCCCTCCTCCCGATTGGCCGAAATGAGCGCGTGAAGCTTGCCCGCCTGCGACGGTGTCGCGGCCCGCAGCGTGAGAGAGGGGCGTGGGGTCATGCGGTTACCGGCCTCCGTTCCGTCCGAAATCGTCGAGCGCGGCGTCCAGCCGTCCGAGCGCTTCATCCGCCTCGGGCTCGGTGATGACGAGGGGCGGCAGCAGCCGGACAACCGTTTCCGCCGTGCGATTGACAATGACGCGCTGCTCGAGCCCGGCCGGAACCACGGGGGCGGCGTCGCGCGTGAGCTCGAGCCCCCAGATGAGGCCGGCGCCGCGAACCTCCTTCACGATCGAGTGCTTCGCGGCAAGCGTCTTCAGCCGCGCCTCGAAGAACCGTCCCATCCGTCCGATGTGTGCCAGCAGACCGCCGTCGACGAGCTCGTGCAGAAAGACCAGGGCCGCGCGACAGGCCAGCAGGTTGCCGCCGTAGGTGCTGCCGTGGTCGCCGAACGAGATCGTGGCGGCCACCTCTTCGCTGAGGAGCGCGGCGCCAATCGGCACCCCGCCGCCGAGCGCCTTGCCGAGCGACGACAGATGCGGCTTCAGGCCGATCGCCGTGAAGTGGAACGGATGGCCGGTCCGGCCGAGACCGCACTGGATTTCATCGGCGATGACGAGAGCCCCGGTGTTCGCCGACGCCTCGTTGATGGCGGCGGCAAACGCCGGCGTCAGCGGCCGCACGCCGCCCTCGCCCTGAATCGCCTCCACGATGATTGCCGCGGTCTTGCGCGACACGGCCGCCAGAAGCGCCGCCCTGTCGTTCGCCGGCACCCAACGGACCCCTGCGAGGAGTGGCTCGAACGGCGCGCGGTAATGCTCGTCGGAGGTCACCGACAGCGCGCCGAACGTGCGTCCGTGGAACGACCCCTCGAGCGCGATGAGCTCGGCGCGCGGCTCGCCACGCGTGTACCAATAGCGCCGCGCGAACTTCAGGCACGCCTCGACCGCTTCAGTGCCGCTGTTGCAGAAGAACGTGCGCGACAGTCCTGAAAGCGAGGACAGCCGTTCGGCCGCCTCACCCTGGAGTGGGTGGAAAAAGAGGTTCGACGTATGCAACAGCGTCTTCGCCTGATCGGCGATGGCGCCCGCAAGGCCAGGATGCGCGTGACCGAGCGAGGCGACGCCAATGCCCGACAGCAAGTCGAGGTATTCCCGGCCCTCGGCGTCGTAGAGCCGCACGCCTTCGCCGCGGACGAACGTCACCGGCTGCCGCCGGTAGGTTTGCAGCACGTAGCGGGATTCTCGAGCCTGAACGTCGTCCATCACTGTCGTCATGTTCTGATCTGTTCAAACGCCACCATTCGCGTCGCCGTCTCAGGTATCGCGCCGAGCGCAGCGCCCTCGAGGGCCCGGCCGTCGCGCCCGTCGACGATCACGACGTCGCCCGCGCCGCGCGCCAGCGCAGCCTCGCACGCCCGCAGCTTCGCGATCATGCCCGAGGTCGCAGTGCCCGCCTGGATGAGCCGCGCCACGGCCGGCGCGTCAATCGTCGAAATCGTCGCGCCGGCTTCGTCCAGCACACCGGGCGTCGTCCCGGCGATGACCAACCGCCGGGCCTTGATGCGTGCCGAGAGATGCGCCGCGAACGTGTCGGCGTTGACGTTGAACAACCCGCCGTCGCTTCCGATTCCGATGCACGCGATGACGGGCACGAACGCGTTCTCGACCAAGACACTCACCAGCCGCGGTTCGCCCTGCTCGCTCGGAATCCCCACACGACCGAGATCGACAAGCCGTCCATCAACCGTGCGGTGAGGCGGCGCCTGTTCAGCCGGGCCGCAGCGGCCATCGGCGCCGGTCAACCCGACTGCCGCGAGGCCCTCTGCCGCCAGGGCCGCGACCAGCCGTGTGTTGACGGCCCCGAGAACGGCGACCACCACATCCAGCGTACGGTCGTCCGTTATTCGCAGACCGTCGACCTGTCGTCGGTCGATGCCGGCGGCGCTGAGCGCCGCATCAATCTCTTTTCCTGCGCCGTGAACGATGACCAAGGCCTGGCCCTGTTTGGCCACGCGCGCCATCGCCACGACCACCGTGTTGAGACGCTCCGGATTCTCGACGAGCTCCCCGCCGAGCTTCACGACGATGGGGACGGGGGCGCTCATCGAGCCTCGCCACGCGTCACAGCAACCCCAGCGTTTCATCGAAGCCGAGCATCACGTTCATGTTCTGCACGGCCTGGCCCGACGCGCCCTTCAGCAAGTTGTCGAGGACCGACACGAGAATCGCCCGTCCCGACGGATCCACGCGCCAGCCGATGTCGCAGAAATTGGTGTGCGCCACGTGCTTGATGGCCGGCAGCGCCTGTCCCACGAGGCGCACGAAGGTCGCCCCTTCGTACGCGCGCTCGTAGATGGCGCCGAGTGCGTCCTCGGTCGTCCCCGGCGGGACGCGGATGTAGATCGTCGCCAGGATCCCCCGATCGAGCGGCGCGAGATGCGGGGTGAACGTGACCGGCCCGCCAAGGCCCTGCTCGATCTCGGCGCCGTGCCGGTGGCCGAAGACGCCGTACGCCGAGAGGCTCCCGTGGCACTCGGAAAAATGGGTGCGCTCCGACGGCGTCTTGCCCGCACCTGACACGCCGGACTTGGCGTCGACGATGACATCCACACCAGGAACGAGGATCGACGCCGCAGCGATCGGCTTGAGCGCCAGGAGGGCGGTCGTGGGATAGCATCCCGGGTTCGCGACGAGCCGGGCGCTTCGAACCGCATCGCGGTCGTATTCCGTCAGCCCGTACGCCGCGCCTGGCGGCACCCGCCGCGTCTCCGGATACCAGCGCGCCCGGGTGCCCTCGTCGCGCAGCCGGAACGCTCCGGATAGATCGATGACGCGCGTGCCGGCGTCGACGAGCGAGGGCGCGAGCTCGGCGGCGGCCTCATCCGGCAGCGCCAAGAACACCAGATCGGCCTCGCGCTTGAGAGCGTCCGGATCGAGCGGTGTGATGGCGCCGTCCCAGAGATGACCGAGCGCCGGAAGCCGCCGGGCCGACGAGGAGGCGCCCGAGGAGGTGGCCAGCGTCAGTCGCACCGCCGGATGACGCGCGAGCAGGCGCAAGAGCTCCTGGCCGGTATAGCCCGTCGCTCCGGCGACCGCCACACGAGCCTTCGCCCTGGGGACCATGTCGACGTTGTCGACGGTGTCCCCCATGTTCCCCAGGGGGTCGACGGCCGGCGTGATTGTATGCACGAAAGAGTATATTTATACACTCAAACTCGAATTGGATCAATAGAAATCGATGAATAAGCTCTAGCGACTTATGCGGACATCGTGTATTCTCAGATCTGCCCGCCACGCACGCGTCGCCGGGCAACTCGATGAAAGCCCGCCGCCAAGGATTGATCCTGGAATTGACCGACCGCGAGCCGTTGCACAGCCAGGAGGAGCTGCGGCGGCGCCTGCTCCAGCACGGCTGCGAGGCCACGCAGGCCACCATTTCGCGCGACATCAAGGAGCTTGGTCTCGTCAAACGCGCAGGCGACGGAGCGTACCAGCGGCAGGGCGTCGCGGTAGCCAGCCCCGAGCTGGCCTTGAACGCGCTCGAGCGCGCGGCCGCCAGCTTCCTGCGCCGGATCGACCGCGTGCAGCAGCTCGTCGTCATCCGCACCGGGCCGGGGCAGGCTCAGCCGCTGGCCCTTGCCATCGATCGCGCGCAACTGCCCGAGGCCGTCGGCACCATCGCTGGCGACGATACGATTCTGATCGTTGCGCGCGACGATCGGCGCGCCGCGGCGCTGATGAAGCGGTTCGAGACGTACGCGGGACTGTAGGATGCAGCCACGAAACCACGAAATCACGAAAAAGAGATCTGATTTGTTTCGTGTGTTGAAGTCTTCGTGTCAGCCTTTTGATCACGTTCGACGAGGAGTGTGATGGAACGCATCGTCCTGGCGTACTCTGGCGGCCTCGACACGTCGGTGGCGATTCCCTGGCTCAGGGAGCGCTTTGACGCCGAAATCGTGGCCGTGACGCTGGACCTCGGGCAGGGGAAGGAGCTCGAGGCGGTTCGCGATCGCGCGCTGGCGGCCGGCGCCGTGCGCGCGCACGTCCTCGACCTGCGCGAGGAGTTTGCATCCGACTTCATCCTGCCCGCGCTGAAGGCCGACGCGCTCTACGAAGATCGCTATCCGATGGGCACGGCCCTGAGCCGCCCCCTCATCGCCCGGAAGCTCGTCGAGATTGCCGAGATCGAGCACGCGACCGCCGTCGCGCATGGGTGCACCGGCACGGGCATCGACCAGGTGCGCCTCGAGATGACCGCCCGCGCGCTCAACCCGTCGCTCAGGGTCGTGGCGCCCGCACGCGAGTGGGGAATGACTCGGCCTGAGGAAATCGCGTATGTCAACGCGCGGGGCATTCCCGTCCCCGCGACCGTCGACAGCCCGTACAGCATCGATTCGAGCTTGTGGGGCCGGTCGATCGCGTGCGGAGTCCTCGAAGACCCGTGGCGCGAGCCCCCGGAAGACATCTATACGTTGACGAAATCGCCCGCCGATTGTCCCGACGAGCCGGCCTACGTGGAGATCTCGTTCGAGCGCGGCGTGCCGACCGGCATCAACGGCGTGGCGATGCCTCTGCTCGACCTGTTCGGCAGTCTTGGTACCATCGCCGGTGCGCACGGCGTTGGCCGCCTCGACGTCGTGGAAAACCGGGTGGTCGGCACCCAGTCGCGTGAAGTCTACGAGGCGCCGGCGGCTGTCGTGCTCCACACCGCCCACAAGGAGCTCCAGAAGCTGGTGACGACACGCGACCTCCATCGCTTCGCGCGAACCGTCAGCCTGAAGTACGCCGACGTCGTGTCCGACGGCTCGTGGTTCACGCCCTTGCGCGAGGCGCTCGATGCGTTCGTCGAGCGCGTGCAGGAGCGCGTTGTCGGCACAGTGCGTCTCAAACTGTTCAAAGGCGGCTGCCACGTCGTCGGCCGCCGATCACCGTTCGCGCTCTACGAGCGCGACCTGGCCACGTACGACCAGGCCGACACGTTCAACCACGTTGCGGCCAACGACTAACGACTAACGACTATCGACTATGACGACCCACCTCTAACGACTAACGACTATCGACTATCGACTATCGACTATGACGACCCACCTCTGGTCCGGCCGGTTCGACGCCCCGCCCGACGCGCTCACCTTCGCGTGGGGCTCTTCGTTCGGCTTCGACCGACGCCTCTTCGAAGACGACGTCATCGGGAGCCTGGCGTGGGCGCGGGGGCTGAAGCGTGCCGGCGTGATCGACGACGACGACGCGCAGAGACTCGAGGCGGCGCTCACAGCCATTCTCGAACGTGGGCGCGCGGAACCGGCCTTCGTCGACGGTCCCGACGAAGACGTGCACAGTTTCGTCGAACGGCTGCTCGTCGAGCGCCTCGGCGACACGGGGCGGAGGCTCCATACGGGCCGATCGCGCAACGAGCAGGTCTCGCTCGACCTCCGGTTGTACCTGATGCGGCGTGTTCCGCTGCTGCAAAGAGCCGTCGCGGCGGCGATTGGCGCGCTCTACCGCCAAGCGTTGCAGGCCGGCGACGCGCTGATGCCGGCCTTCACGCACTTCAGGCCTGCGCAGCCGGTCCTCGTCGCGCACTTTCTGCTCGCGCACGCCGCGCCCCTCAGGCGAGACTACGATCGGCTGGCAGGCGCGCGCCGCGAAGCCGACGCTCTCACGCTTGGCTCTGGCGCCATCGCGGGCACGAGCTACGACATCGACGTGGAGGCGCTCGCCCGCGACCTCGGCTTCTCCAGAGTCGTCGCCAACAGCATCGATGCGTCGTCGGATCGCGATTTCGCGGTCACGTTCCTCTATGCCTGCGCGCTGACGATGATCCACTTGAGCCGCCTGGCCGAGGACCTCATCATCCTGTGCGGCGACGAGCACGGGTACTTCGACCTCTCTGACGCGACGAGCACCGGCAGCAGCATGATGCCGCAGAAGAAGAACCCCGATCCGCTCGAGCTCGTACGCGGGAAAACCGGGCGCGCCATCGGACAATTGACGGCGCTGCTGACCGCGCTCAAGGGTCTGCCGGCCGGCTACAACAAAGACCTCCAGGAGGACAAGCACGCGGTCTTCGACGCGGAAGATACCCTGGCCGGTTGCCTGATGGTGACGCGGGCTGTCGTCGAGGGATTGACGTTGAACCGCGCGCGCGCCGAAGCGGCTGCGTCGGGACTGCTCCTCGCCACCGATGTGGCGGACTACCTGGTGGGCCGCGGCGTGCCGTTTCGCCGCGCGCACGAGATCGTCGGGGCGCTCGTCCGGAAACTGCACACGGAGGGCCGCGCGTTCCAGGCGCTCAGTGCCGAAGAATGGCACAGCGCGAGCGACTTGTTCGGCGCCGATGTCGCCGACCGGGTGACGCCCCGCGCCTCGGTGGCGGCAAAACGGACGCCCCAGTCGACCGCGCCAGATGCGGTTCGCGACGCGCTCGCCGATCTCGGCCGCTGGCTGGCTGGCGTTGCGGGGTAGGCCAGGCTCTGCTAAGATGAATCTCGCCTTTCGCCAATTCCTTTCCCCGCCAGCGAGGATCCTTCGGGAGTTCTTGATGCAGCAGCGCCAGCTTCGGCTTGGTGACATTCTGGACGATTACTGTCCGCGTGAGCACCGCCTCACCAACCACGCCGTCGTCGCCATGGTCGGCCCCGACGTCAAGCAGACGCGTTGTACGACGTGTGAGGCCGACCACGAATACAAGCACGCGAAAGTGCCCCGCCAGCGGCGTAAGTCGGACACGCCGGCGGCGCTCTTCGCGCCGACCCAGGCCGGCGGTCCCAAGCGCGTGCCGCACGAGTCCGAGGCCCCTGCGCCGACGCCCGAGACAGAGGTGCCCGGCCCCGGCGAACCTGGCCGTCCGGCGCCGCCCCCAGAGATCGCCGCCGCTTCGCCGGCGGCGCAGCGCTCCGACCAGGTCGCGGAGCCCGATGAACCCGCGCATGAGGCCAAGGATGTCGAAGAAGTCGAAGAAGTCGAAGAAGGTCCCGTCCATCGTCCGCTGATTCGGGCGACGCTTCCGCGAGGCGAAGGGCAGCCCCCGCCCCAGCGGCCCGCGCCGGATTTCACGATCCGACAACCGGGCGGACGGCCGAACCGCTTTCGCCAACGCCAGCAGCGCGGCGGCGGCCAGCAGTTTTTCGGTAACCGCCCGGGCGGCAACGCCGGCGGTGGCGGCTTCCGCCAGGCGAGCGGCCGGCCTCCGCACCAGCATCACGGACACGGCCCGGCGTCATCCCGCCCCCCGGGCCGGCATCACGGCCCGCCCCATAAACGTTCCAAGTAAAATCCTGACTTTGCATCCAAAAATTCATTTCCGTTTCTCAATTCTCAATTCTTAATTCTTAATTCTTAATTCTTAATTTCGATGTCCGACCTGACCGGCACGCACGGCTTGATCGTCGGTGTGGCCAACAAGCGCTCGATTGCGTGGGGCATTGCCCAGGCGGCTCAGGCCTCGGGCGCTCGACTGGCCCTGACCTATCCCAGCGCGCGGCTCGAGGAAAACGTCCGCGAGCTGGCCGAGAAGCTCGAGAACCCGCTCGTGCTGCCGTGCGATGTCGGCAGCGACGATCAGATCTCGGCGCTGACGACGACGCTCGAACGCGAGTTCGGCGGGCTCGACTTTCTCGTGCACGGCGCGGCATTCGCGCCCTCGTCCGCCCTCGATCATCCGTTCGTGCAAACGACGCGAGAGGACTTTCGCATCGCGCTCGACGTCAGCACGTACTCGCTCATCGCGCTCTCGCGCGCCGTGCAGCCGCTGATGGAGAAGCGCGGCGGCGGCAGCATCCTGACGCTCACGTATCTGGGCAGCACGCGGGTGTTCACCAACTACAACGTGATGGGCGTCGCGAAGGCTGGGCTCGAAGCGACGGTCCGATACCTCGCGAGCGATCTCGGCCCTCGAAAGATTCGCGTCAACGCTATTTCGGCTGGCCCGATCAAGACACTGGCGGCCGCCGGCATTTCGGGATTCTCCAGCATCCTGCAGGTCTATCGTGAGCGTGCGCCCCTTCGAAAGAATGTCGAGCAGGCCGAGGTCGCCGACGCCGCGATGTTTCTCCTCGGCCCGGCGTCGCGGGCCGTCACCGGCGAAGTGCTGATGGTCGATGGCGGCTTCCACGCCGTGGGCATCTAACTTCTCACTTCTGACTTTTCACTTTCACTTCCCCATTCCTCGACTCTGATTCGATCGGCGCCGACGCCCAACTCACCGAGCACTCTCGGCATCTCTTCGACAAACGATCGAGGTCCGCAGATGAAGCACACGGGTTTCGGATCGTGGATGAGCGGCGCGAGATCGCCCGGACCGAAGCGCCCTCGAGCGCCAGTCCAGTCCTCGTCCGCTTCGCGCGTCACGGTCTGACGGAACTCGATGCGTCCCGCGCGCGCGAGCGACCGCCATTCCGGCTCGAACGCGAACTCGCCTGACGTCCGGGCGCTGTAGAACAATCCAATTCGGCGACCCGGCTCCGAGAGGGCGTGTCTGAGCATCGCCCGGAGCGGGGCAATGCCGGTGCCGCCGGCAATGAAGACGAATCGTCGTTCGCCGGGACCGGCGGAGAAGGTGAAGCGGCCCAGAGGCCCCTCGACGTCCACGAGCGCCCCACACTCGAGGCTCAGGTGCGGGCCTGCCACACCAGAGGCATCGACCCCCACGAGCAGCTCCAGCCAGCCGTCACGCTCGACGTCTTCGGGCGCCACGGCAATCGAATACGGCCGTCGTCGCTCGTAGCCGTGGCTCGCGACGAGCACGGCCTGTCCCGCAAGATACGGAAGGTGTTGGCCGACGAGGTCGAGTCGGACGACGCGCGCCCGCGGCGTCGCCGGGAGAACCTCCCGAATCCGCAGCGTCATCAGCACAACGCATATGATTACTCGATTGCCCGATTACCCGATTACCCGATTACTCGATTTACCCGATGCCCGTAATCCGTCGTGTTCGCGGCGCGGTGCTGCGGCTGGTGCGCCGCCGCGGGCTGTGTCTGGCTGTCGGCGTGCTGCTCGCACTCCCGGCAGTGTGGGTACGGTTGGCGGGGCGATTCGACGCGTGGTGGATCGAGGGCCTCAGCCTCGTGGCGGGCGCGACCGGCGCCGCCCTCGTCTGGACGGCCGTGACCGGGGTGAAGCCCGACTGGATCGACTAACGACTAGCGACTAACGACTAACGACTAGCGACGACCGACCCGGCCGCCTTCTTCTTTCGCCGGGTCTTGTCGCGGTACATCCGGCTGTCGGCCGTCGCGAGCAGCGTTTCGTAGGAGTCGCCGTCATGCGGGAAGACGGCGGCGCCGACGCTGACCGCCAGCGCCAGCTGCTTGCCCGGCCGCGCTTCGAACTGCAGGTGATCAACGGCGCGCTGCAGCTCCAGCTGCTTGCGCTCGGCTTCCTCGCCGTCGCAGCCCGACAGCACGACAATGAACTCGTCGCCCGCGTACCGTACGCAAATGTCGTAGGGGCGAATTCCCGCGCGCAGGACGCCAGCGACCTCCCTGAGTGCCCGGTCGCCGATGTGGTGGCCGTAGGTGTCGTTGATCTCCTTGAAGTTGTCGAGGTCCATGACGAGCAGCGACACCTCGGTCTTCAGGCGATTGGCGCGCGCGAGCTCGCGCGTGAGATGCATGAACATGAACCGCGTATTCGGCAGCGCGGTCAGCGGGTCGGTGAGCGAGTCTTCCTGTGTTTGCTCGAAGACGATTGAATTGTAGATGACGGCGGCGGCTTGTTCCGAGATCCGATCCAGCAGGCGCCGATGGTCGTCGGTGTAGACCGAATTGCCCGTGTGATAGACGGCGATCGTGCCGATGAACCGATCGTTGAACACGAGGGGGCACACGAGCGCCGACTGCAGGGTCGTCTGGTTGACCAGGCCGGCGGCCTCGAAGTCGGCGCTCGGCCTCGCGTTGACGAGCGGCCGACGGTTGCGCGCGACCCAGCCGGTCAATCCGTAGCCGTTGCGGATGGACAGCTGCTGGACGACGTCCGCCTCGACGCCAGTGGCGAAGCGGCACCGCAGTGATTCCGAGTCCTCGCTGTACAGGAACAGCGCGCAGCACGAGAAGGGCACGATGTTGCTCAACTTCGACGAGATGAGCGCCATGGTGTCCGACACGCCGAGGCTGCTACCCATGGCCTGGGCGATTTCGTAGAGCGCGTAAATCTCCCGATGGGCGAGGGCGATGTCGTCGAAGACGCTGGTGCGGGCGGGCGATTCGTTGACAAACCCCACGGCCGGCTGCGCCGCGGGCGCGTCCGTCGCGACGCGCGTGAGCTTGCGCGCCGGCTCCCGGCTCGAGTCGGCCTCCGAGGACAGGAGGGGGTACATCTCGATGAACGTGTCCACGACTCGCGGATCGAGTGCCTTGCCGCCTTCCTGCTTCAGCAGACCGACGGCCGCCTCGATGCTCATCGCCTTGTGGTACGGCCGCTCCGACATCAGCGCGTCGAAGTAGTCCACGACCGAGAGAATGCGCGCGCCGAGCGGGATCTCCTCGCCCTTGAGCCCCGACGGATAGCCCTTGCCATCCCAACGCTCGTGGTGGCTGAGGATGAGCGGCGCCACTGGATAGGGGAACGGCACGCCGCTGATGATCTCGGCGCCTACTTGGGGGTGGATGCGGATCTTCTGGAATTCCTCCTGGGTGAGCGGGCCGGGCTTGGAGAGAATGTGCTCGGGCACAGCGAGCTTGCCGATGTCGTGCAGGAGCGCCGCGGTCTTGACGCCCTGAATCTCGGCCGTGGGCATGCCGAGCGAACGCGCCAGTCCCGCGGCGTAGACCTGCACGCGGCGGATGTGGCTCTGGGCCGTCTGGTCCTTGGCGTCGATGGCGAGCGCCAGCGCTTCGATCGTGGCCAGGTGGAGATCCGACACCTGCTGCACGTGGCGCTGCTGATCCTGGATGCGCCCGAGATAGATCTTGTAGGTCCGGTAAATGAGGTACGGCGGCGGCGCCGACAGGAGCGCCATCCAGTAGCCGCCGCGATCGATCACCCAGGCCGCCCCGGCGGCCGCCATCGCGCCGACGAAGTAACTCGGCGCGCTCCAGAGGAAGTTCTCGTTCCAGACCCGCAGGATGGGCTGCCGCGACGACAGGCTGATGGCGGTGGCGATGAACGCCGTGTTGCAGACGAAGTACGCCGTGGCCGCGCCGACCAGTGGCCTGGCGATCTGCCAGGAAAACTCGACCCCCGGCGCCGGCCCGCCCAGCCCGGTGTAGACCAGCCCCGTCGCCTTCACGGTCAGCACGAGCGAGGCCATGCTGAACAGCGTGCGATACAGCGGCGACCGCGTCTGCGTGCGGAACGTGCACTGGCTCCACGCGCTCGTCGCCGCCACCAGCATCGTGGCATCCGCGCCGAGCAGCAGCAGCGACGCGAAATCCACCGCGTACGACACCGACATCGTCGACCCGCTCGTGGTCAGTGGAAGACTGACTTTGAGCGCGGACGCGAGCGACGACAGCAGGAGCAGGACGGCGAAGAGGGCGACGTTCTGCAGGTTCTGAACGGCCGGCGGACCGAAGAGCGCAAGCACCAAGGCGCCGGCCGCCAGAACGGTCGCCACGTACAGGCGCGCCGCGAAGGGAAGGTCCTTCATCGGCTGCCGCCCCGGAAGAGCATGAGCCTGACGAGCCTGACGAGCGTTTGGGACATCGGGCGAACAGGCACAACGGCCGGGGGAGCCGGCTGGACCCAATAATGATACGCCAGAAACAGACGAGCGTCAGACCCCCGTCGCCCGACGCGCGCCACCGGCTGTTACGCGCCCTCGTCGCGAGTGCGGCGGCCGTCGCCGGACCGCGGCTCGGGTTCCAGGGTGTACTCGACGATCTTGCGGTAGAGCGTGCCCCGGCTGATGTCGAGCACCCGCGCCGCCTCTTTCTTGTTCCACTGCACCGCCTCGAGCACCCGTACGATGTGCGCGCGCTCGGCCTCGGCGAGCGACGGCAGCCGGTCCCCGGTGGGCTGCGCCGAGGGCGCGTTCGCGTGGAGGAACTCGACGTCCGACGCGCGGATGTTGCGGCCCGGCGCCGACAGCGCGGCCCTCGACACGGTGCTTTCGAGCTCGCGGATGTTGCCCGGCCATGGATAGGCCATCAGCAGGTCGAGGGATTCCCGCGAAAACCCCTTGCTGTCGAGCGGCATCCCCTGTGCCGCGCAGTAGCGCGCGAGAAAGCGCTGCGCCAGAACCGGGATGTCGACCTGCCGCTCCCGGAGCGACGGCAGGCGGATGGCGAATGCGTTGACACGGTAGTACAAGTCCTCTCGGAACCGGCCGTCGCGCACGAACTGCTCGAGCGGGCGGTTGGTGGCCGAGATCAGGCGGAAATCCACGTGGATGGACTTGTGGCCGCCGAGCCGCTCGAAGCGCCGCTCCTCGAGCACACGCAGGAGCTTGGCTTGCGCGATGAGCGACATGTCGCCGATCTCGTCGAGAAAGAGTGTGCCTTCGTTGGCCAGCTCGAGCCGGCCGGGCTTCCGGTCGTGCGCGCCCGTGAACGCCCCTTTCTCGTAGCCGAAGATCTCGGACTCGAACAGCGTGTCTGGCAGCGCCGCACAGTTGACCGCCTGAAACTTCGCATCGGTCCGCCGGCTGAGCTCGTGGATCATCCGCGCCACAACCTCTTTGCCCGATCCGGTCGGACCCAGGATGAGCACGGAGATGTCCGACTTGGCCGCGGTGCGAATCCATTCGAAGACGATCAGCATCTTCTCGTCGCGGCCGATCATTTCGCGGAAGCGTTGGACCGACGGCGACTGATCTTCAGTGCTGACGGCCGCGCGGCGTTCGAGAAAGTGGTCGAGCAGGTCGGCCAGCGCCGTGTCGGCCGGTCGGATTGCCGCGTACTGCGGGGGGGCTTCGGACACCTGCCGAGCGACGCCGAAATCGGCCAGCTCGCGAACGCAGTTTTCCACGTCGAGCCGCAAGCGCCCGAACGTCTGCATCAGCGACTCGACGTCGAACGCCTCGTCGGGGCGCGAGTTGAGGTAGCGCAGGATCCCCGCGCGCAGCGGCGATTGCACCAGCGTGCGGAATCGGGCCTCCCGATCGGTCGGCTCTGCGGTCCGGACCGTCGTTCCCGACGTGGCCCGTCGCGCGCTGAAGGTCAGGTCGTCCATCTCGGTCTCTACGTTATCGGCCGGAAACCGCCTGGGTGTTAGTTGCGGCGCCCTGCCGGTAATAGTCGGTCTGATACCGCTCGATCAAGGCTTTCATCCGCACGGCGTCGCCCTTCCGATGGCCGCGGCAGGCGATGGGATGGGTGCCGCCGCTCGTTTCGATGAGCACGCTCGAAAACAAGAGGCCCGTATCGATCTTCACCGACGCCACATGGGCCATGTGGATGGTTTCCTCGAGCTTGCCAATCCACTGCGGCGTGTAGTGCACGACGCTCGTCGACGTGATGAGCACCTGCACGGGAAACAGGCGATTGCCGCTGCTGATGCGGCTCGCCCGGAACACGTCGCCCTGGGCGAACGGCCGGCCCTTTCGCCAGATCCAGACGCCGAGGAGCGCGACGGCAGCCGCCAGGCCGAAGAGCACCCACCCGATCCACCCCGACTCGCCAGTCACAACCGTCGATGTTAAGCTATTTTTCACAGGAGATCCTACTTGCCGCACCGCGCGCCCGGCTCAGGGAAGACTCGCCAGCAGTTTCTTTCCGGCAAACCGATTCGCTACTACCGTCCAAAGGGCGGCAGCGAGGTCCGACTTCTGGTCGACGAGGGCTTCCAGGCCTTCAACGCCGGGCGGCTGTCGGAGGCGTGCCAGATTTTCACCACGAAGATGCTGGCGCCCGCCAACGAGACGACCATCGGCCTCACTATTGCGGGCGCGATGACGCCAGCCGGACTCGGCGGATGCGTGATCGAGCTGATGGACCGCGGACTGGTGGATTTCGTCATCTCGACCGGCGCCAACCTCTATCACGACCTCCATTACGCGCTCAATTTCACGCTGTACCGCGGCTCCCCGTTTCTGAACGACGTCGAGCTCTACGAGGAAGGCGTCATCCGCATCTACGACGTGCTGTTTCCGGCGACGGTGCTGCTCGAGACCGACGCCTATATCCGCGATTTCATCGTCCGTTCGGGCTTGAACGAGCCGGTGGCCACGTCGGAATTCCACGAGAGGCTCGGACGCGACTTGCTCGATCGTTTCCCGGGCTGCGAGGAGCATTCGGTGGTGGCGCGCGCCGCACTGGCGGGCGTGCCGCTCTACACCTCGTCGCCCGGCGACAGCTCCATCGGCATGAACATCGCGTACCACGAGCTGATGAACGGCAGTCGGCTCATGATCGATCCCAACAAGGATGTCAACGAGGTCTGCGCGATTGTGCTCGCGGGGAAACGGAACGGCTGCGTGATTCTCGGCGGCGGCTCGCCGAAGAACTTCTACCTCCAGGCGCAGCCGACGCTCTGGGAGGTGTACGGCATTCCCAAGGGCGGCAACGACTACTTCATCCAGATCACGACCGACCAGGTCGTCTGGGGCGGGTTGTCGGGCGCGACGCCGGCCGAAGCCGTCAGCTGGGGCAAGATCAATCCGAGCGTCCTGCCCGACACGGTCGTGGCGTACTGCGATTCGACGATTGCGTTCCCGATTTTTTGCGAGTACGCGATTGGATCGCCCAACGGCCGGCGCCCGCGCAAGGAGCTCCTGCATCACCGCGAGCAGCTCGTGGCCGATCTGACGCGGCAGGCCAGGGCCGCGAGGGACAAGAAGAAGTGAGAAGCGGACGCCTGTCGCCGCGCCCGCGGATCTACGCCGACGCGAACGTGCCCGCCGGCCTCGTGGCGCATATGCGCGTCCGGCTTCAGTGGGACGTGCTGTTTGTTCTCGAGGAGGACGAGCTGCGCCGCGCGCCCGACGCCCGGCACTATCGGCTCGCGCAGCAGCTTCGGCGGACGCTCGTGACGCTGGATCGCGACTATCTCGACGATCGTCGGTTTCCTCCTCAGGAGACGAGCGGCGTGCTGGTGATCAACGCACCCAACGAACGCGAATTCGAGTCGCTTCTGACGCGGGTCGATGGCGTGCTGTTTCAGGGCGAAGCGGCGGCGGCCGCGGCCCTGCCGCTCGAAGGCAGAAAGCTCCACGTCCAGACCGATTGGGAACGATCGGATGTGCGTTCCGTGCGTCGTCGCCAGTGAACGTTCGCGTCCCGCCCCGGCGGGGCGTCTCGCCCGTCTCGGTGCGATGCCAGGCGTTCATCACGCACTGCGAGGGGTTCATATTTCAGATTGCGGATTTCGAACTGCAGCATGAAGATAGTCCAATGAGAGGGCTGGAATTGCTCGCCGCCGGCGCCGTCGCCGTGGTCCTCGACGAGGATGGGCGGGTCCGCGCGCGCGCCGCCGTGGCCAACGCTGATGTCGGGGCGGCGGCCCTGGCGGCCCTCGAACAGACGGCCGTTCCCGATGGCACGACGGGCGTGTCGTCGACCAACCCGGACGCGTCGTCGTCGATGGCCGCCATGGAGGCCCTGGCCTCACGAATCACGCTCGCGCGCCAAGGGGAGAGGCCGGTGGGCTCGGGCACGGCCGCGGCCGTGGCCGAGGCCTGGCTGGGCGCGGCGCGCGGGGCGACCGACGTCGTCTTCTTCGGCGTTGCGGATCACGCCAGCGCGGGCATCCTGCGCGGCGGATTGCCGATGACGGGCGCGCGGGGCCGTGCCGCTGCCGCCGCGTGGCTCGCGCTCAACCCCGTGGAACGCGAAGACTACCGGAGGATTGGCTGCCTCGAGGCCGAGGTGGCCGCCTCGGGCATCGTCCGACGGTTGATCTGGCGTATCAAGGCCGGCGACCGGTCGAGGGTGCAGGACGCCGCCGGCGGTGACTTGGCCGCGGTGTCACTGTCGCACGTGCTCGAGGCGGCGCGCGCCGGCGACGGCGTGGCGGTCTCGGTCATGCGCGACACCGCGAAGTATCTCGGGATGGCGGCCGCCAACCTTGTCGCGATCGCGGACCCCGAGATTCTCGTGCTCGGCGGCATCATGGCCGTGGACGCCGATTTGCTGCTCGAGCCGGTGCGGGCCGAAATCGCCCGACGCCTGCCCGTGCCGATGATGCAAGCGCTGACGATCGCGCCGGCAGTGCTCGGCGGCGACGCGCCCGCCATTGGCGCCGCCCGTCTAGGAGCGTCGACCGCGCGATGATCGTGTTGTCAGGCGCCGAGCTCGTGCTGCCTGACCGCATCTTGACGCCCGGCACGATCGTCATCGACGGTGATCGAATCACCGAAATTCGTCAGGGCGCCGGGCCCGCCGCTCCAGGATTCGCGTTTCACGGGCATTACATCCTGCCGGGGTTCGTCGACGTGCACGTCCACGGCGTGGACGGCGTCGACGTGCTCGACTCGGGCGGCGCCGTCCCGGCGCTGGCCGCCCGCCTTCCTCGGTACGGCGTCACCGCGTTCTGCCCGACGACCGTGGCCTGCGCGCCCGACGCGATTCGACGCGTCCTGGCCGATGTCCGACAGGCGCGGGCGGTGCCCGAGCCACGCGCGGCGCGCGTGTTGCCAGCCCATCTCGAGAGCAACTTCATCAGCCCCGACTTCGCCGGCGCGCAGCCGCGCGCGTGTCTGCGCAGCGCCAGAGCGGCGTTGGACGGTTGGACGGCTGGGGAGTGCCTGCGGCCCGAGCGAGGCGGCGACCAGCCGCCGAGTGAGCGCGAGCCGGGGTGGGGCGGAGCCGACATCCTTCGCGAGATCGAACGCGCCGCGCCGGACGTCGGCATCGTCACCCTCGCGCCAGAGATCGCGGGAGGACTCGACCTGATCGCCTGGCTGACCGCCCGCGGTCATCTCGTGTCGCTCGGCCATTCGGCAGCGTCCTACGACGACGCGCTGGCGGCGATTGGCGCCGGCGCCCGACAGGCCACTCATCTCTTCAACCGCATGCCGCCGCTCGGCCATCGCTCGCCCGGTCTGGCCGGCGCCGTTCTTCAGACCGACGATGTGGCGGCCGAGCTCATTTGCGACGGGTTTCACGTGCATCCTGCACTCGTGCGCACCGCGGTCGCGGCGAAGCGTCCGGCGCGGATGATGGCGATTTCCGACGGCACGTCGGTGTCCGGGCTGCCGGTGGGAAGCCGCGGCATGCTCGGCGGACGCTCGATTACAGCCGCGGAATCGGCCGCCCATCTCGACGACGGCACGCTCGCTGGGAGTGTCGTGACGATGGATCGCGCGTTTCGGACGCTCGTCGAGCGAATGGACTTCTCCCTCGTCGACGCGGCGACCATGTGTTCGACGACGCCTGCCCGGGAGATGGGTCTCGTTGGCCACGGCGTGCTCGCGGTCGACGCCGTCGCCGACCTCGTCGTGCTCGACGCCAGGTTTTCGGTGGTCCAGACCTACATCGGCGGCCAACTGGGGTTCACCCGGCGATAAGAAGACGGAAACCCGAAACCCCGTCCCGACCCCCTTCGCCGAACGCTTTCAGCGATTGATCCGTCTAAACGGAAAGCTGAAAAAAACCAACCTGAAGTTGGAAGCGAGAAGTCAGAAGTTAGAAAGTCTCACCGTTCGGAGGTTTGCAATGGCCTTCCCAGGCTTAGTTCGTGTGTCTCGCGCGGTTTCCGTCCTCGCCCTCGTCCTGGCTGCTACGGGCTGTGTCGATATCGTGGCGACGGGGGGACTCGGCTACGTCGAGCGCGAGGAGAAACGCTTCCCGACCGGCGGACAGCCCGATGTGGTGCTGTCGACCTTCGATGGCTCGATCGAAGTGCGGTCGTGGGATCAGTCCGAAGTGCTGGTCGTCGTGGAGAAGCACGCACTCGACCGCCAGATGGTGGCCGACATCGAGGTCATCGCCGAGCAGAGCGGCAACCGCGTGACGGTCGAGGCGCGGCTCAGGCCAGGTCGGCGCGGCTGGGGCGTCAACCGTGGAGCCCGGCTGATCGTGTCGATGCCGGCGTCGGCCGACCTCAGAGCAACGAGCGGAGACGGCTCGATCACCGTCGAACGCCTCACAGGGCGCCTGGAGCTGCGTTCGGGCGACGGCTCGATTCGAGGACACGACCTATCGGGCGACATCAGGGCGCAGACCGGCGATGGATCGATCCGCCTCGACCAGATCGACGGGCGCCTCGACGTCGGCACCGGCGACGGCAGCATCGTCGCCAGCGGCACACTGTCGACGTTGCGCGCCCGATCGGGCGACGGCAGCGTGCGAATTCGCGCCGAATTGGGGAGCCGAGCGACCGAGGATTGGGACGTGTCCACCGGAGACGGCTCGGTGACGATCGACCTGCCCGATCGCTTCAACGCCGAGCTCGACGCCCACACGAGCGACGGCCGGGTGTCGGTGAGCAGCCGCTCGCTTTCGGAGACCGCGCAAAGCACAAGGCGATCGATCAAAGCCAGACTCGGTGAGGGCGGTCGCCAGCTTCGCGTGCGATCGGGCGATGGGTCGATCAGACTGGGAAGATCCTGAAATGAATGGATGTCGCCCAAAGCCCAAAGCCGACGCTGTCTAGCCGCCGATGTGGCGCACATCGGCGTAGTCGGTCGGATCAGCGAGCGCCGCGTCGACGTACGCATCGTGCCGCTCCCGGCATTTGCTGCAGCAGCCGCAGTGGCGCGCCAGCGCGTGCCCGGCCCTTTCCTTCGCCGCGACCGGATTCATACACGACAGCGTCAGTTGGAGCGGGAGGCCGAGCGCGACGCCGCGTCGAATGACTTCAGACTTGCTCTGCTGCGCGTAGGGCGCGTCGATAGCCAGCGGCTGGGCCAACCCTTTCGTCAGCGCGTCCGCCATGGCGTGGCGGAACGCGGGGGTCGCGTCCGGGAACGGGTTGTGATCGAGCGTGCCAAGCGCGAGCCGGTTGATGCCGGCGCCTGCGCAGTACACGCCCGCCTTTCCGAGGAGCACGATGTTCCTGCCTGGGAGGTAGACGTCTTCGTCCGGTGTGTCGTACGCCGGCGGGCGTCCGACGATCGCCCAGTGGGCGGCCGGGTAGACGTCGCGCATGTCGACCGAGACATAGGCAGGCGGCCGCACGGCGAATCGTCCATCGATCGCCGACAGGAAACGCTCGACGTACGCGCGCTCGGCCGCTTCCCACGCCAGACCGACGCTCACGTAGATCGGCTGCACCTCGGCACGCGACGCCTCCTCGCACAGGAGCACCGCGCTATCCAGGCCACCCGATAGCAGCACACCCGAGATTTGAGGATTGGAGGATTTGAGGATGTGAGGATTTTATTTGAAGTATCCTGAGATACTCAAATTCGAAGATTTCGCCAAATCCTCAAATCCTCAAATCCTCAAATCCTCAAATCCTCAAATTCGAGCCTTATGTATTCAGTGACCAAGCGCATCGACTTCTGTTACGGGCATCGACTGCTGGACTACGACGGGATCTGCAAGCACCCGCACGGCCACAACGCTGTCGCCGAAGTAGAGGTTCGGACCGATCGGCTGGATAACCGCAACATGGTGTGCGACTTCAGCGATATCAAGCGGATCGTCAAAGGCTGGATCGATCGCGAGCTGGATCACAAGATGGTGCTTCGGCACGACGACCCGCTCGTCGCGCCGCTACAGAGCCTGGGCGAGCCGCTGTATCTGCTCGACAGCAATCCGACCGTCGAGCGGATTGCCCGGCTCATCTACGACTACGCACGTAGCCAGGAGCTTCCCGTCGTGCGCGTCAAGGTGTGGGAGACCCCAACCTCGTTCGCGGAGTACAGCGAATGACAGCGGAATTTGAGGATTTGAGGATTTGAGGATTTGAGGATTTGAGAATTGTACGAGGCCTTGCCGTGAACCCCCTTGCCAAATCCTCAGATCCTCAAATCCTCAAATCTTCAAATTCCACCTTCCGCCTGCTGGTGTTCGATCTCGATGGAACGCTGGTGGATTCGCGCCGCGACCTTGCCGAGTCTGCCAATTCGCTCCTTGCCGAGTGCGGTCGCGGTCCGCTGCCGGAGGACGTCATTGGCCGCATGGTGGGCGACGGCGCCGCTCGGCTCGTCGAGCGCGCGTTTGCGACCGCTGGTTGCGCGCAGCCAGCCGACGCGCTCCCGCGGTTCCTTGCGATCTACAACAGCCGGCTGCTGAAGTTCACACGGCCGTACCCGCAGATCCCAGACGTGCTCACTGCGCTCGCCGCGCGCGCGCCGCTCGCCGTGCTCACGAACAAGCCGCTGGCCGCGGCGAGACACATTCTCGACGGACTTGGTCTTGGCCATCACTTTCCGCCCGCCCGCGTCGTCGGCGGCGACGGACCGTTTCCCCGCAAGCCCCAGGCGGCTGGGCTTCTCCACCTGGTCGCCGCAGCCGGGGTCACCCCGGCTGAGACGGTGCTCGTCGGCGACTCGCTCATCGACTGGCGCACGGCGCGCGCCGCCGGCTCGCACATGTGCCTGGCTGGCTACGGTTTTGGTTTCGAAGGCGTGCCAACGGAGGATCTTGGCGAGACGGATCATATGGTCGAGGCGCCAGCCGATCTGTTGACCGTGCTGTGGGGTCAGAGTGGGGTCTGACCCCACTCTGACCCCAGGCAGCCGATCGAGCCGGACGGCCGGCATTTCGGGGGATTCAGGACCGCGTTCGATCGACTTCCACGAGCAGCTTCGACGCGGCCCGGGCTCCAATCGTCACCGGCGCGCGATCGCGCCCACGCAGCCGGACCGAGTCGGCTGCGGCGTCGCGCGTTTCCACTTCCACGGGCTGCCCCGGCTTCAACCCGTTGCTCTCGATGAACCGGAGAAACGCGGGATCCTGATCCGCCACCCGCGTCACCCGAAGGGGCGTCCCCATCGGACACGTCAGCAGGCTGTCGAAATCGGGCGCGGTGATCGTTCCTTCGGGGCTCGGAATGGGATCGCCGTGTGGATCGTGCGTCGGATGGCCGAGCATCTCGTCGATGCGTTCGATCAAGCGCTCCGAGACGACGTGCTCGAGCTGCTCGGCCTCGTCGTGCACTTCGGCCCAGCTCATCCCCATCACCTGTACGAGAAACAGCTCAACGAGACGGTGGCGCCTCAGGACGAGCACGGCGAGCTTCTCGCCAGCGCTCGTCAATCGCACGCCGCTGTACGGCTCATACTCGGCGAGTCCCGATTCGGCCAGCGCCTTGACCATGGTCGTCGCTGTCCCCGGCGTGACGTTCAGCGCCTGCGCCACCTGGCCCATCGGCACCAGTCTCGCGCCAGCGCGCAGCAGCGACTGGCCGTGGTAGATGGCCTTCAAATAGTTCTCGACCGTGCTCGACGGCAGCATGGGGATATTATCGCCTGTCAGTTGACAGTTGACAGTCCACAGTTGACAGTCGGCAGGCAGCAACGTTCGACTGTGAACTGTCGACGGTTGACTGTTGACTGTCGGGCTCGCGATCACGCGCGAGCTGTCCATTGGCAACAGTATGTCCATCCACGAAGCCATCGCGACGCTCGAGGGCAAGCGCCGCTATGTTCGAACCCTTTTTGCGACGATTGCCGATCGGTACGATCTCATCACCGTGCTGCTGTCCTACGGCCAGGACCGCCGCTGGAAACGCCGCCTGGTCGACCTCGCGGCGCCAGGACCAGGCACCCGTGCGCTCGACCTCGCCACCGGCACCGGCGACATCGCATTTGTCGTTGGTGCTCGTCACGCCCGGGTCGTCGCGCTCGACCTCACCTGGCGAATGATCGAGCTGGCGAGGCGCAAGGCCGGTCAGGGGCCGTCACCCTTCTTCCTTGTGGGTGACATGACCGCGCTCCCGTTTGCCTCGGGGTCGTTCGATCTCGTGACCACCGGTTACGGGCTGAGAAACGTGCCCGATCTCGGCGTCGCGATCGATGAAATCGCCCGTGTGCTCAAGCCGGGGGGCCAGGCGCTTTCCCTCGACTTCGACCGCCCGGCAAACGCCTTCGTCCGCTTCTGGTATCTCGCCTACCTCGCCCTCGTTGGCAGCGTGCTCGGATGGATCCTCCACCGCGATCCGGATACCTACCGCTATATCCCGGCGTCCATCCGCCGGTATCCGGGCGCGGCGGGCGTGGCATGGTTGATGGAGCAGCGCGGGTTCTCGCGCGTGCGGCACCACCGGGTGCTCGGCGGGTTGATGGCTATCCACCAGGGATACAGGAAATCTGAATTTGAGGAATTGAGGAATTGAGGATTTGAGGATTTGAGAATCTGAGAATCTGAGAATCTGAGAATCTGAGAATCTGAGAATCTGAGAATCTGAGAATTTGGGAATTTGGGGACTTGGGGACTGGGGACTCGAGGATTTGCGAGGACTTGAGGATTCTTGAGAAGGGGAGAATGTGAGGCGAATGTGAGGATGATTCTCGCCAAATCCTCAAATCCTCAAATCCTCAAATTCAGGCTCTTATGAATCTTGATGTTTCGAAGTGGTCGGGCGAGGGTGCCTTTACGCAGGCGTTGATCGATCATCTGCAGCAGCTGAAGGCGGTCGAGCTCGTCCGCGTCGAGGACGCGCCGGCCAGCCGATCGGAGGCCGATTACAACTTCATCAGCAACGAAATCTTCGTCAAGTTTGCGGTCGTCTCGCGCCAGGAGCCCGGACGACGATTCGGCGTCCTGCCAATGACGCGGGTCGTCAGCGACAAAGCGATGACGATGGAGGGCCTCGAGCAGGCGCTGGCCGCGATGTCAGCGATAGGCGCGTGCGACTACGCCGACGAAAGCATGCTTCAGTACCTCAGAACCGAACGGATCATCCCGCCCTACCAGACACGGGGGTACAAGCTGGTCGAGCTCGTGCGCGTCTACGAGATGGGCGCACTGAAGCCGGGTGTTAAAGCCTAACCCCGTTCGAACCGAGACTTTACGGGGATGAGTCTCGTACCGTCGCTTCTCCAGGCGATCATCACAACCGACGGCGAAGCGCTCGTCTTGCACGTCGGCGAGAAGCCGTACATCGTCACCGCGACCGGCCAGGTGGATCTCGCGACTCGAGGCCTGACGTTCGACGCGGTCAATGGCATCGTCAACGAGCTTCTGCCGATCGAGTCGCAGCGCGCGCTCGACGAATTTGGCGCGGCGCAGTTCGAGCTGCCGCCCATCGTCGAGTTTCCTGGCGAGCATTTCACCGTGGTGGCCGCCCGTGGCGGCGATGATTTGTGGGCCGAGATCCGCCGTCGCAGCGTGGCGGTCGATGGAAGCGCGCCGGCGGAGTCTGTCGAGCCGATCGCTCCGCCAGCCGCGGAAGCGGTTGCTCACGTGGCGGCCCCGGACGTCGATGGCCTCGAAGTACCGGACAGCGCCCAACTCTGGAGCCACGCGCCGGCCGCGCCGCCGGTGGCATCGGCGCCGCCGGTCGCTTCTGCAGCCCGGCAAGCGCCGGCGCCGGAAGCGCCGCAGCCCACGATCCAGCCGACCCTGAAGTTACCAGTCATCGCGCCGCCGCCGCGCGACGCTTCGGCGGACGCCCTGGCCGGTCTGGTCACGAAGCTTCGAGCTGAGACCGCGGCGGCCGCCGAACCGGCGGCTCCGGCGCAGTTTGTGGCTCCGGCCGTCGCACCCCTGGCGCCGCCGCCTGCGCCGCGCGCGCAAGCCCCGGTGACGCCGGTCGTCGCCAGGCCACCGGCTCCCATGGCGGCGCCACCGCCGGTGCGGTTCGCGCCGCCTGCGGTGCCACCTCTCGCGCCGCCAGCGCCGTCGGTTCCCGTGCAACGGCCGGTCGCCGTTCCGCCACCGCCGCCGCCGCAGGCCGCCGCTCCGTTTGGACCTCAGACTCCGTTTGCGCAGCCCGGCGTCGTGCTGCCGCTGGCGCGCAGTGCCATCCGCCCCGACGCGCCCCCGCGGCTGACTGGCGACGCCCTCGCGGGCCTCGACACCTTGTTGCGCCTGGCCGCGGCTCGCGGGGCGTCGACACTGTATCTGTCGTCGGCGTCGCGTCCCTCGATCCGCGTCGACGGCGACATCCACACGATCGACGGCGCACCGGTCCTCGGTCCCAACGACGTCGAAGCGCTGCTGCTGACGCTCATGCCGGAGCGCAACGCCGAGGCGCTCCGCACCGGCGTCGCGAGCGAGTGGATTTGCGATCTGCCCGATGTGGGCCGCGTCCGCTGCATGAGCTTCCGCGATCATCGAGGCTCGGGCGGCGTCTTCCGCCTCATGCCGATGCGGATGGTCACCGCGGAGCAGCTGGGTCTCTCGCGAGAGATCCAGGCGCTCGCGATCGAGCCGGAGGGATTGCTGCTCGTCGCCGGACCGCGCTCGAGCGGCAAGCGCACGCTGATGTCGGGGCTCGTCGATCTCATCAACCGCACGCGCCGCGACCACGTGATCACGATCGAGCGTGAGATCACCGCGGTGCACGAGCGCATCGGATCCTTCGTGAGCCAGCGCGAAGTGCGGGGCGGCACCGACGAGATGCTGGCGGTGGCGCGCGCCTCGCTTCGGGAGGATCCCGACGTCCTGGTGCTCCAGGAGGTGCGGACGCCCGGGTTGATCAACCTGGCGCTCGACGCCGCAGCCTCCGGCCAGCTCGTGATTGGCGGCTTCCCGGCGCACAGTGCGGCCGATGCTGTCGATCGCATCATCGACTTGCACCCGCCCGAGTACCGGCGGCAGGTGCAGCTGTCGCTTGCTCAGAACCTTCGCGGCGTCGTTGCGCAGGTTCTGCTCCGCAGGACAACCGGCGGCCGCGTCGCGGCCCGAGAAGTGCTGCTGAATACGCCGGCCGTGCGGAGCGTGCTCGCCGAGGGTAAGACCTCGCAGCTGCCGCTGGCGATCGAGGGTGGCCGGCCGTACGGGATGACACCGCTCAACGACGCGCTCGTCGGCTACGTCCAGAACGGTCTGGTTGACGTCCGCGAGGCGTACTACCGGGCCGCGGATCGCGCGGGTTTCCTGGCGCTGCTCAAGCGGTACGGTCTGGACACGTCGCTCATCGAGAGACCGGCATAGTCGATAGTCGTTAGTCGATAGTCGTTAGTCGTGAGCCCCGATCAGCGCTCGACGAAGGGCGCGATCTCTTCCAATACAAACTGCAGCACGTGCTCATCGGTCAGGTCCCGAATCGCGACGTCGGCAATCGGGCGCTCGGATTCGAGGACCCGCCGGCCGCGGATGCGGCTGCTGTGGCCGACGACGATCGGCTCCGGACCCGAGGCGTCGAGCGCGATCTCGATGTAGTCCTCGGCCGCGCGCTCCGACATCAGCCGCACGCTGCCGCCCGGCGTGAACACGTTGAAGATGTACCCCTCGGCTTTGAGCGCGGCGGCCGCCTGGTGGAAGAGCGGCGCGGCAATCCGCTCGAGAAAGTCGTCGTAGTCGCGCGAGGCCTGGTCGACGCGCGCGCGCCGCTCGGCGGCCGCGCGCCGTGCGCGTTCCATCGTGTGAAGCAGTCGTTTCCTGACCTCGGATATCTCCATTACACAACACCCTTCGCGCGAAGCGCCGCCACATCCTCGGCGGTCAGACCAAGGTCCCGCGTGAGTACGGCCTCGGTGTGCTGGCCGAGCGTCGGTGGCGCGGTGCGGACCGAGGGGGGCGTGCCCGACAACTTGAGCGGCGTGCCCAGCACCCGCAGCGCGCCGATGGTCGCGTGTTCGACCTCAGCCGTCATCGACCGTGCTTCCACTTGAGGGTCGGCGAAGAGCTCGTCGAGATCGCGAACGGATCCACACGGCACGCCGGCCGCGCCCAGCGCCTCGATCCAATGCGACCGCGTGCCGGTGCCCAAGCGCGCGTCGAGAAGCGGCTTGAGCTCGGCGTACGCCGTCACGCGCTGCCGGTTCGTCGCGAAGCGCGTGTCCAGGGGAAACCCGGTCGCCTCACAGAAGCGCCGCCATTGCCCGTCGTTCCCGACCGCAATCACGAAATCTCCGTCGGATGCGCGAAACGTCTCGTACGGCGCGATCGTCGGGTGCCGGTTCCCCATTCGCGTCGGCGCCGTGCCGGTGGCGAAATAGATTCCCGCCTGGTACGTCAACAACGCTGCAACCGAATCGAGCATCGCGATGTCGACCGCCTGGCCGGCACCGGTTCGGTCGCGAGCGAAGAGCGCCGCCGTCACGCCCTGGGCGGCGAACATGCCCGACACGATGTCCGCAATCGCGACCCCCAGCCGGAACGGTGGACCGTCGGCTGCGCCCGTGATGCTCATCAGCCCGCCCTCGGCCTGCATGACGGCGTCGTATCCGGCCTCCCCTTCGCGCGGCCCGCTGTGGCCGAAGCCCGAGACGGAACAGTACACGAGCGTCGGGTAGCGCGGAGCCAGCGACGCGTAGTCGAGCCCGAGCTTTCTGAGCGTGCCGGGGCGGAAGTTCTCGACGACGACGTCTGATTTCGCGATCAGCCGATCGAGAACCGCACGGCCTTCCGTCTGCTTGAAGTCGATCGTCACGCTCTCTTTGTTGCGGTTGATGCTGAGGAAGTACGCGCTCTCTTCTTGAAGGAATGGGGGCCCCCAGGCCCGTGTGTCGTCGCCTTTGCCTGGCTGCTCGACTTTGATGACGCGGGCGCCCATATCGGCCAGGAGCATCGTGCAGTACGGGCCCGAGAGCACCCGGGTGAGGTCGAGCACCATGATTCCATGTAGAGGCGTCATAGAGGCCTGAAGGCGTGTGGTCGAGCCACCGGCTGCTAATATACTCAGCCTCAGGTGACTCCCGCTCGGATCCTCCAATTGCGTCCACCCAACGCGCACGGTCTCGCGTCCCGAATCGTGTGCCCGGCGTGAGCGCTCCCCCGTCTCTCACACCCGACGACTACGTGCGGGCGCGGCGCCTGCTCATGAGGCGCGATCCAGTGCTCGGCCGGACCATCAAGCAGATTGGGCCCTGCGGCCTCGCCAGCCGCCAGCAGCCCGATCACCTGACCGCGCTGGCGCGAGCCATTGTCGGGCAGCAGCTCTCGAGCAAAGCGGCCGCGACGATCTTCGCGCGGTTTGCCGCGCTCTTTCCGGGCGCTCTCATCACCGCGCCCGGGCTCGATCGGCTCGAGGACCAGACCCTCCGCGGCGTTGGCCTCAGCGGACAGAAGCTCGCGTACATGCGCGATCTTTCGGCGCGCCTCAGCGACGGACGGCTCCAGCTCGACGATCTCGACCTGCTGAGCGATGAAGCCGTCGTTGAACGGCTGACGGCCGTCAAGGGATTCGGCCGATGGACCGCCGAAATGTTCCTGATGTTCCGCCTGCATCGGCCCGACGTGCTGCCGGTCGGCGACCTTGGCATCATGAACGCCGTGCAAAGGCTCTACCGGCTGCGAAAGCGCCCGAATCCGAAGAAGCTTCTGCAGATTGGCGAGACCTGGCGTCCGTACCGGTCGGTGGCGTGTTGGTACCTCTGGCAGTCGCTGCGTCGCGAAGACACGAAGTCGACCGTCAACAGGTGACAGTTCACAGGTGTACCCACTGTCGACTGTTGACTGTTAACTGTTGACTGTGAACTTCACCCACAGTAGCAAGTATCCAAGTGCGATCGCCACGAGCGTGCCGCGCTCGCTGAAGAGCGTCTCGCGCCACGAGAACACTCCAGCGACTGTCGACTCGCGACTGGCGACTGGCGACTGGCGACTGAATAGGTTCCACCGCGGCACGCGGCGAGCGTAGATCCCGTAGGCTTCCCCGATCCGCGCTTCGAGCAGCCGTTCCTCCCACCGGACGATCGCGTGGTACTCGACGCCAAGCACCGCGGTCACAACCGGCGCGAGCCAGAGGAGTCCCGCGCTCACGGTGAAGCCAACCCACAACAGCACGTTTCCGATATAGAGCGGATTGCGGACCAGGCCGAACGGGCCTGTGGCAATCAACGGGCCGAGCCGGTCGCTTCGCGTCCTCGAAATGACGCCGATGTGCCGCACGGCCCAGAGACGCACGAGCTCGCCGGCGGCCGCCGTCAGCATCCCCGCCGCGAGCAGCGGGACCGAGGGCGGCGGCGACGGTGTGGCCAAGATGGCCGCTACGATTGGGAGCGGCACCCACGAGCGTCGGCTGAAGAGCCAACCGCCCATGCGGACGAAACCATCCGGATGTGGCTGTGTTTGAAGGGGTTGTGTCATCCAGTTGAACTGCGACGCCCGGGCCCGGCGAGTATAGCAAACGCGGGGATGTTATAATCCGGACTTCAATGGTCGTATATTCGCCATGCCGTCGGGATCATCGTCTTCACCGCTGAACCGAGCTGCTGAACCGGCTCTCCTGACGGCCACGTCGATTCTCGATCTCATCGGCCGCACGCCGCTCGTGCGCCTTCCGCATTTCGAACGAGAGACGCCCGGGGTCCAGCTGTACGCAAAGGCCGAGTGGCAGAATCCGGGCGGGTCGGTGAAGGATCGAGCCGTCGCGAGGATGATCGCGGACGGCGAGGCGTCGGGCGTGCTCCGGCCCGGCTTAACCATCATCGATGCCACGTCGGGCAACACGGGTATCGCCTACGCGATGATCGGCGCCGCGCGCGGCTACAAGGTGAAGCTGTGCCTGCCCGAGAACGCGAGTCCGGAGCGCAGGCTGATTCTGCGCGCCCTCGGGGCGGAGCTGGTACTGACCGATCCGCTCGAAGGCACCGACGGCGCTATTCGGCGCGTTCGGCAGATGGTTGCCGACGAGCCCGGGCGTTATTTTTATCCCGATCAGTACAGTAACGACGGCAACTGGCGCGCGCACTTCGAACACACGGGCCCCGAAATCATCGAGCAGACCGGTGGGCGTCTGACGCATTTCGTGGCCGGCCTCGGGACGAGCGGGACCTTCATGGGCACCGGCCGCGCGCTGCGAAGGTTCAACCCGGCGATCAAGCTCATTTCGTTCCAGCCAGATTCGCCGTTTCATGGCCTCGAAGGTTTGAAGCACATGCCGTCGGCGATGGTGCCGGCGATCTACGACGCGACGCTCGCCGACGAGAACCTGAGCGTCAGGACCGAAGACGCCCACCGCGCGGTTCGGCGGCTCGCTCGGGAAGAGGGGTTGATGGTGGGCATCTCGGCGGGCGCGGCCCTCCACGCGGCGTTGCAGGTCGGGCGGCGAATTGGACAGGGCGTCGTGGTCACCGTGTTTCCGGACGGCGCGGAGAAGTACTTGTCAGAGTCTTTTTGGACGGCCGATGAGTGACGGGCGTCTGACGCTTGATGTCGGTGTCGCGTCGGCCATTCGGCGGCACGGTGAGGACACGTATCCGCACGAATGCTGCGGCGCGCTGGTCGGCGCTTCGCGACGCGTGACGGCCGCCGTGGCGTTGCCGAACACGACCGAAGAAGGACCGCGGCGGCGCTTTCTGGTGCGTCCGTCCGACTACCGGCTGGCCGAACGGCGTGCGACCGAGCTCGGCGGCGAACTGATGGGGTTCTATCATTCACATCCCGATCACCCGGCGCGGCCGTCGACGTACGACCTCGACCATGCGTGGCCGAACTTCGCGTACGTGATCGTGGCGGTCGCCTCCGGGGCGGCGCGCGACATGACCGTCTGGTACCTGAGAGAGGACCGGACCAACTTCGATGAGGGCCAGATTCATGGCGACGAGAATCCTGATTCCCACTCCGCTCAGGCCGTACACCGATAAGAAGGACGCGGTCGAAGCGGAAGGCCGGACGGTCGGCGAGCTGCTCGCCGATCTGACGGCCAAGCACAACGGGCTGAAGGCGCACTTGTACAACGAGCAGGGCAAGCTGCGCAGCTTTGTCAACGTGTATCTGAACGACGAAGACATCCGCTACCTGGACAAGGAGCAGACGCCGGTGTCGCCGGGCGACACGATCAGCATCATTCCATCGGTAGCCGGAGGCTGGGAGTAACGACGTGGCTCGAGAACTTCCTCAACTGAACAACGACGAAATCACACGCTACAGCCGGCACCTGATCATGCCTGAGGTGGGGCTCGACGGGCAGCGGCGTCTCAAGGCCGGCAAGGTCCTGTGCATCGGCGCCGGCGGCCTTGGATCGCCGGCCGCCATGTATCTGGCGGCCGCGGGCGTCGGCACGCTCGGCCTCGTGGACTTCGACGTCGTCGACTTCAGCAACCTGCAGCGGCAGATTATTCACGGCACGCCCGACGTCGGCCGCTCGAAGCTGGCGTCGGCGAAGGACCGGATCCTGGCGATCAACCCGAACGTGCACGTCGAGACCTACGAGGTCGCGCTGTCGTCGGAGAACGCGTTGAGGCTGTTCGAGCCGTACGACGTGATCCTCGACGGCACCGACAATTTTCCGACGCGGTATCTGACCAACGACGCCTGCGTGCTCACCGGCAAGCCGAACGCGTACGGCAGTATTTTCCGCTTCGAGGGGCAGGCGTCGGTGTTCGCGGCGAAAGACGGACCGTGCTACCGCTGCCTGTATCCGGAGCCGCCGCCGCCGGGGCTCGTGCCGAGCTGCGCCGAGGGTGGCGTGCTCGGTGTGCTGCCCGGCGTGATTGGCGTGATTCAGGCGACCGAAGCCATCAAGCTGCTCACCGGCATTGGCGAGCCGCTCATCGGACGGTTCCTGATCTACGACGCGCTTCGCATGCGGTTCCGCGAGCTGAAACTCAAGAAGGACCCGGAGTGCCCCGTCTGCGGCACCCATCCCACGGTCACCAGGCTCATCGACTACGAACAGTTCTGCGGGATCCGCCCAGCCGCTTCGGAGTCGAGCGCCGCGCAGGCTCACGGCAATGGACTGGAAATCACGTCTGTCGCATTGAAACAGCGCCTCGATCGCGGCGACACGCTGACGCTCGTCGACGTTCGCGAGCCCAATGAGTATCAAATCAACCGGATTCCCGGCACCGTGCTGATTCCGCTCGGTGAAGTGCCGCGCCGCTATGCCGAGCTCGACAAAGACGCCGAGATCATCGTCAGTTGCAAGATGGGTGGCAGGAGCGCCAAGGCGGCGGATTTCCTTCGGTCTGTTGGGTTTACGAGGGTTCTGAATCACAAGGGCGGCATCTTGGACTGGATCGACACGGTCGATCCGAGCCAGCCAAAGTACTAGCAGGCCGCTGGGGCTGTGTTAATATAGGACTCATACGGTCGGATATAGCGGACCGCAAGAATCTCGACATGCTCAGACTGTCCAAGAAAGCCGATTACGCCTTGATGGCCATGAAGCATCTGGCGCTTCGGGGAGACCGCGGCTCGTCGAACGCTCGCGAAATCGCGGAGCAGTACGACATTCCGATCGAGCTGCTGGCCAAGGTGCTGCAGCGCCTGGTCCGCCATGGCCTGCTGGCATCCCACCAAGGCACGCGAGGCGGCTATCAGCTGGCGCGCGTGCCCGCGATGATTTCGGTGGCCGACGTCATTCAGGCGATCGACGGACCGGTGACCGTGACCGCCTGTTCGGTCGATGAGGGCGCGTGCGAGCAGTACGCGAAATGTAACGTGCGCGATCCGCTCTGGCGTGTGCGCGAACGGATTCTTTCGGCGCTCGGCGAGTGCACGATCGCCGAGCTTGCAGCCGATCCACCACCGGTTGGGGCGGCGCGGGCCGCTGTGCTCCACTCGCATGTCTGAAGCCGTGCGGCGCCTTCGGGGCCGCTGAGAGAAAGATGCCGATGCCCATCAAGCTTCCGATCTACATGGACTACCACGCGACGACGCCGGTCGACCCGCGCGTGGTGCAGGCGATGCTGCCATATTTCACCGAGCATTTTGGCAACGCGGCGAGCCGCAACCACCCCTTCGGCTGGGAGGCCGAGGAGGCCGTGGAGAAGGCGCGCAAGCAGGTGGCCGACCTCATCGGCGCGAGCCCGAAGGAGATCGTGTTCACGAGCGGCGCGACCGAGTCCGACAACCTCGCGATCAAGGGCGTGGCCGAGATGTATCGCGAAAAGGGCAATCACATCATCACGTGTGTGACCGAGCACAAGGCCGTGATCGACACGTGCAAGCGGCTCGAGAAGGAAGGCTACCGGGTCACGTATTTGCCGGTGCAGAAGGACGGGCTGGTCGACTTGAACGATCTGAAGGCCGCCATCTCGGACAAGACGATTCTCATCACGATCATGACCGCGAACAACGAGATCGGCGTCGTGCAGCCGGTCGCCGAGATTGGCGCAATCGCCAAGGAGAAGGGCATCCTGTTCCACACCGACGCCGTGCAGGCGGTGGGGAAGATTCCATTCAACGTCAACGACCTGAAGGTCGACATGGCCGCCATGAGCGCGCACAAGATGTACGGGCCGAAGGGTGTTGGCGCGCTGTACGTGCGCCGGCGCAATCCGCGCGTGCTCCTGTCGCCGATCATCGACGGCGGCGGCCACGAGCGCGGCATGCGATCGGGCACGCTCAACGTTCCGGGCATTGTCGGATTCGGGAAAGCGGCCGAGCTCTGCAGGCTCGAAATGGCGTCGGACACGGCTCGGGTGACCGCGCTGCGTGAGCGCCTGAACAAGAAGCTTCACGAGGGGCTGGACGAGATTTACATCAACGGTTCGATCGAGCACCGGCTGCCGCACAACCTGAACATCAGCTTCGCGTACGTCGAAGGCGAATCGCTGCTGATGGGCATCAACGACGTGGCGGTGTCGTCGGGGTCGGCGTGCACGTCGGCGAGCCTCGAGCCGTCGTACGTGCTGAAGGCGCTCGGCGCCGGCGACGACCTTGCGCATTCCTCGATCCGGTTCGGCCTCGGACGCTGGACGACCGAAGAAGAAGTGGACTATGTCGCCAACAAGCTCGTGTCCGTGGTGACGCGCCTGCGCGAGATGTCGCCGCTCTATGAGCTCGCGAAGGAAGGCGTGGATCTGTCGACGATGCAGTGGGAAGTGCACTGAGGAACCTGACATTTCAGAGTTCAGAGTTCAGAGTTCAGATTCGTCGGAGCTGATAGCTGACAGCTGATAGCTGAATTGAGGAGACCGAAAATGGCGTATTCGAACAAAGTCATCGACCACTACGAGAACCCGCGCAACGTCGGCTCGATGCCGAAAGAGGATCCGAACGTCGGCACGGGCCTGGTCGGCGCGCCCGAGTGCGGCGACGTGATGAAACTGCAGGTCAAGGTCAACCCCGAGACCGGTGTGATCGATGACGCGAAGTTCAAGACGTTCGGGTGCGGCTCGGCGATCGCGAGCTCGAGCCTGGCGACCGAGTGGCTCAAAGGCCGAACGGTCGACGAGGCGCTGGCCATCAAGAACACCGACATCGTCAACGAGCTGAGCCTGCCGCCGGTGAAGATTCACTGTTCGGTCCTCGCGGAGGACGCGATCAAGGCGGCGATCAACGACTACAAGAAGAAGCAGGGCGCGGGCAAGACGGTGGACACGCACGCACAACCGACGGCGTGAGCCTCTAATTTGAGGAGTTGAAGAGTTGAGGAGTTGAGGAGTCCTCAAATTCGACTAGCCACCCGATGATTCAGATTAGTGAGACCGCGGCTCGCAAGATTCGTACGTTGATGGCCAAGCAGGGCATCGACGAGGGCGGACTGCGCGTCGGCGTCAAGGGCGGCGGGTGCTCGGGGCTGAGCTACACGTTCTCGTGGGAGCGGCAGGCGCGCCTGGGCGACGAAGTGTTTGACGGACCGGACGGCGCGAAGATTTTCGTCGACAAGAAAAGCCTGCTGTTCTTGAACGGCACGGTCCTCGACTACGACACGAGCCTCATTGGCAAGGGCTTCGTGTTCAATAACCCGAACGCGAAATCGACCTGCGGGTGCGGTAGCTCCTTCGGAGCCTAAGACGTCGAATTGCAGGATTGCAGAATTTCAGGATGGCAGGAAGGAACGGGTCGACGTACGAACGGACAGGGTTTGTCGACCATTCTGCCATTCTGCAATCTCATCTTTGGTAACCATGACTCCCGACCTCACCATGTCTGTCGTGCAGATTTGCCGGAGCTGCGGCGGGGGCGCGGCCGTCGATGTCCATTTCTGCCCGCAGTGCACCAAGATTCTGACGCTCGGGCGGCACGGCGACTACTTCACGTTTCTGGGGCTGCCGCGCAAGCTGGGACTCGACGTGGCGGCGCTCGAACAGAATTTTCGAACGCTGAGCCGGCAGTTTCACCCCGACTACTTCTACAACGCGACGCCCGCCGAACGTCGCGCAAGCCTCGAGCGGTCGTCGTATCTGAACGACGCGTACCGGACGCTCAAGCAGCCCGTGTCGCGAATGGCCTACCTGCTGGAGCTCGAGGGCGTGGGTGGCGCGGCGGCGGCCGAACGCGACGCCGGCGCGTCTGGCGGCGGGGTGGCCGCAAAGGTGCCGCCGGCGCTGCTCGAAGAAGTGTTTGCGCTCAACGAAGAGCTCGACGAGGTGCGCGAGCGCCGCGCGAGCGGCGCGCCCGAGACCGAGTGGCGTGGACGGCTCGAGCGCGCGAGGCAGCCAATCGACGCGAAACGCAAGGCGCACGAACGGCACCTCGACGAGCTCGCCGCCAGATGGGACGCGCTTCTCGACCGCGGTGCGCCCGTGGAAGAGAGACGCCAGGCGCTCGAGGCGCTCCGGGACCGGATGCTCGAACGCAACTACATCAACAATCTGCTGGCAGGCATCGAAAGAGAGATCGCCACGTGAGACGCAGAGACCGCGGAGACCGAAGAGCATGGGCTCCGCGCACTCTGCGATCTCCGCGTTGACCGTCGCTTATGGGAAAAGTGGTCGGCATTGACCTCGGCACGACGAACAGCCTCGTCGCGTACGTGAAGGACGGCGCGCCTGTCGTGATCCGCGACAGAAGCGGCGACGCGCTCGTGCCGTCGGTCGTGTCCGTGCCGGCCGAGGGCACCGTCTACGTCGGCCGCGAAGCGCAGCGCCGCCTGCTGACCGACGCGAGCCGCACGGTGTACTCGGTGAAGCGGTTCATGGGGAAGAGCGCCGCCGATGTTCGGGACGAGGCCCGCCTGTTTCCATTCCGCGTCGGAACCGGAGAGGCCGCTGGCGTGGTGCGCATCGGACTCGGCGATCGCGAGTTCACACCCCCGGAAATCTCCGCCTTCATTCTGCGCGAGCTGAAGCGGCGGGCCGAGGAGCACTTTGCCTCCGAGGGCGACATCGACCCCGATGTCGATCGCGCGGTCATCACCGTGCCTGCCTATTTCAACGACGCGCAGCGTACGGCGACTCGCGACGCCGGGCGAATCGCGGGTCTCGAAGTCTTGCGCATCATCAACGAGCCGACCTCCGCATCGCTGGCGTACGGGCTCGACAAGCGGCATACCGGTCTCATCGCCGTCTACGACCTTGGCGGCGGGACGTTCGACATTTCCATCCTTCGCGTCGAAGACGGTGTCTTCCAGGTGCTCGCCACCAACGGCGATACTCACCTTGGCGGCGATGACATCGATCTGCTGCTGACCGAACGCGTGCTGGCAGACCTCCAGGTGCGCGGATCCGCCGCGGCCTCCCCTGAGGCCGTGCAGACCATCCGCAAGGCCGTCATCCAGGCGAAGCATGAATTGTCGGAGCGGGAAGCCACCGACATCGAGGTCGAAGCCGGGCCTCGAGGTCCTGCCTACCGCACACACATCACGCGGGCGGAGCTCGAGGACCTGATTCGTCCTTTCGTCGATCGCACGCTCGGACCCTGCCGGCAGGCTCTCGCGGACGCGGGCCTGGACCCCTCGCGCATCGACGAAGTGGTGCTGGTCGGTGGATCGACCCGCATCCCGCTCGTGCGGAGGCTGGTCGGCGATCTCTTTGGCAGAACGCCGCACAGCGAGCTGAACCCGGACGAGGTCGTCGCGCTCGGCGCGGCCGTGCAGGCCGACATCCTCGTGACCGGCAATCGCGACATGCTGCTGCTCGATGTGACGCCTCTGTCGCTCGGGATCGAGACGATGGGCGGGGTCACGTCGAAGATCATCATGCGCAACTCGACGATTCCCGCGACCGGCAGCGAGATGTTCACGACGGGCGTCGACAATCAGACGGCCGTGGACATTCACGTGGTGCAGGGCGAGCGGGAGCTCGTCGGCGACAACCGATCGCTCGCCCGCTTCAAGCTCCGAGGCATTCCGCCGATGCCGGCCGGCCTGCCGCGCGTCCAGGTCCAGTTTCAGATCGACGCCAACGGCATCTTGAGCGTCACGGCCGCCGAGCTCCGCACGGGCATCGAGCAGGCGATCGAGGTGAAGCCGTCCTACGGGTTGACCGACGAGCAGGTCGAACAGATGCTCATCGATTCGTTCGAGCACGCCGAAGCCGATATCGTCGCGCGGCTGCTGATCGAGGTCAAAAACGAAGCCGAAAGCGTGATCATCGCCACCGAGAAAGCGCTTCGCGCGCCGGACTGGCCCGAGATCGCCGGGACCGAATGCTCCCCTGGCGAGCAGAAGCGTATCGAGCAGGCGCTGGCAGGATTGAAACACGTCATGACCTCCTCGGATCGCGAGACGATTCAGCAGTGGACCCACGTGCTGAACGACGCCACGCGCCATCTGGCGGAAGTCATGATGAACCGT
>MEKT01000118.1:0-18835 GCA_001767435.1 Acidobacteria bacterium RIFCSPLOWO2_02_FULL_65_29 | reverse complement strand
GTCCTTTGGACCCGCCGAGTGTGAATCGAATGCCCAAAGTCACCTTCATCATCGACGGCGAGGCCACCACCGTGGAGTTCGAGCACGGCGCGCTGCCGTATACGCACCACGGCAAGCCCGAGTCGTTTCTCGATATCGCGAAAAACTTTCACGTGCCCCTCGAGCACGCGTGCGGCGGCAGCTGCGCCTGTACCACCTGCCACGTCATCGTCCGCGAAGGCGCGAAGAACCTGAGCGAGATGCAAGACGACGAGGCCGATCGCTTGGACACGGCCTGGGATCTGCAGACCGAGAGCCGTCTGGGCTGTCAGGCGGTCGTCAAGGGCGACGTCGTGTGCGAGCTGCCGATGTATACCCGGAACTACGTGCAGGAAGGCGGCGGCATCCAGCTCGGCAAATCCGACAAGCGGGATCGCAGCGAGGTCGGGCGTCCTTAGAGGGGAGCCCGTTAGGGTGTGGGACGGAGCCCCACGTGAGACGGAGGCGGCCGTGAAGTGGATCGACGCCGAGGACATCGGCATTGCGCTCTCCGAGAAGTTTCCCGGCATCGATCCGCTGACGATCCGTTTTACCGATCTACGAGCGCGCGTGCTGGACCTCGACGAGTTCGACGACGACCCGAAGACGTCGAACGAGCCGAAGCTCGAGGCGATTCAGATGGCGTGGTACGAGGAGTTCAAAGACTCTCAAAGTTAAAAGTGAAAAGTCAGAAGTAAAAAGTGAAGAGCAACAGCTCGCGCTGTCCTTTTGACTTTTGACTTCTCACTTCTAACTTTTGAGTTTGGATTCCACATCCGCCGGTATGTAGTGGACGTAGGCATTCAAGAGCGTAATCGCTTCGGACTTCTCGTCGATGTCGGCCGCCAGCAGATCGCGCAACGAGACAATCCCCGCCAGACGCCCCTGATCGAGCACAATCAGATGTCGGAGGCGCGCCTGCTGCATGCGGCCGAGGCAGGTCTCGTAGCTCTCGCCGACCTCGGCCACCACCAGGTCGCTCGACATCACATCTCGTACCAGCGTCGATGCCGGATCCTTACCGGCCGCGACCACGCGGATGAGCACGTCGCGCTCCGAGAAGATGCCGACGAGGCGGTCGCCGTCGACGACCCCCACCGCGCCGATGTTCCGCTCGGCCATTCGCCTGGCGGCGTCGGCGATCGAGAGGAGCGGGTCCACGACGACTGTCTCACGATCGCCAATGATCGCCTTGATCGACTTCATGGTCTCGACCTCCTGCACGAGCATTCTACGCCTCGAAAAACCCCTGTGCTAGACTCGCCCGATGATCCTGCGCGCGATGTTCCGGCCGGGCATGCGCGCCTACCTCATCCCCCTCGTTGCGGGCATGGCCCTGGCGTCGAGCGCCTTCCTCCCCTGGGTGATCGTTGGAGAAATCACCTTGCGCGGCGTTCCCGACACCATGGCCCTCTGGACCGTCGGCCTGGGCGGCGTCGCCGCCGTGCTCGCGGCGCTCAGCCTGATCACCCGCAAGAATTCGCGGCATCCGCTCCTGCTCGTCGGCCTGATCGCGCTCGGCATCATGTTTCTCTCGTGGCGGATCATGCCGAGAACGGTCGCCGATCGGGCGCTGACCCGTTCGCAGGCGGTCGCGATTGTCGAGGACCGTCCGCTCGACGAGGCGCCGGTGGCCCTCGTCGGAAGCGGAATCTATCTGGGGCTCGTCGCCTCGACCGTCATTGTCGGGTTCGGACTCACCATCGTCGTCAGGCGCGCGTCTCGGACCTACGCGCTGGTTGATCCGGATGATGATGTGTGAGAGGGGAATTGAGTCGGATCACCAGACGCGGTTTCACGACCTGCCCGGGTGGCCCCTGTGAGCAATGACGGGCGCCCGCAGGCGCGCAAGGCCGTCAGCCGTGATCATGTTTTTCGGCCTGAGCACCTGTGGGCTGGCCTCGGACAGGACCCGCGCCGGTGGTGAAACCAGCTCTTAGATTCCCATGAACATCCGCATAGCCCACAGCCCCGATTCAGACGACGCCTTCATGTTCTATGGCCTGGCGAGCGGCCAGGTGCCGTCGCCTGGCTTCGAGCTGGAACACGTGCTGGCCGATATCGAGACGCTCAACCGGGCGGCGTTCGAAGGCACGTACGAAATCACCGCGGTGTCGTTTCACGCCTATGCCCATCTGACCGATCGCTACCTCCTGCTGCCGCACGGCGCCAGCATGGGCGACCGCTACGGCCCCATCGTCGTCGCCAGAAAGGCCGGTCCTTCGTCGCTCGATGGCGTTCGCGTGGCGATTCCTGGAGAGCTGACAACGGCGTTCCTCGCGCTGCGGTTGTATTCGCCGTCGGTCGAGTACGTCGTGATGCCATTCGACGAGATTCAGGATCGAGTGCGCGACGGCACCGTGTCCGCCGGCTTGCTGATTCACGAGGGTCAGCTCACCTACGCCGACGAGGGCCTGCAGAAGCTCGTCGATCTGGGCGAGTGGTGGGCGGATCGCACGGGCGGACTTCCGCTGCCGCTCGGCGGCAACGTCATCCGGCGCGATTTGGGCGCTGCGACCATTTCGACGCTGTCGCAGCTGCTGCACGACAGCATCGCGTACGGTTTGAATCACCGCGCGGAGGCGGTCGACTACGCGATGCAGTTCGGACGCGGCCTCGACCGCCGCCGGACCGACGAGTTCGTGGGGATGTACGTGAACAACCTGACGCTCGACTACGGCCACCGCGGTCGAGCGGCCGTGCAGCGTCTGCTCGCCGACGCCCAGGCGGCCGGCCTTCTGCCGACACCGGTCACGGTTGAATTTGCGGCTTGAGTACGGCGTTTCACAGTTACGGCGGCGATGCATCGACGACACCGTGTCTGACAAGTGTCATACAATCGGGCCTGTGGCCCTACTTCATTCCGGAGGTCTTCAGATGCGACTTCGACATCTTCTCCTGCTGCTGCCGCTGTCTGCCCTGGCTCAAACGGCCCTGGCGCAGCAACCGCCTGCCCAGCCGGCGCCTGTGCGTTCCCCAGAGGTGCTCCCAGGCCGGCGCGTCACCTTCCGGATAACGGCGCCCAAAGCCACGGACGTGCGTGTCACGTGCGAATGCTTCGTCGGCGAACGGCCCATGCAGAAAGATGAGAAGGGCGTCTGGAGTGTGACGCTCGGTCCCTTCGACCCGGAAATTTACGAGTACGAGTTCTCCGTCGACGGCGTACAGCACCTCGATCCCCGCAATCCCGCGGTCAAGTACAACCGGGGGCCCGCGCTCGTGTCGAGTCTGCTCAATGTGCCTGGATCCGGGCCGATGTTCTACGACGTGCGCCAGGTCCCGCACGGCGAGGTGCACGTGCGGTGGTACGACTCGAAGGCCACAGGCACGGTACGGCGCGTGCACGTCTACACGCCGCCGGGCTACGAGCGCGGGGCCGCGCGGTTGCCTGTGCTGTACCTGTTGCACGGTGGCGACGGCGAAGACAGCGTCTGGACCGCGTTCGGCCGCGCGAACGTCATCCTGGACAACCTGATCGCGGAGAGGAAAGCGGCGCCGATGGTCATCGTGATGCCGGTCGGCTACGCCTATTCCTGGGACGCCACCGCCACCGCGGACAAGCAGCAGGCGGATTTTCAGAAGGATCTCATCGGGGATCTCATTCCTTTTGTCCAGTCGAACTATCGTGTGTACGCCGATCGTGATCACCGCGCGCTGGCGGGGCTTTCGCGGGGCGGCGGTCAGTCGCTGAATATCGGGCTGCGACATCTCGACTTGTTCAGCCGGATCGGCGTCTTCAGCGCCGGCGGCGGCGCCAACCCTCAGGAGTCCTTCAAGGACGTGGCCGCAAACGCCAGGAAGGTCAACGATCAGCTGGGGCTGTTCTGGGTGGGCATCGGAACGGAGGACCCTGGGCTTGCGAATGCGAAGAGGTTCTCCGAGTTCCTCAACACAGCGGGAATCTCCCATAAGTTCCGCACCATTCCAGGTGCGCACACGTGGATCGTCTGGCGGCAGTTCTTGAACGAGGTGGCGCCGATCCTGTTCTCGTCGAAATCGCAAACGAATTAAGCCACGAAAACACGAAAGCCGACAAAGCTCTGGGAGGCCCGGTTCCCGGAATGCGCGCACAAATGTCCGATGTGTCAGCGCACCGCGAGCGTCTCGAGTAGCTGCGGCAGCGTAACGGCCGCCGTGCCGGGCCGGCGGGCCCGCAGCGACTTGGTGCTTTCGTGGTTTCGTGGCAATTCATGGATGCAGAGCTCGCGCGAGCCGTTGCGCGGCTTGGACGATCCGCGGCCCCGGGACGACGAACTCGTTGCCGACGAGCAGGTGCAGCCGGCTGTTGCGTACGGCCGGCACGGACGCCAGCATCCGCCACGGGGCAAGCTCGGTTTCGATGTTGTAGGCGCGCGCATCATCGCCGTACCGCAGCTCGATGATCACGTCCGGCCGGCGCGCCAGGATCATTTCGGTGCTGGCCTGCACCGACTGCTGTGCGATCTCGCCGAAAATATTGTCGCTGCCGGCGACGTCGAGGAGGTCCGCGAGAAACCCGTAGCCGCCGCTGGCGTACACGCCGCGTAGGGTGTCGCGCTCCCGGCCGAACACGAGCATCGTACGAGGTCGCGGCCTGCCTGCGACCGACCGGCTGACTTCAGCCAGCGCACGCTCCATTCCCACGGCGACCTTCTCTGCGCCCGGTGCCATGCCCAGCCGGGTGCCCAGGGCGCGGACAGTGTCCATCACGTCGGGCAGCGCGCGGTGTTCGTAGTTGAAATACGGGACTCCCGCGCGGTCGAGTTGCTGCTTCAGCTCCACCTGCGTGTTGTAGACGATGACGAGATCCGGCCGGAGCGCAAGAATCCGCTCGGTATTGGGATCGATGAGACCGCCGACGCGCGGGAGCGTGTCGGTCTCCGGTGGGAATCGATCGAAGGTGCCGACGCCCACAAGGCGATCGCCCGCACCCATGGCGAACAGCATCTCGGTAGTCGCCGGAACGAGCGACACGATCCGGCGAGCGGCAGTACCCGACGTCTGGCGCGCAATCGAAGTGCCAACCACGAGTGCCTCGAAGCGGATCTGAACATCCGCGCTGCATCCAGCGGCCGCCCGGTGGGACTGAAGTCCCGCACTACACGCAAGGACGACGGCGGCGATTCGTGCGAGACGCCTCACGCGCGGTGGATGAGCAGCCATGGAAAAAACGGTCCCCGGATGAGTCCCGCACCACAGACGAGGGTGAGAGCGGCGATTTGCCTGAGACGCATTACCCGCGGCGGATGAGCAGCCATAGAAAAAATGGTCCTCCGATGATCGCCGTCACGACGCCGACCGGCACCTCGAGCGGCGAGAACATCGTGCGCGCGACGAGATCGCAAACGACGAGGAACGACGCGCCGAACAGCACCGACGCCGGCAGCACGAGGCGGTGATCGGCCCCGACGAGCAGCCGCACGAGGTGCGGCACGATGATGCCGACAAACCCCACCGGCCCGGCGATGGATACCGCCGCACCGGTCGCCAGCGACGCGCCGACGAGCGCCCGCCGTTCGGCGCCGAGCACGTCAACGCCTCGGGCCGACGCCGCATCCGCGCCGAGACTGAGCAGGTCGAGTGCGCGCGGCAGCGTCGAGAAGATTCCGTACGCCGCGGCCAGCAGCGGCAGCGCCGCGACGATCGGCGCGTAGCCGCCGACGTCGAGCATGCCCATCAACCAGCGAACCATTCTGTACGTGTCGGTGAAGTCGGCCAGGTACTGCATGAACATGATCAGCGCCGAAAAGAACGCGGTCATGGTGACGCCGGCCAGGAGCAGCACGGTCGTCGAGAGTCCGCGCCGCCGCGCCGTCGCGAGCGCGTACACGATGCCGAGCGCGCCCAGCCCTCCCGCGAGGCTGGCCAGTGGAATCGACGACAGCCCGCCGAACGTGAAGTCGAGATGGAACGTAATGGCGGCGACCGCGCCGAATGCCGCGCCGCTCGAGACGCCGAGCGTGTCCGGACTGGCCAGCGGGTTTCTGAAGAGCGCCTGAAACACGACGCCCGCCGACGCGAGCGCCCCGCCAACGAGTGCGGCCGCGAGCACGCGGGGCAGCCGCGCGACAAAGAAGATCTGCGCGTCCACGTTGTCCGCGAAAGCCACGCGCCCATCGAACACGCGCGCGAGCGAGATGGACGTCGAGCCCAACAGCGGCGCGACGAGCAGAGCGGCCACCAGCAGGCCGCCGAACGCCGCCACCGTGATCGCCAATCTCGCGCGAATGGAGGCCACGCGCACCTTCAGACCCTGGCGATCGGTGTGACGGTGAGGTGACCGGCGCGCTCGTGACGGCCGACATCGGCCTCGACATCGTACAGAGCGCGGACCGCGCCCGCGGTCAGCACCTCGTCTGTCTGGCCGCTCCCGAGCATCCGGCCTCCGCGCAAGAGCACGAGCCGCCGGCAGAGCGACGCCGCGAAATTCAGGTCGTGCGTCGACAGCACCATCGTGACGCCCTGTTCCCGGTTGAGCCGCGCGAGCAGCGCCGTCACGTCGAGCTGGTGTCCCACGTCGAGCGATGCGGTCGGCTCGTCCAGCAGGAGCAGGTCCGCACTCTGGGCGAGGGCGCTCGCGATCACGACCCGCTGTTTTTCGCCCCCGCTCAGGGTGTTGAACGAGCGCGATTCGAAGGCGAGGGTGCCCGTCGCGTCCAGCGCCCGGCGTGCGATGGCCAGGTCCTCCGGGCCTTCGAGCGCGAACGTCCCCAGATGCGGAAAACGGCCCATCACGACGAGGTCGAGGACGCTGAAGTCGAACGATGAGTGCGTCTCCTGTGGCACGTACGCGATGCGGCGCGCCGTTTCGCGCCGGGACCAATCCGACAACGGGCGGCCCTCGAGCGATACCGACCCCGTCAACGGCGCCAGCGTCCCCGCAAGCAGCCTGAGGAGCGTCGTCTTGCCCGACCCGTTGGGCCCGATGACGCCGACGAGGTCGCCGCGCGCAGCCTCGACCGAGACGGCATCGAGGACGCGCGGGGCATGACCTCGGTGGGCGAACGAGACGTTATCGGCCCGCAGCAATGCGGACTCCGACGATCCCGCTCCGGCGACGAGCAGGGTAGCCGAGTGTCTCTTCGTACTCCCGATCGGTGAGGTTCAGTGCGCGCACGAACACCTGAAGATTCCGGGTCACATCGAAGCCGGCGCCGGCATTGAGCACGGTGTATCCGGGGCAGATGTAGGTCGTTCCGGCGAAGCTCGGCTCGAGGTCGAGCGTCTTCCCGCGCCCAAGCACTTCCGCGAACGTCATCAGACCCGACCGCGCGTAGGTGAGGTGGAACGCGCCCTGATGCCGCGGGCGGCGTATGAGCGCGTCGCCGACCTTGAAGGGCGCGGGCGCGGCCTGGACGCCGTCGGCCGAAAGAATTTCTGTGTCGAGCCACGTGTAGGCGGCGTGGATCGCCAGGCCAACCGGCAAGCGCGCATCGGCCGACAGCTCGAGGCCGCGCGCACGCGCGTTGGAGACATTGTCGGTGCGGTAACGGCTGGCGACGCCGATGGCTCGTCCCACCGTGACGATGAGATCGTCGTACCGGTTGAAGAACCCGGTGGCTGTGATGATGAACGCGCCGCCGGCCAGCTGCTGCTCAATGCCGAGGTCCACACTGCGGCTGCGCTCGGGCTGGAGGCCTGGGTTGTCGGTAAACGCGATCTCGAAAACGTTGGGCGGACGGATCCCGGTGCCCGCGCTGGCGCGAAGTCGCGTGGTCGAGCGGGTTGCTCCCGGCGGCGTCAGCAGGTAGTTCACCGCGATCTTCGGGTTGACCGAGTCGATCGTCTGCTCCGCGAAGGCTGGCCTTGGCTGAAACGCGAGCGGATCGGCTTCGAGCGCGTGCCGCGACACGTGATCGAGGCGCAGGCCCCCGGTGACAAACAGCCGATCGCGCCACGCCGCGCGACCCTCCGCGAAGACACCGATCATGCCGCGCTCGATCGGAATCTCCTGGCCCGCGCCGCCGGTGACGTAGGTGCTCGCTCCCTGTTCGCTGATGATCTCGAGGCCCGCCGACGCGCCCAACGCCGACGAGAGCGCGATGTCTTCCTGGATGCGGCTGTCGAACCGGCGGCTGCCGCTCGCCGACGGTCCGTACGGGCTGGTGAAGTCGCTCGAGAGATCGGTGAAGCTGGCCTCGAGGCGCTGGCGGACTCGCGACGACCAGGGATGGACGAGGCGTGCGCCCATTTGGGCAGTGTCGTTGGTTCCGCGAGAGACACGGTCGATGCCGGAATAGTAGCTGGATGGATCGGCGCCGAACGGGCCGGGATAGCCGCGCTCGTCGCGGCTGAAGTTTCCCGTGACCAGGACATCGGCCCCGCCGGGCCGCCGCCAGCCGAGCGTTCCCGTGGCGCGTGCGAGGCGGTCGTCGTCGTTGCTGACGTTCTCACCGTTCGACGAGCCTCCGGTGTAGCCATCGCTCAGTGAGCGCTCCGCTCCGCCGCCCCACGTCCAGGCGCCTGTCGCGCCGGCCGCATCGACCGTGGTGCGCGCCGAGCCCTGGCTCCCGCCTTCGATGCGCCCCTCGACTCTCGGCCGGCCGCCGCGCTTGGTGATGATCTGCACGACGCCGCCGATCGCATCGGATCCGAAGATGGCGCTCTGGGCGCCGCGTGCAATTTCGATGCGCTCGACGCCGGCCGCGGAGAGATGGCCGAAATCGTAGCCGCCGCCAAACGCGTTGACGCGCATGCCATCGATGAGGACGAGCGTATAGTTCGAGCCGCCGCCGCGCGGAAAGAGCGACGTCAGCGCTCCCTGCCCGCCGCTCCTTGCGACCGACAAACCCGGCACGACGCGCAGCGCGTCGGCGACCGTCACGATCTGGCGCGCGTCCAGCTCGGCTTCCGTGACGACCGAGACGCCGGAGGCCGCGCGCGACAGCGGCGCGTCGATCTGCGAGGCCGAGACGACAATCGATTCCGCGATCGCGCTGAGGCGAAGTCGGACGCCGACGTCGGGGCGGTCGTCGGCCGAGAGCGTGACGCCGATGGGATCGGACTGGAACCCATCGGCGATCGCCAGGAGGGTGAATCGTCCTGCCGGGAGGCCGGTGATTTCGTACGAGCCGTTCGTGTCGGTTTCGGTCGCGGCCACTGTGCCGAGCGCGGATGTGAGGATCACGCGTACCGCCGGAACGCCACGGCCGTCGGGATCGGTGACCGTCCCGGCAATCGTCGCGGCGGATGCCGCGTCGGCCAGCGCGAGGAGCGCCAGGAATACTGCGAAGAAGGCAAGGACAGAGACGGGGCGGGCGGGCTGGTCAGCCAGCCGCCACGGGCGGAAGGGTCGCATTGGGTGCTCCTTTCGGCGTCTCGCGCGCCGAAAAAAGACGCCCCCGGACGAAACCAGGTTTCCTGACTTGCGGATCGACGCGCGCGTCTCGCCTTCCCAGGCTGTCTGTGGCGCGGCGGGTGTCGAACCGCCGCGAGCCCAGTGGCTGGCTGCAAACCGTCAGACGTGCGCTCCCCGCTTACAGTGGCGGGACCGTGTGGGCTTTTCACCCACTTCGCGTGGCCGCCGGGGCGAGCGTCAAGTTGTGGTCCGAACTATAACAGATTGCCGGGAGGGCCATTTTTCATTAACATTTGCAGGATTGCGTATACTGCGCGGATCGGGGCGAAGCGCCCGGCGCGGCGCCGACGAATGCAGAGGAGCCCAATGAGCAAGAGTTCGACCGTCACCGCTCGCGAAAAGCCCGTTGAAGGCGTCGCCCGGGCCACGTCCGGCGGCCTGACGATTCACGGTGAGACCATCGTCGTGCAGACCGATCAACGAATGGAGCTCGTCGATTTGACCCTGCAGGTGATGGAGCTTGTCCGGCGCTTCAACATTCGCGAAGGGCTCGTCAGCCTCTGGTCGATGCACACGACGTGCTCGCTCTTCATCAACGAGTTTCAGACCGCGCTCCTGTCCGACATCCGGCGCTTCCTCGAACAGACGGTCGCGCGCGATGCCGAATGGATGCACAACGACCCGAACCATTCCGACTGCGATCGCATGAACGCCGACTCGCACCTGCGCGCGCTCCTGCTCGGCCACAATCTCACGCTCCAGGTGAGCGGCGGCGAGGTCGTGCTCGGCCAGTGGCAGCGCATTCTGATGGCGGAGCTCGACGGCCCGCGCGCGCGGTCGCTGCGCATACAAATCTTCGGCATATCGTGACGCTTGAATCGGGTCCCCCTTTCGCGCCTCGCCCGAGCCGGTCTTCTCGATATCGCCGACAAGCTGGACGCCGGCGTCCGTCTCGACCTGAGCGAGGGCGTCCGCCTCTTCGAGTCGCCGGATCTGCTGGCTGTGGGCTGGCTCGCGAATCGCGAGCGTGAGAAGCGCCACGGGGCGCGCGCGTTCTTCAATCACAACATCCGGCTCGAGGCCACCAACGTCTGCGTCGCCAGTTGCCTGTTCTGCGCGTTCGCGCGGTTGAAACCGGGCGATGCCGGCGCCTATACGATGTCGCTCGAGGAGGCCTGGGACAAGCTCCGCACGCGCCGCGATCAGCCGCTGACCGAGGTCCACGTCGTCAACGGCCTGCACCCGGATTTGCCGTTCGACTACTACACCGAGCTCCTGCGCGGCTTCAAGCGCATCCGTCCCGACGTGCACCTGAAGTGTTTTACGGCGGTCGAGATCGCGTTTTTCGCCGATCTGTACCGGATGACCGACGAGCAGGTCCTTCGCGCGCTCGTCGAGGCGGGCCTCGGCTCGCTGCCGGGCGGAGGCGCGGAGATTTTCGCCGAGCGCGTCCGCCGCAAGATCGCGCACGACAAGTGCGGCACCGAGCGGTACCTCGACATTCATCGGGTGGCGCATCGGCTCGGGCTGCGCTCCAACGTCACCATGCTCTACGGTCACATCGAAACGGCCGAGGAGCGTGTCGATCACATGCTGCGTGCGCGGGCGCTGCAGGACGAGACCGGCGGGTTCCAGGCGTTCATCCCGCTCGCGTTTCACCCCGACAACAACCAGATGAGAAAGCTGCCACCGCCGAGCGCGGCCGATACCTTGCGCGTCCACGCCGTGGCGCGGCTGGTGCTCGACAACATCGCACACGTGAAGGCCTTTTGGATCGCGACGGGGGTGGAGGTGGCGCAGACCTCACTCTGGTTCGGTGTCGACGATCTCGACGGCACGGTGCAGGAAGAGAAGATTTACCACATGGCCGGCGCGCGCACGCCCGAGTCGATGACGACGCGGGAGATCGCGCGCCTGATCGCGGCGGCCGGGCGAGAGCCGGTGGAGCGCGACACGTTGTACAACGAGGTGAAATCTGGTCATCTCGTCAGTGGGTCCTCGTGACTGTCCCGTTCTGCCCCGAGCCTCGAACCCCGAGCCCCGAGCCCCTGCCGGAATAAAGCCGCCCGGCGGCGGTGTTATACTCGTGACGGAGCGCCAAGCTTCACCGACAGGGATTGTGGAGCTTGGCTTTTTCAAGTCCCGAGATTGAGAAAAATTTCACAAAGTTCACGAAGGGACCCGCGCACCGCCATTTGGCCATGAGCACGCTCATTCCCGTTCTGACGGCGTACGAGAGAGAGCACCTCGGCGAGCGCCAACCGCTCCCCGAACGCTACATCGGCTTGTCCGACGCCGAGATGGACGCGCGGATTGCTGCCGCGAAGCGCGCGCTCGGCCGTCGTCTCGTGATCCTCGGCCATCACTATCAGCGCGACGAGGTGATCACGTTCGCCGATCACACCGGCGACTCCTACAAGCTCGCGCAGCAGATCGCGAAACATCCCGACGCCGAGTTCATCGTCTTCTGCGGCGTGCATTTCATGGCCGAGAGCGCCGACGTGCTGGCGGCGCCTGGCCAACAGGTGATCCTGCCCGACCTGGCCGCCGGCTGCTCGATGGCCGACATGGTCGACCCCGAACAGCTCGAGATGTGCTGGACCGACCTCGAGCAGATGGGAATCGTCGGCCCTTTGCCCTCTGCCCTTGGCCCTGTGCCCTCTGCCCTTGGCTCTGTGCCCTTCAGCAAGGCCCCCGTCATCCCGGTCACCTACATCAACTCGGCCGCGGCGATCAAAGCGTTCTGCGGCGAGCGCGGCGGCGTCGTCTGCACCTCGTCGAACGCGGCAGCGACGCTCGAGTGGGCGTGGGCGCGCGGGGAGCGCGTGCTGTTCATGCCGGATCAGCACCTTGGCCGAAACACCGCGTACAAGCTGGGCGTGCCGCTCGACGACATGGTCGTCTGGGATCCCAACGAGATCTGGGGCGGGCTCACGCCCGACTCGGTCGCGCGCGCGCGGATCATTCTGTGGAAGGGCCACTGCTCGGTGCACACGCGTTTCACGGTGCGGCAGATCGAGCAGCTTCGCGCACAGCATCCGGGGATTCGCGTCATCGTCCATCCCGAAGTGACATGGGAGGTCGCGCAGGCCGCGGACGATTCCGGCTCGACCGAGTACATCATCCGGCAGGTGAAGCAGAGCCCGGCTGGTTCGGTGTGGGCCGTGGGCACCGAGATTCATCTCGTCAACCGACTGGCCGACGAGGTGCAGCCGGAGCGCACCGTGCTCTCGCTCGATCAGTTCGGATGCCTGTGCTCGACCATGTTTCGCGTCTCGCCCAACCATCTCCTGTGGATCCTCGAAGGACTCGTCGCCGGCGAGACCCACAACCGCATCACGGTGCCCGCCGATCGCAAGCACTGGACCAGGGTGGCGCTGGACCGGATGTTGTCCATTTCCTGACAAACTCGTCACCAGAGGACACAGAGGAACGGAGGATCGAACCCATGGGTTTTGGCCTCCGTGAGCTTGCGGAGAACTTGCACGCGGCTCCTGCCAGAAGTACGATCGCAGGCTTCCGCTCACGTCCGACCCGCTCAATGGCCCGAGCTCGGGCGACTCTGGAGGACACTTCATGGCTCATATGCTGCCGCCGCTCCCGTACCCCCACGACGCGCTCGAACCCCACATCGACAAGATGACGATGGAGATTCATCACGGCAAGCACCACAACGCGTACGTGACCAATCTCAACGCCGCGCTCGAGAAGCACCCGGCGCTGCAGTCCAAGAGCGTCGAAGATCTGATTCGCGGCATCAGCAGCGTGCCCGAGGATGTCCGCACCGCGGTGCGGAACAACGGAGGCGGCCACGCGAACCACAGCATGTTCTGGCAGATCATGGCGCCGAACGCGGGCGGACCGCCGACGGGCGCGATTGCCGGCGCCCTCAATTCCTCGTTTGGCGGTTTCGACGCCTTCAAGGAACAGTTCGCCAAGGCCGCGGTCGGCCGTTTCGGCAGCGGCTGGGCGTGGGTGATCGACACCGGCGGGAAGCTCGCGATCGAGAGCACGCCGAACCAGGACAGCCCCTTGATGGAGGGCAAGAAGGTCGTGTTCGGCCTGGACGTGTGGGAGCACGCGTATTACCTGAAGTATCAGAACCGCCGCGCCGACTACATCGGCGGGTGGTGGAATGTCGTCAACTGGGCGGAGATCAACCGACGGCTTGGAAAGTGACAGCCAGCTGATCCTGTACCTCTTCCTCACCCACCTCGGTCTCGGCATCATCTTCACGCTCGCCGTCGTCTCGCGCGAGGCGGGCGTGAAGTTCTTTCGCTTCAATGCGGGGCTCGCCGCCCTACTGCTGGCGGCGGCGTTCGCGTTCCGCGGCGCCGCCGAGGACGGCCTGGCGGCGAGAGCCGCGTTTGTCGGGCTCGTGGTCTCGGAGGCGGCGATTGCCGTGTATTGGGCGACCATCGGGCGCGCGCTGGCGCGCGTGCGCCCGGCGATCCTGGCGCTCGCGTGTGTCGCGGGCCTCGTCGTCCTCGTGACGCAGGCGGTCGCGGCCTCGTCGGGCCGGCCGATGACCACGCAGGCGTTGACGGTCGCGAGTTTCTTGAGCTCGGCGGCGCTCCTCGGCGGCGCCTGCACGGCGATGATCCTCGGGCACTGGTATCTGGTGATTCCGTCGCTCCACGCGTCGCACCTGCAGTCGATGGTCAAGATCCACATGGCGTCGATGGCGGTGCGCATCGCGGTTGTCGCGGCCGCGGTCGTGTTTGCGATCGCCACCTGGCAGCCGGGGCTCGGGCCGAGCTTCCGCCATTACATCCTGTCGGTCAGCGGCGTCTTCTTCTGGCAGCGGGTGCTGTTCGGGCTGGCGGGGCCGGCGCTTCTGTCGTATATGACGTGGGAAACCGCGAAGATTCGCTCGACGCAGTCGGCCACCGGCATCCTCTACGTCGATTTCTTCACCGTCGTCGTCGGCGAGGTGTTGGCGAAGTATCTGCTGCTCGCGACGCATGTGCCCGTGTAGTAGAGTGAGCTGTTGCGGATTGCACCGCGGTCCGGAGCCTGTGCAATGCCAGCCTACGAACCGCGTCAGGGCCGGAAGGCAGCAGCGCTAAGTGGATCCTGACATGTGCCGCAGGACCTTCCGGACCGCGGTTCAGGCCGCAACAGAAAGTTACTTTTAACTTTTAACTTTTAACTTTCGAGATGGCTTACCAGGTTCTCGCCCGCAAATGGCGGCCGCAGAAGTTCGACGATGTCGTCGGGCAGCTGGCGGTGACGCGCACGTTGCGCAACGCGCTGGCGAGCGGGCGGCTCGCCCAGGCGTTCGTGTTTGCGGGCCCGCGCGGCGTGGGCAAGACCACCACGGCGCGCATTCTGGCGCGCGCGTTGAACTGTCAGAACGGACCGACGCCCGATCCCTGCGGGGTGTGCGACGCCTGCGTGGAGATCGCCGAGGGCCGGGACATCGACGTGCTCGAGATCGACGCGGCCACGCATACGGGCGTCGACAACGTGCGCGAGGTCATCATCGCCGGCCTCGGCATCATGCCGGTCCGTGACCGGTACAAAGTGTTCATCATCGACGAAGTCCATCAGCTCTCCGCGCCGTCGTTCAATGCGCTCTTGAAGTCTCTCGAGGAACCGCCGCCTCACGTGATGTTCATGATGGCGACGACCGAGCTCGACAAGATTCCAGAGACCGTGCTGTCGCGCTCGCAGTTGTACGAGTTCCGAACGATCGGCTCGAAGGCGATTGCCGATCAGCTGCGGCGGATTGCCGACGCCGAACGCATTCAGGTCGCCGACGAGTCGCTGCAGCTGATCGCGCGCGACGCCGACGGAAGCATGCGCGACGCGCAGAGCAAGCTCGATCAGGTGATTGCGTTCACGGGCGCCACGATCGGCGCCGCGGACGTGTCGACCGTGCTTGGCCTCGTCGGCCGGGATCTGCTGCTCGATGCGTTGCAGGCCGTGGCCGAGGAAGACGCGCAGGCCGCTTTTGCCCTGGCCGGTACCGCCGTCGACATGGGCTACGACCTGCGGCTGGTGTGTCGCGAGTTGGCGCGCGTGGTCCGGGACCTGCTCGTCTTGTCCGTCGATCCGTCGCGCGTGAGCGATCCCGAGATCGCCGGCGAGAGCGAGCGCGAGCGCCTGCCGGCGCTGGCGAAGCGGTTCTCGCGCGAGGACCTGCTTCGCGCCTTCGACCTCTTGAGCCGGGCGGAGGCCGAGATTCGGGCCGCGGCGCAGCCGCGCTATCACCTGGAAATGGCCCTCCTTCGGTGGATCTATCTCCGGAAGCTGACGCCGATCGAAGATCTGATCGCCAAGGCTGGCGTCGGGTCCACGTCGAGCCGCCTGTCGTCTCCCGCTGGATCCGGCGTGGACCGGAGTTTCGAAGCGTCGTCATCGAGTCCGCGCCGATCGGCAGGCCCCTCGACACCGCTCGGGACAGGCCCCTCGACACCGCTCGTAGCGACCGTCTCGACGCCGGTCGGGGCAAGGCCCTCGGCATCGCCCGGGCCAGGCTCGAGCCGCCAGCAGGACAAGCAGACGGCCCTGCCCGCGGAGTCGGAGCCGCCCAAGGGAAGCTTCAAAGACGCCTTGCTCGCGCAGATCCGGACGACAAAGAGCGTTTTCTACAATACGGTGGTTGCGCAGGCCCAGACGATCGAGGTCACCGCCGATCGAGTGACCTTCACGTTCTCGGCCACGCAAAAGGCGTTGCGCGAGATGTTCGAGCAGCATCGCGCCTGGCTCGAGTCGCTTGCGCAGCAGGTGGCCGGACGAAAAGTGACCGTCGCGAGCGGGAACGGCGCGGAAGGCCAGGCGGCCGGCGCCACGCGAGAGGCCTCCCAGGCGCCGGCGCCCGACAGGAAGGCCGCGCTGCGCGACCAGGCGCTCGCCGACGCCGGCCTCCAGGCGCTGCTCGAAGTGTTCCCTGCGGAAATCAGGGACGTCGAAGAGATGTAATCGAACGAGATAGAACGTCAAACGCAGCACGGAGAACGCCGAACGACAGGGTTCTTATGAACATTCAGCAGATGATGAAACAGGCGCAGCAGATGCAGGAGCGCCTGCAGAAACAGATGGCCGAGCTGCGCGCCGAGGCGACTGCAGGCGGCGGGATGGTCACCGTCGTGGTCAACGGCGCCAAACAGCTCCAGTCGCTGAAGATCGATCCCGAAGTCGTCTCGAAAGACGATGTCGAGATGTTGCAGGATCTGATCGTGGCGGCCGTGAACGACGCACAGCGGAAGGCTGACGAACAAATGGCGCAGAAGATGGGCGGCATGCTGCCGGGACTCAGATGAAGATAAAGTTAAAAGTGAAAAGTCAAAAGTTAAAAGGATCTAACGGTCTTATTTTCCCGCCGCTGTCGTCGCTGTCCTTTTAACTTTCAACTTTTAACTTTTTACTTTCGATGTCTCTTCCCGACCCCCTCCTCCGGCTCGTCGAGGAGCTGCAGCGCCTGCCCGGCATCGGGCCCAAAGGCGCGCAGCGTCTGGCGTTCCACGTCCTCAAGACGCCGCGCGAGGAGACGGAGCGGCTCGTCGAGGCGGTCCGCGACGTCAAGGAGCGCGTGAGCTACTGCTCGATTTGCAGCAACATCACCGAGACCGATCCTTGTATCTACTGCCGCGCGGCCGATCGTGATCAGCGCGTGATCTGCGTCGTCGAAGAGCCGCAGAACGTGGGGGCCATCGAGAGGACGCGAGAATTCAAGGGCGTCTACCACGTGCTCATGGGCGCGCTGTCGCCGCTTCAGGGCATTGGGCCCGACGATCTGAAAATCAAGAGTCTCCTGACGCGCATCGGCGACGGCGTGACCGAGGTGATTCTGGCGACCAACCCCACGGTGGAAGGCGAGGCCACGGCCATCTACCTGACGAGGCTGATCAAGCCGCTCGGCGCGCGCGTGACGCGTATCGCCATGGGCGTGCCGGTCGGCAGCGACCTCGAGTACGCCGACGGGGTGACGATCCAGAAGGCGCTCGAAGGGCGCCGCGAGGTCTGAGGGCCGGCTCCTCGCGCCTTGGCCGCCGGGCGCCTCGCCAGCCATAATTGGCAACGTCATGCCTTCGAGGTCCGTAACGAGTTGATGCTTCCTCAAGCTTACGAGCTGCCGGCCGCCATCGTCCTCGTGCTCGCCGGCGCGGTGACCTGCCTGGCCGGGTACCGGCTGTTCCGGTTCGTGCTCGCCATCTGGGGTTTCATGCTCGGCGCCGCGATCGGCAGCTCGATGATGGGTGTCGGCAGCGCCGTGTGGATGGTCGTGGCCGGCCTGGTGGGTGGCGTGGCCGGCGCGCTGGCGCTTGTCTTCGCGTACTTCGTGGGCGTCGCCCTGGTCGGCGCGGGAACCGGCGCGCTGATGGCGCACGTGGTGTGGAGCCAGTTCGAAGCGGCCGATCCGTCGGCCTTGGTCATCATCATGGCGTCCATAGCCGGCGCCGTCGGTGCGATGGTGCTGGAGCGCTACGTGATCGTCGTCGGCACCGCGTTCGCCGGGGCGTGGCTGCTCGTCGTCGGTGCCATCGCCGCGTCTGGACGCTTGGGGAGCCCCGCGACGCGCGCGGCTGCTGGCGATGTGTGGATTCTGTATCCGCTGGCGCCGGCGCCTGGTCAACGGTGGGTGCTTGCGGCGTGGGCTGTCGCCGGGCTCATCGGCACCGCGGTTCAGCTCAACTTGCCCGCGAAGAAGAAACAATCTGAAGCGGTTAGACAGAGAGCGTTGCGAAAGTGACTGCCCCAAGCGGCACTGCGATTTCAATCTGAACTCTGAACTCTGAACTCTGAAATTTCTTGACGGGGGCCATGATGAAGTCATTGACGGCGGTTGTGATCGTGGCGGCACTCGGTGTTGCGTGCGCTCGGCAGGGCTCGGAGGCGCCGGCGGCAGGTCCGGCCGGTGCGGCGCCGGTGGCGGGAGCGGCGGCACAACCCGATCTGGGCTCGCCGATCGCTGCAGCGCAGCAGCCTGTCGCTGGAGCGCCCCCCGCGGCTGCGGCGCCGGCGGCTCGGCCCGGCGCGCCGGCCACCCCGGGGGCGACGTCCGCGGCCGCGCCTGCCGCAGCCGCAGTGGGGCCGCCGCCCGCGCCAGCTGCGCCGCCCAAGGCGGCGTTCAAGGAAGTCACGATTCCGTCAGGTACGACGCTCCAGGTCACGCTCGATACGGCGGTGGGGTCGGACACGAGCAAGGTCGAAGACGCCGTTCGCGGCAAGCTGGTCCGCGCCGTCGTCATCGACGGCACGACCGTCGTGCCGTCGGGCTCCGAGATCGCCGGCACCGTGATGGAGGCCAGGGCGTCTGGGAAAGTGCAGGGGCTCGCCTCCATCGCGTTCCGGTTCGATCGGCTCACGGTGCGCAGCGAGCGCCACGCCATTCGAACCGCCCGCATCGCGCGCCAGGCGGAGTCGACCAAGAAGGAAGACGCGAAGAAGATCGGCATCGGCGCCGGTGCGGGCGCGGTGATTGGCGCCATCGCGGGCGGCAGCAAGGGCGCCGCTATTGGCACGGCGATCGGCGGCGGCGCGGGCGCCGGCGTGGTGATGGCGACCAAGGGCGACGAGGTGCGGCTCGATCCG